>JAMPCE010000045.1 GCA_023666335.1 bacterium
CAGGCGCTGCGGACGCCAGATCGGCAAAAAGCAGGCTGAGGCAAAATATCCCTGCCAAGAATCTGCTTCTCATCCGCTTTGTTCTTTTCTGTTTTTTCGTTTTTTCCTGTTTGCTCATTTTCCCTCCTCTTTCTGAAAACCGCATATGCAAGCCGTAAATAAAGACAAATATTCATTATCCAGTCTACCCCCCCCCCTATGAGAATTGTCAATAGGGAGATTCCTGCGCGCAAAAAACGCATGGTCTGCGATGTGCGTTCCATGCGTTTTACTAAGTAATTTATCAGGGTATATGTTCACTTAATTAAATGTTTTCTATAATCAATCGTATCAATTCCATACACTTCCGTATCTATACACTCAAACAAGTCCGGATCAAACAAAGCTAAATTATATCCAGCACTATGCATTACGCTTTTATATTCGATACCAGCATATTCCGCAACATCATCATGGATAATACTCTTAACAAAATCGGTAATATATTGAGTCGGAACATAATCCAAGGCACTGTCACTCCTTCTCATTATTTTACCCATTTCATTATTTATCTTTTTTAAATGTTCTTTGTTAATCGCATATTCTAAGCAATCCAATCCCTCTATAAAGGGACTGATTTGATTAATCCTCTTTAAATCAACAACAATTATATCTTTTTTCAATCTAAACTTTCCAACTGTTACATAATCATATGCACCAGCTCTTGCCTCATATATTGTTGTTTCAGCAGTATCTCCTAAATACAAACACCTGATCCCTCTTGCATTTGCTCTACCATCTGTAGTCTTTTCAATCGGCGGTGCCCCCATTTCTTCAAGAGGAATCCCTTCTTCCGTTGAAATTCTGCACCGATAAAACATATCACCTGCCTTATAGGGTTTACGAATATATGAGCAAAATCGTTCCAACAAACCTAAATCTACATAATGGGTATGAAAACGATTCTTTGTCTTTAAAGCCTCTACAAAATCTTCCCAAGAATTTGTGGTCAAAAGAGAATGTTTTGCTAAATACTCTGTATCATATAACTCCTGAATGCCAACGGGTTGATCAAACAACTCTGCATTATATTCATACTTTTCTCTGCAAATCGCAGTAATTATGTTATATACGTCGGATTCACTCTTCTTATTGAAAATATTCCAGTTGTTAATCAATTCAGTTTTCAATAATCGAGTATCTGATTTCGGATATAAATCTGGTAACAAAGAAACGGGTGTATATATGCTTATCAGTTCATCAAACATCATGCTCAAATCTTCATACTTATCTGTATCATATATATGTATATTTTTACATTTACACAGTGGGCAATCCCCAATCTCTGCTTTGTTTCGAATAATAGAGATAACTTCTGTGTCGCAAAAACATTTTTCACAAATTATCATAAACTACTCCTTATCCAAATATCTTCCCATTAGCTCTAAATGGTGCATAATAGATAGTTTTTTCACAGTTCCCAAACCCGGATAAGCTTCTCGGTTATATAAATCTTCAAACTCTCCCATTGCTACAGTATCAAGTTGCTTTTCTTCATTCCATTCCACTAGTTTCGACAATGCTTCTTGAAATTTTCCGGCAGGATCACTAATGTCATCATTCGAATCAGAGACAAAATGCTTTATGCGTAAACTATTATCTTTATCGAAATATACAATATGTATCGCAACCGCATATGGGGCAAACCCGGTTTCATTATATTCTTCACCAACTACAGAGTAATCAGCAAACCCCACATATCCATCTTCCTGATAGTACAAATGATCTTCTGAAAAAGGCTCATCGTCAACTTCGATATAATCATTATTTCTATCTAGTTTGTTAAACTTATTCGCCAAAAGTACTCTATTTTTTCTTATCTTTCTTCTAAACCCACTTTCATCTGGTATTAAATTATACTTAACATCTGTTTCTGCAAAGTATACTTCGTAAACAGAAATTGCATCTTTGTCATTGCAAATCGTTCCCATATTATCTGCATATCTTTCAATAAATTTCTCCGGCTTCAAATTTGGTTTGAGCAAATTCATAAAAATAATATTATCATTTTCCTTTAGAATCGCAGACAAACTTTCCTTTAATTTCTGATTTTTCTCCTCTTTAGCATCACTATTAAAACTACCCACTTTGGGATTGGTAACGATAGCTATCTGTTTACCATTCACTCCATATTTTTCTATGGTTTTAACAAGCGTAGAAGATAATTTTACAGGTTCGATGATTGGTGTAATTCTACTGCTCAAAACACCTTTCTCTACCAATTCTCGTAATGCAATTAATTCAAATTGTCGTCCTCGTAAATAAGGGAAATACATACTACGCACCTCCATATTGATGTTCTAAAAATGCTTCCAGTTTCTGATAATCATTAAATGTTAACTCCATAAAATAAGCCAAAAATTTTAATTCATATGGAATCTTAACAAACCTTTCTTTCTCTATTTGCATTCTCCTTTTTAATATCCTCAAAACAAGTAAATATGACTCTTCTATCGGTATCTGTAAAAACATTTTCTTACAAGCAGAATAATATTTAAACTGCGTAACTTCTGGTAAATAGCCATACCGTTGAGCAATTATATCTTCATATTCGCTTTTTCTCAGCAATTTAAAAATAACCTCTTTATCCAAACCATCGATGTATCTTTGCGGTTTTTGGATTGTACCCAACTTACCATTTTTTCGCAATACATATATACCCACCGGCTTATCAATACTTCCTAACACTTTCTGTAACTGTTGTAGGTTTTTCTCATAAGTAACTGTGGCTACATGGTCAAAAGCCTTATAATAGTCGTCTATCTGGGAATTTAGTCTATCCAAATTATCCAATTCCGTTTTTATCTCATATACAACAGCCTTTCCATTTATTAATACAAAATCCGCCTTAGATTTAGCAATCGCCACTTCCGTTAATGCTGCTGTTGTGTTAACACTGTGCACACCTAACAGCAACTTATTCAACAAAGTATTCTTATAAAAATATTCGTTTCGGTAATTATTTTTTAGTTCACAATATATTTCGCTTATTAATTCCCGATTATTCTTTTGATCCGCATTACTTATATAACGCCTTACTACTGACGAATACACATTATCCACTTTCCCATCTATAAAGTGGCGGAGCATATTACGAGTAAATATTCTATTTAAATTACTCATTTTATTTGTTTCCATCAGCTCCACCTCTTTCCAGTGCTTAATTATTTAACTATACGATACCATACTTCTTTGTAAATTCAAAGATGATTTTCCAAATCATTTCATAGAGCACTTATCATTTCTTTTTGAAATTTTTGGCTAAAATACGATTGCATCGCAGATTAGCCGTGAGGACATTCTACCGCGCCAGATACATGGAAAACACCGCGCCCTCCCCCTCTTTCGAGGAAAGTTTCAGATACCCCGACTGCTGCCGCAGGATCTCCCGCGTAAGATAAAGCCCGATCCCCACGCCCGGTTCGTCCGCCACCGCCGGCGAGCGGTAAAACCGTCCGAATATCTTGGCATGTTCCTCCTCCGCGATGCCGATTCCGGTGTCTTCGACTTCTATACAGACAAACAGCTCATAAGGTTTCACGCGCACCGTAACGCCGCCTTCCCGTGTATATTTGATCGCATTGTCGATCAGATTGCCCAGCGCTTCCAAGGTCCATTTCGGGTCGAAAGAAGCCGTGACGCCGCGCGCTCCCTCCGCCAACACGCGCAGATACAGCCCTTTTTCCCGTGCCCGCGCCGCATACTGCTCTTCTGCTTCCTCCAAAAGCGGCAGCACCTCGCATTTCCCGGGATGCAGTACCAAAATTCCCGTTTCCAGACGGGACAGCTTCACCAGCGATTGGATCAGAAAATCCAGCTTTTTCACCTGATTTTCGAGAAGCGCAGCCGTCTCGCCGTTTCCCGCGCCCTCTTCTTTCAGCAATTCCGTATAAAGCAAAAGATTCGCGATCGGCGTCTTCGTCTGATGGGAGATATCCGCGATCAGCGTTTTCGTCTTTTCCTGTTCCGCCACTGTTTTCTCCGTCTGCGCCGCAGTCACAGCCAGATACTCCGCCAGCTTGTTCTCCACGGCAGCGGACATCGATTCGTCATAGAGATCCGCCCGGAATGTGCCGTCGATCGCAGCCTGTATCATATCGTTCATGCGGCGCAGACTCCGCCTTCTGAAATAAAAATCCGCCAGCGCAGCGATGACCGCCGCAAGCAGACATAAAATCCCTATTATCGCGATCACATGAGCCTCCTCATATGCGGAGAATGCCGTTTCTCAGGTATTCTCCCATTTGTACCCGATTCCGTACACCGTCTTAATCTTATCCTGCGCGCCGAGCTTATCCCGCAGGCGTTTCACCGCGACGGACAGCGTATTTTCATCCACAAACGCCGCGTCCACGGACCATGCAAACTCAAAAAGCTGTTCTCTTGTAACGGTCACGTTCCTGTTTTCCAATAGCATCCGCAGGATCCGCTGTTCGATCTTGGAAAGCTCCACCTGCTCTTCCCCGTGAAAGAAAAGCATTTTCGCAAAATGAAAGCGGTACGCCCCGTCTGTGATCCAGCCGTCGCCCGCCGCTTTCCTCTGCGCCACCCGCCGAAGCTGGGTCTCCACCCGCGCCCGCAGCACCGCCAGACTGAAAGGCTTCGTGATATAATCATCCGCGCCCAATTCCAGCCCCGCCACGATATCCGTCTCCATGTCGTTTGCCGTCAGCAATATGACACACATGTCATATTCTGCCTTGATTTTTTGCAGAAAGTCAAACCCGTTTCCGTCGGGGAGATTGACGTCCAGCACCACGAGGTCAAACGCCGCCTGCCCCAGCAGCGCCGCCGCTTCCCGCAGGGTATGACAGCTTGCCGCTTCCGCCGACTCATTTTGCAGGGCGCGGCACAGCCCGCCCGCGAGGACTGTATCATCTTCTACGACCAATATGCGATGTCTCGTGCCGATTTTCTGCTCCATTTCCGTCCTCATTTCTGAAAAACAAATGTCTGCTTCGCATTTGCTTGTTTTTTTGCGCACATTATATAAAACGCTTTTGACTGTGGTTTTACTTCAACTCATTCGCTGTCACATAGAAATGATGGTAGATCCCGCCCTGCTTAAGCAGCTCCTCATGCGTTCCCTCCTCGACGATGCCCTCCTCCGTCAGCACCAGAATGCGGTCGGAATTGCGAATGCTCGAAAGCCTGTGCGCGATGGTGATCGTTGTCCTGCCTTTCGCAAGGGCTTCCAGCGACTTCGCCACCTGAAACTCGCTCTCATTATCCAGCGCGGAGGTCGCCTCGTCCAGAATCAGGATCGGCGGATTTTTCAAAAAGACCCTGGCAATGCTGATGCGCTGCTTCTGCCCGCCGGAAAGTTTCACGCCGCGCTCGCCTACATAGGTATCGTAGCCATCCTTGAGCGCCGTGATAAACTCGTGCGCTCCCGCCCGCTTCGCCGCCTCGACCACTTCCTCTTTCGTGGCGTTATTTTTCCCGTACGCGATATTCTCATAGACCGTCCCCGAGAACAGATAGACGTCCTGCTGCACCATACCGATATTCTGCCGCAGACTCTTGATCGTATACCCGCGGATATTTTTTCCGTCCAATAAAATCTCACCCTGATCGATGTCGTAAAAACGGGGAATCAGATTACAAAGCGTCGTCTTTCCGCCGCCGGACGGTCCCACGATCGCGACTTTTTCACCCTGTCGGATCTCCAGATTTAAGCCTCGGAACACCACGTTATGGTCGTCGGGGTATTCGAAACTCACATCGTGGAAGGAGATATTGCCCTTTGCCTCTTTGCACTCCACCGCGTCCGGCTCGTCAAAGATCTCGATATCGCTGTCCATGATCTGCACAAAACGCTCGATCCCCGTCATACCGCGCTGGAACTGCTCCGCAAATTCAATAATCCTGCGGATGGTGGCGATCAGCGTCGTCACATACATGACATACGCCACCAAGTCGCCCGGCGCGATCTTTCCTTTCACCATAAAAATGCCGCCCGCCACAAGAAGCGCCAGATACATCAGCCCGTCGAACGCCCTTGTGGTCGTCTGGAACGCCGCCATGAATTTATAGGTTTCTTTTTTAATAAGAAAAAAGTTCTGATTGTCCCGCTCGAATTTTTCTTTCTCTTTTTCCTCGTTGGTGAACGCTTTCACCACTTTCTGCCCGAGAAGGCTGTCCTCGATGCGCGCATTCAGCTCGCCGATCTGCACGCGCTGTTTGCGGAACGCCTCCCGCATCCGCAGGTTGATGACCGTACAGGTGACTGCCATGATCGGCACGATCAGGAAAATGATCAGCGTCAGCCCGAGGCTGATCCGCGCCAGAATGATAAAGGAAATCACCGCCTTAATGCCCGCGATAAAAAACTCCTCCGGACAGTGATGCGAAAACTCCGTCACATCAAACAGATCGTTGGTGATGCGCCCCATGATCTGACCGACTTTGGTGTTATTATAGTAAGTATCCGACAACTTTTGCAGATGCGCGTAGGCGTCCCGCCGCATGTCCGTCTCAATGCGCGTTCCCATCACATGTCCGGTGTACGCCATATAAAAATTCGCCACCGAATCGACGATCCGCAGGCAGAGATAAAGCACGCCCAGCCGAACAATGACCGATATGGTCAACGAAGCCAGATCGTTCATCCCCGCATTGGTGATAAAGCGGATGATCATCGGCAGCACCAGCTCGCAGATCGTCGTCAGCCCCGCGCAGAAAAGGTCGATCACCACGACCTTCCAATAGGTTCTATAGTAAGGGAGGAACCGCCGCAGCAGTTCCCCCGACTTGTATGTTTTTATGCTCTTCTGCGTATCCGTCATGGGACGCTCCTTTTAGTAAGTAATCGCCTTTTTCACGATATCAAATTTCACCGTCACGCTGCCGCCGTAATATGGCGCAATGCCATTTATCGTAACGCTCCCCTTATTCTTGCCGGACTTATTATTTGCTCCGTAGGAGACCGTATAATCCCGGTCTTTCACAAAGGTAACCTTGCCGTCTGCGCCCAGATAGGACACCTTCACCGACGGTTCGACCCTGCCGCCCGTGTAGACCGCCTCTCCGATCTCCACTTCCAGATCCGCTTTCTTTAACTTCACCTGATAAATCTGCAGCGGCACAACGATCGGCGTATCCAGCTTGTAACCGGAATCCGCATGTGCGGTAATGACAGCGCGCGGGGTATTTTCCTCTACAGCGGTTTGATTTCCCAGCTTTTGCATATAGTTGTTATAATCCGCCTGCGTATTGCTCAAATACTCGATCTCGTAATCCTGACCCGCACGCAGCGCAGTCTTTCCGTCCGTCAGCTTCACCGCAGGCTTATAAACATAGATATCCGCCTGATTGCTCCGGTATGCGATCGGCGTAGTCTTTATCGCGATACTGCCGCTGTCAAGACCTGCTTGCAGATCGGCTTTGACAATGGTAAAGTTTACCTGAATTTCTCCGGCATAGTTGCCTTTTCCTTTCACAGTCACCGTCGGCGGCTTTTCATCCGAAACGCCTGCCACCGCTTTGTTATTGGCATACTTCAATGTATAGTCTTTGCCGTTTCGCAGCGTCTGCCCTGCCGCATTCGTAAGACCGATCTCCTCCACGGGTTTCACACCCGCTTTGCAATAGGGATAGACCATATTCTTCATCGTTTCCGCCTGTTTTGTCTGCGTGATATCAGCCGCCGTGATCTTGAATGTTTTCTTAAAGCTGCCGCTGTATCCCGCCGCCGCAGCGCCCTTGAACGTCATCGTCGCCGTTCCCCTATTGATATTTTTACTGTAGCTTATGGTGTAGTCCGTTCCGTAACGCAGCGTCTGCCGCTCTGCATCTCCCGTACCGTATGTCAGCTTCACGCCGTTCTGCGTGATCGCCTTGCCCGTATATCCCTGATTTTCTATGCCCTCCACCAGAACCGTCTTAGCCGTAAACGCTCTTCCTTTGATGGTAAAAGCTGCCGATTTGCTTCCGACATACTCTCCCATTCCCGTAATGACCAGTTCCGCTTTGCCGACTCTGTCATGATTGCGGCAGCTTACCGTATAATCCCGCCCGGGTTTCAGAAATGTCTTTCCGTACTTCACACTGAACGTATCCGGCGAATTGCTCTCCGCAGCTTTCAGCTCTACCGGTTTCCCGTCAAACGTGATATTCTTGAGATTCTTTCCGATCGTGATCGTCGCGTTTTTAATCAAATGCGCTTTATCGGTCACATAGATCTCCCGACAGACGCTTCCCTCATAATTGCCGATGCCCTTTACCGTCAGCAGAAACGCCCCGCTGTACCCCGCAGGAACGGCGGCATTTTCCAGCTCCAAGCCTTTTTGCAGACTCTTTCCCGCCTGATCGCGTGCATTTTCCACTTTCAGGCTCACCGTGAAGTCAACATCTTTCTTCATGCCTTTGACATACTTAATCGAAGAAAACGGTCTCTGCACTTTCTTTGCCGTCACCAGCTGATCGGAAACCTTTAAGGTGACGCCATCCGCCGTGCGGCTGCTGCCATCGCCGATCGAAGCCCTGAAAATGTTAAAATTGACTTTGACCTTATCCGTATAATTTCCTTTGCCGATGATCTCCACATAGGGAAGGTCTTCCTTAAAATAGCTTCCCGCACCGTTCCCCTGCTTTCTTACGCCGTCTTTATTGGCATTGACATTTTGATAATACTTGATCTGATAATCCCTGCCCGCTTTCAGAAGCGTATCGCCGTCATATACGCTGACCGCAGGCTTACAGGCTTTTCCGGTATAATACACGTCGGCGATCTCCTGAAAAGCAAATTCGCCGCCTGCGCTCCCGCCAAGCCACTTCGCATACAGCGTCATATCCGACTGCACGATATCCGCATCAAAATTCCATGCTTTCGTGCATCCGGCATCCCGATACCAGCCGTCAAAGCGGTACCCCTCCGCTGTCGGGTCCGTCGGCGGCTCAAGCGTACTGCCGACTTTCACATCGAGCTGATCCGCCAAAGCTTCCCCATGCCCCTGCATATCATACTTCACCGTACAGGTGACATACTCGCTTGCCACGCGCAGCGTGCCGCTCACATAGGATATCTCATAATTTGCTCCCGCATCGGCGCCGGAAAGCACGATATCATACTGTCCTGCCGCTGCAGTGCCCACGATTTCACAGGAAACGATCGGCTCTGCAATCAGCGCATCACCTGCCATCAGCCCGCTCACTTCATAAGCGTAGTCGCTTGGCTGCGGTTTCGGATCCCTGATCAGGATTGTCTTATCTTTTGCCGTGATCACAAGCTGCGCCGGCTTGATCTCAAACGTCCTGCTGAGACTGCCGAGATAACAGCCCATGCCGTCTATGGTCACTGTCGCGGTTCCCGCATTTTTATTATTTTCATAAGACAGCGTATAGTCGCTTCCTTCCGTCAGCACAGTATCCGCCGCACGCACGACGAGTTTCGGCTCCTGTTCCGCACCGCTGTAAGTAAATTGATTCGTCTTAAAAGTGACATCTGTGTCAGTTCCAAGCGTCGCCTGCGCCGTCACCTCTACCTTAATATCCGCAAGGTTCTGGAATTTTGTCGTATCTTCCGGCGCAAATGCCGCCTTGAACGTATAAACCCCGGCTTTCTCCAAAACTGTCGTATCATCATCCTGCCATGTGTACGTCCCGTATGGATCCTGCGGCAGTTTGACGTCGCGGAGTTTCTGCCCGACAGAAGCCGCAAGTTTCGGCTCTTCCACAATCAGCGTCTCAAAAGCCGCCACATAGCCGCCGCATTTGACCTGCACTTTACAGATTCCCGGTTTTGTCGAATCAAATCCGCTGATCATCGCGGCTGTCAGCGTTACCGTCTTCATCTGGCTGCCCGACGGGTAAGTCGCGGTTCCGCCCGCAAGATTAATCTTCTCCCCGACTTTATATGTGGTACGGTTGGGGGCTTTCACAACGATCGGGCTGTCGTCCTTTCCGTACACCGTGATGTCTGCGGAAACGGATTTCGTCCCTGCTTTCATCGTAATCTTGGCTGTTCCCGCTTTCAAAGCCGTCACTTCACCCGCACCGTCCACCACGGCAACCGTTTCATCGGAAGACTTCCAGCTTCCTCCTGCCTGATACGCTCCGGTATAAGTTTTAGCCGTTCCATAATAATCATTATATTGCGCCGTAACCGTTATCGGCATCTGCGCGCTGTCGCCTTCGCGTAAAAAGGAGATCTTGTCTTTGCCGTACGCCAGCTTCGTTACCTTGCTGCCCTGTATTTCCAGATATTGCACGCCTGTTTTGTGCGAAGCATCCTTGCTCTCGTCCATAGAATTTTTATAGCTGAATTCCTGCGACACGCTGTACCAGCCGCCGCTGGAAAGCCGGAACGTTCCCATGCCCACATATCTATAATAAGGGCTGATGATACTGGTATAATGCCCCGCCTTGCTTGCATTTCCGCTTTTCCAGTAACTCTTTTCCGCATACCACTGTTCGATCCCCTTCATCAGACCGTCATAATTCCATGCCAGATTCTCCGCCCAGGACTGCTCGCCGTTTGTCGTCTTTGCCGTAAAACAGGTGGTTCCGTTAGGTCTCGTATGTCCCTGGCTCACAGACGCCTCCGCCGCCCGGAGTCTGGCGATCGCTTCCAGATCGGAGGACCACTTGAGCGGCACATAGTCCGCTTCCGTGAGCGGATCTCCCGTGCCCGGGTTTTCAATCCCCTCCTTACAGGCTTCCAGACGGATCGCATTCAGTCTCTTTAAGATCTTATCCGCCGTTTCCGTATAATATGTGCCGGAAAAGCCCATGACAACATTGCCGTCCGAGGGCGTCATATCGACCTCCGGCAGGCTCCCTGTCTGCACTTTGCTCCACTTTGCATAGAGCGTTAAATTTCCTGTGCTCCCCTTGACGATCTGCGTTACCCGCTGGGTATACGCCGCATCCTTGTACCAGCCGTCAAACTGATAGCCGTCTTTCACCGCATCCTGCAATGTGATCGTTTCTGTCTCCGCCGTGTATGTAGAAGGATTCTCCGCGCTGTTCTTACCGCCGCTCAGGATATAGGTAATCGTATAAGTCTCTGGCGTTTCGACCGGATCGCCGCCCTCGATCGTCAGATCCGCTGTCAGCACGGTTTCTTTCGCCGTTATATTCGGCGTCTGATGCAGCACATAAAGCACTTTCCCCTGGCAGTATGCGCTGCCGTAGATGTAGCCCTCTGTCGTATCTGGCGTAAATTCGGTACGCTTGTCCGTTCCATCCAACGCGATGCTGTAAATAAACGATTTATCGTTATAATATAAACGGTCTCCACTTCGAAACAGACCGGAAAAAGCGCCCTGCCAATAGCCGCCGCCATCCCAGACCGGCCAGCGATCGATACTCTGCACCACGGTCCCGCTGCCCGTAATCTCTGCGAGCGTGCCTTTCTTAATGACGCCACCTGTACTGCTGTCAAAAGTAATATAATAGCAGTCCTCTCCGTCAAACACCAGCGGCGAATCGCAGTCCGCCCAGAACGCATTGTCGTAGCGGGTGTCGGTCGCTGTATAATTCACCACATCGCTGCCGTCTGTCACCCGCCAGTCCTGATGTTTCGCAAAAGCGGCGTCGCTGCGGAACATATAAGTATGTACCGATCTGCCGATCCTATCCCTGGTCGGATCGTCCCATGTCACATCCACCTGATAATACGTCCCGTTTAAGACAATCATATTCCAAGCGTGATTCATGGAATCACTGGTAACCATGTAGCAGTCGATGCCCTCCCGATTCAGCAGATACTTGTAAGCAAGCGCATAGCCCTGACACACAGCAATGCGGTTCACCAGAATACCATACGCCGTATATGACGCGGACGGAACCGTGTTTGCATTCAAATTGTCATAATCATACTCGCAGTTCACGGTAAGGTAATCATGCAGGACGATCGCCTTTTCCAGATCGCTCATTTGCCCGTTGACCTGCGACAACGCCGCCGTCACACTTTTTTGGAAAGCGGCATCATCATAAGTATTATTATATGTAAAATCAAGCGCTGTGATAATCGTACCGTTACTCCAATACTGATATCCATTTTCAACAAAATAGAGATCCGGATGCTCATTCAGCACACCGCTTACCAGACTTTTTAATGCCGCTTTTCCGGCGTCATCATAAGGTATCTCATACGCTGATATATCTATCTGCGCACTCCGCAGAAGCATCTGCTCATACAGATACTCCTCCGCACCCTCGCCGTACGCTGAAAGAAGAGAACCATTCGAATAGAGCGAAATATCTCCCCGCGCAGACGGTGCGCCGCCGAACTGATAAGCGCCCTCGATCTCTCCCTGCACCATCACTTCGGGCTGTTCCTCTATCACTACACTGTTTTCCGAGATTCCGGTAAGATAATTCTGTTCTTCCTCGATCTCCTCTGTGCTCTCATCCGAGATATCATTCTCTGAGACGGTCTCATTATCCGACGACGAGTCGTCTTCGCTTTCCTCCGATGATTCGTCGTCCCGATCGGCAGGATTGTCCTCCTCTTCCGACTGCCCGTCGGATTCCGCGGTCTCACCGCCTATTTGGTCTTCCCCTGCCGGGTCAGCTATCTCACCCGAATCCGCCGCCCCTTCATCCTCCGTCACGGTCTGCTCGGTTTCAAAATCTGTCCCACTATCCGTTACGACACTGTCCTCCGGCAGTTCCGCCGCCCAAACAGAACTGCCCGAAAGCTGTAACGGCGAAATCAACATTGCCGCCGTCAAAATGCCCGTCAATATTCTTTTTCCTAACAGCACTCTTTTTCCTGATACCATCTTCCTGCCCCTCTCGTCCGTTGAATCAATTTCATCAATTAAATTAGAACACTATACATATTGACACACGGATATTGTTTTGATTTCATCCCCCATGCCCATTTTTACATTTCTAATATCAATATCATTTTGTATATCAAGAAAATAACGATCAGATACACCAAAAAACTTTGCAAGTCTAATGGATGTATCTGCCGTAACTTTTCGTCTATCATGTAAAATATCCTGAATTCTTGATACCGGCACATGTATCTCCTGTGCCAAACGATATGCAGATATGCCAAATGGTATCATAAATTCTTCCATTAATATTTCACTCATTTTAGGAACTTCAATATAGTTCATCCCGACAACCCTCCAAATTTAATGATAATCTACAATTTGCACATGATAAAAATTATTTCCATCTGCCTTGAAACATATCCGATATTGATCGTTAATCCTGATACTGTACTGCCTTTCCCGATCTCCCTCCAGTCTTTCTAAGTGATTAGCCGGCGGTACTCGTAAATCATCCAAACTCTGCGCATTATCAATCATAATCAATTTTCGCAATGCTGTTTTTTGAATTGTCTGCGGTAACTTCTTTGAAAATATTTGATGGTATATTTTTTCCGTTTCTCTATCCGCGAATGTTTTTATCATAGTTTGATTATACCCGTTTCTCGGGTATATGTCAAATGATTTCCACACCCGTTCTCCTGTAACACAAAAAGAAAGCTGCATGCATGCCGATCAGCACGATACAGCCTTTCTTTCTACCTATTATAGATTCAATCAAAAATCACAACGCATAACTGTTCAGATACTTCTCCTGCTCCGGCGTCAGCACGTCGATCTCTTTGCCAAGGAACGCCAGCTTCCGCTTTGCCACGTCCCGATCCACCTCTTCCGGCACGTCGATCAGCTTTTCGGTCAGCTCGCTTCCATGCTCCACGAGATACTTCGCGGAAAGCGCCTGAATCGCAAAACTCATATCCATGATCTCCGCGGGATGCCCGTCGCCCGCCGCCAGATTCACGAGACGTCCCTCCGCCAGTACAAAGATCCACTGCCCCGTAGGCAGCTTATAACCCATGATATTCTTTCTCTGCTCTCTGGTCTCCACCGCGTTCGCTTTCAGCCACGCCATGTCGATCTCACAGTCGAAATGTCCCGCATTACAGAGGATCGCGCCCTCTTTCATCTCCGCAAAATCTTCTTGATCAATAACGCCGTCGCAACCCGTCACGGTAATGAAGAAGTCGCCCACTTTCGCCGCTTCTTTCATCGGCATCACGTCAAAGCCGTCCATCACCGCCTCGATCGCTTTGATCGGATCGATCTCCGTCACGATCACCCGCGCGCCGAGCCCTTTCGCTCTCATGGCGGTGCCCTTTCCGCACCAGCCGTAGCCTGCCACAACGACGATCTTGCCCGCAACGATCAGGTTCGTCGTACGATTGATGCCGTCCCACACGGACTGCCCCGTGCCGTATCTGTTGTCAAAGAAATGCTTGCATGCCGCATTGTTCACGCGCACCATAGGGAACTTTAATTCGCCCGCCTTATTCATGGCTTCCAGACGGATGATGCCCGTCGTGGTCTCCTCACAGCCGCCGATGATGTTCGGGATGAGATGCTTCATCTCCTTATGCACCATATTGACCAGATCGCCGCCGTCGTCGATGATGATATTCGGTCCCGCCTCCAACACCGCGCGGATGTGGCTTTCGTATTCCTCCGGCGTCGCGTCATACCAGGCATGCACTTCCAGCCCTGCCTTGACCAAAGCCGCTGCTACATCGTCCTGCGTGGACAGGGGATTAGAACCCGTCACATACATCTCGGCGCCGCCCGCTGCCAGCACCAGGCACAGATAAGCGGTCTTCGCTTCCAGATGTACGGAAAGCGTTACTTTCTTGCCCGCAAAAGGCTTGCTCTCGCTAAATTCCTTTTCCAGAGTGCGGAGAAGATCACAATTTCTCTTGACCCACTCGATTTTTTTCTCGCCGGACCCGGCAAGATTAATGTCTCTGATTTCGCTGCTCATCCCTGATTTCCTCCCTTACGCCTGATCCGTCTCAAAAAACATGGTCTTATACCAGCAAACGGTCTCTGTATATGCCTGATAGATCGTATCCGTATCCACATTCAACACGATGAGCTGCCTGCTGATCTCCTGCCAGTCCGCCGCCTCATAGCTGACAACAAAGGAGAAAATGCCCGCAAGATCGCCCTTTCTGTGTACCAGCGCATCCTCGATCTCTTTGGAGACCGTGACTTTCTTAAGCGCCTCCTCCATCGGCATATTCAAAATGATATCCAGAATGGAGAACAGCCCCATCAGGAAGACCTCGGAAGCTTTCATCCCCAAACCAAAGACCGGAGCAAGGCATTCCATGAATTTCGCGCGCAGCATGGATGTACGGGAAACTTCATTCGGTCTGTCCGCACACAGCTCCTTTGTGATCACGGTATTGATCCACTTTTTCAGTTCTCTCTGTCCCAGGATCGCCGCCGCATGGCGGATGGACGTCACCTGAGAATTGATGGCAATGTGGTTTACCATTTTAAGGAGCTCCAACACCAGCGCGGTATCGCGCCCGATCACGTCCGCTGCCTTTGTCAGCTCAAAATCCACATCGTTTACGATATTCATCAGTTCCAGATAGTTGATCTTGAGCGGGGAAACCTCCGTCTCGCCTTTGGTAATCGGGATACGGTAAAACATTCCCTCAAATAAATAGAAATTATCGTCGTCCTTTAAGCTGTCAAAGATCTCCTGACTGCTGATATTGCTGACACAGATCCTGATCTGCGGATACTGTCTCCTGAAATAAATCTTGACTTTGGAGAGATCCACCTCTGTCTGGTCCAGAATGACATAGTCCATCAGCCGCAGGATCTCTTTGTTCTCCTCATAGCGGTTCACGGGAAGTTTCGACATGGCAAGCTTGAAGCCCTGTTCTTTGAGCTGCGTGAATCGGTTCCTGTAGGCGTCCGTATTCTCAACCGCATTGTCGAACACGAAAACCACTCTGCCCTGAAACTCTTCGCACTGTGCCTCCAGATCGGATGAAAAGACCGCGATATGACTTACCGGAATCCACACGTCGGTACCCGGAGAAAGGGTATCGATCCCAATATTGCGGATGATCTCCGCTCCCTCGATCTCCGCCAGACCGTTCGGACTGCTCGAACCGAAGATTGGCGGGGTCAAAAGACTGTTCTCTCTCTGCGACGCCAGCGCGTAAGCGGAGACTTTCATATCTTTATCAAAATACGGAATCAGCGTTGCCAGCATACGATTTCCCCCTTGCTTTATAAGGATATTAAAGTTATTTTACCAGAAATTTCTTTTTAATGCTACAACAACAACGGATTTTTCGGAAAATTCTGTCCTATCCTCAATAGACTTTCTTATCAAGCCCCATTTTTACGATAATATCCTGTATCTTTTGATAGACCAGCGCCTCGTCCATTGTAAGGATCTTTCTGCCCTCCATAGTCACTTTTCCGTCGATGATGACGGTGTCCACCTCAGAGCCGTTCGCGGAGTAGGACAGCGCCGCGATCAGGTTATTGCGCGGTGTGAGGGACGGCGTATTCAGGTCAAGGATCGCCAGATCCGCCTTTTTTCCCACTTCAATGGAACCGATCTGCTTCTCCAGACCGAGCGCCCGCGCGCCGTTGATCGTAGCGATGCGGAACCCTTCTTTCGCGCTGACGCACTGGGGCGTCCTGCCCGTGCCTTTGTGGATCAGCGTCAGCAGGCTCAGTTCGTGGAACATATTTAAGCAGTTGTTGCTCGCCGCGCCGTCTGTGCCAAGGCACACGTTCACGCCCGCGTCAAGCATCTTTGCAATCGGCGCAAAACCGTTCCCCAGCTTCATATTGCTGGCGGGATTGGTCACAACGCTGACGTTATTTCGTTTTAATATTGCGATATCTTCGTCCGTCACCTGAACGCAGTGCGCCGCGATGGCTGGCACGTCGAAAATACCGCATTTTTCCGCCAGCGCGATCGGTGTACAGCCGTACTTTTCCTGAATCTGGCTGATCTCGCTCTCGCTCTCCGACAGATGCGTATGGATCCCCATATGCTCCCGCTTCGCTTCCTCCGCGACGATCTTCAGATACGCGTCGTCGCAGGTGTAAGGCGCATGAGGTCCGAGCCGGAAAGAAAGTCTGTCACAGTCCGCCGCCGCATCCCGCTCCTCGTATGCCTGCCGCAGACGCGACTGCCCCGCCTCGTCGTCACCGCTCCCCACAAGACCGCGGCAGATCACGGCGCGCATTCCGGATTCTTTCACCGCGCGGGTCGTCTGGTGGATGTTCATCTGCATATCGTTAAAGCAGGTGGTGCCGCTCTTCATCATCTCGATGATGGCAAGGTTCGCACCCCAGTATGTATCCTCGTCCGTCATCTGCTGCTCAAGCGGATCGATCGTCCCAAAGAGCCAGTCCATAAAGGAAAGGTCGTCCGCCGCGTTGCGCATAAACGACATATAGGAGTGTGTGTGACAGTTGATTAGTCCTGGTATCACGAGCTTGTCCTTCCCGTCGATCACCTTGTCGGCAGAAAATCCCGCGGGCTTGTCACCGATTCCCGCGATCCGATCTTTCTCTATGTAGATTGACGTCTCCCGCACCACATCCGTTTCGCCCTCCGGCAGGATTGTTAGTGCACCTTTGATTTCAATTCCCACAGTCGCTTTCCTCCTTATTTATTGACTATATTCCGTTCTTTCCCGTTCAAGAACGCCTCAATATTCTTCACGACTTCCTCCACCAGCCGCGTTCTCGCCTCGATACTCGCCCACGCCATATGCGGCGTGATGATCAGTTTTGTGCTGTCCTTGATGCTGCCCAGCGGGTCATCCTCACTGATCGGCTCTTTTTCCAGCACATCAAGCCCCGCCGCCGCGATCTGCCCCGTCGTGAGCGCTTCGCAGAGCGCCTGCGTCTCGACCACCGGACCCCTCGCCACATTGACAAGGATCGCCGTCGGTTTCATCTTGGAAAAAGCGTCTTTATTCATCAGTCCCCTCGTCCTGTCACTTAGCGGACAGTGCAGGGACAAAATATCCGACTGCGCAAGCAGTTCGTCAAATTCCACCCGCTCATATTCCGTACAAGTGCTCTTACCGGACGCGGAGTAAAAGATCACACGGCAGCCGAAAGCCTGCGCTACCTGCGCTACGCCCCGACCGATATTTCCCATGCCGACGATGCCCCAGGTCTTCCCGTCAAATTCCCCGAAAGATCTGTCAAAATTAGAAAACCGATCCTGCGCCCCATAAGCGCCGGATTTCACATAATCGTCATAGAACGCCAGTTTTTCTTCCAGCGCCAGCGCCAGCAGAATCGTATGCTGCACCACCATTGCCGTGCTGTAATTCACCACGTTCGCCACCTTGATGCCGCGGCTCTTGCAGTAGGCAAGGTCCACATTGTCAAATCCCGTTGCAAACAGGCAGATCAATTTTACGTTCGGCGCATCTTTCAAGGTGCTCTCATTCATGGGCGCCTTATTCGCAATGATGATATCTGCATCCGTTACCCGCTCCGCCGTGTTTTCCGCCACCGTGTTGGGATAGCAGACCACCTCGCCGAACCGCTCAAAGCAGCTCACATCGACATCCGTTCCCACACTGTTACGCTCCAAAACTACCAGTTTCATAGATACCTCCTCATCTGAATGAAATTCCCCACCGACAGCCGCCGATGGGGAAACCAATCCTGTTATTCAACGTGCGGAAGCGACAAAAATCCCTGCTCCAACTCCGCATCCGTAGGAATATAGTCATTCATCTCGCCGTCATTATATTTCTGGTAAGCCACCATATCAAAGTAGCCCGTGCCCGTCAGACCGAAAACGATCGTCTTCTCCTCTCCGGTCTCCTTGCACCGATTCGCCTCGTCGATGGCGACCCGTATCGCATGCGCGCTCTCGGGCGCGGGCAGGATACCCTCCACCCTCGCAAACTGCGTCGCCGCCTCGAATACTGCCGTCTGCTCCACGGAGACAGCTTCCATCAAGCCGTCCGCATAAAGCTGGGACAGCGTGGAACTCATACCGTGATAGCGAAGCCCGCCCGCATGGTTGGCGGAAGGAATGAAACCGCTCCCCAGCGTGTACATCTTCGCCAGCGGACAGACCTTTCCCGTATCGCAGAAATCGTAAGCAAACTTTCCTCTCGTAAAGCTGGGACAGGACGCAGGTTCCACCGCAATGATGCGGTAATCTTGATTGCCCTTTAACTTCTCACCCATGAAAGGCGCGATCAATCCGCCCAGATTGGAGCCGCCTCCGGCACAGCCGATGATGATATCCGGCTTAATCCCGTACTTATCCAAAGCCGCTTTTGTCTCCAAGCCGATCACGGACTGGTGCAGCAGCACCTGATTTAAGACGCTTCCCAGCACATAGCGGTAGCCTTCCGTTCCCACCGCGACTTCCACAGCTTCGGAGATCGCGCAGCCCAAGCTCCCCGTGGTGCCCGGATGCTCGGCAAGGATCTTTTTCCCGACCTCGGTAGTCATAGAAGGAGAGGGCGTCACGTCGGCGCCGTAAGTGCGCATCACTTCCCTGCGGAACGGCTTCTGTTCGTACGAAACCTTTACCATATACACCTTGCAGTCCAGCCCGAAATAGGAACACGCCATAGACAGCGCCGTGCCCCACTGACCCGCGCCCGTCTCCGTGGTGACGCCCTTTAGCCCCTGCTTTTTCGCATAATATGCCTGCGCGATCGCCGAATTGAGTTTATGACTGCCGCTGGTGTTATTTCCCTCGAATTTATAGTAGATCTTCGCCGGCGTCCCCAGCTTCTCTTCCAGACAGTAAGCCCGCACAAGAGGAGACGGACGGTACATCTTATAGAATTTTCGGATCTCCTCCGGAATGTCGATGTAAGGCGTGGTATCATCCAGTTCCTGACTGACCAGATCGCTGCAAAATACCGCTGACAGCTCCTCTGCCGTCATGGGCTGCTTCGTCCCGGGATTTAACAGGGGCGCGGGCTTATTCTTCATATCCGCCCGCACGTTATACCACCTTGTCGGCATCTCATTCTCTTCTAAATATATTTTGTAGGGAATCGTCTTGTCGCTCATATGAACCTCCATATTTCCATTTCTTATCAATAACGATATCATTACAGTCTCTTCAAAAGCTCTTCTCTCTGCGCCTCGTAGCCGGGCTTTCCGAGCAGCGCGAACATATTCTTTTTATAGCTCTCCACACCGGGCTGATTGAAAGGATTCACGCCTAACAGATAGCCGCTGACGCCGCAGGCAAACTCAAAGAAGTAGAACAGCTCGCCCAGATAAAACTCGTTTACCTCGGGAACGTTGACCATAAAGTTCGGCACCTGACCGTCCGTGTGCGCCAGGATCGTGCCGTTCATCGCGCTCTTGTTGACAAAGTCAACATTCTTGCCCGCCAGATAGTTCAATCCGTCCAGATCTACAGGCTCTTTGCCGATCACGATCTCCTCTCTGCTCGTCTCTATGTTGAGGACCGTCTCAAACAGGATGCGGGAACCGTCCTGAATAAACTGACCCATCGAGTGCAGATCGGTCGTAAGATCGACGCTTGCCGGAAAGATACCCTTCTGATCTTTGCCCTCGGACTCGCCGTAAAGCTGTTTCCACCACTCGGAGACAAAGTGCGCGCTCGGCTCATAGTTCGCCAGAATCTCGATCATCTTGCCTTTTCTGAGTAAGATATTGCGAAGCGCCGCATACTTGAGCGCATCATTCTCCTCAAAAGGCGCTTCCAGCGCCATCTTTCTGCCTTCCGCCGCGCCCTCCATCAGCTTGTCGATATCCGCGCCCGATACCGCAATGGGAAGCAGACCCACCGCCGTCAGCACGGAAAAACGCCCGCCGACGTCATCGGGCACCACAAAGCTCTCATAGCCCTCCTCAGTCGCAAGGTTTTTCAGGGATCCCTTTGCTCTGTCCGTGGTAGCGTAAATCCTCTTAGCGGCGCCTTCTTTGCCGTATTTCTTCTCCGCCATCTCCTTAAAGACACGGAACGCGATCGCAGGTTCCGTAGTCGTGCCGGACTTGGAGATCATGTTGATGGAAAAATCTCTGTCGCCGATCACGTCGATCAGGTGCTTGATATAAGTAGAACTGATGGAATTTCCCACGAAGTAGATCTCGGGCGTCTTTCTGACAGACTTGTCCACAACATTGTAAAAGCTGTGGCGCAGAAACTCGATCGCCGCCCGCGCGCCCAGATAGGAGCCGCCAATCCCGATCACCAGAAGCACTTCGGAATCGCTCTTGATCTTTTCCGCCGCTTTCTTGATTCTGGCAAACTCCTCTTTGTCGTAGTTCACGGGAAGATCGATCCAGCCCAGGAAATCATTTCCCGCACCCGTCTTCTTCACCAGAACCTCTTTTGCGTCAAGCGCCAGCTTCTTCATGGACTCCACCTCGTTCTCGCCGATGAAAGCCGCCGCTTTGGAATAATCAAACGTTACTTTGCTCATAATGCCCTCCTTTATGATTTGATTTTAGATTGTTTATTTTGAAGTTACTTCTTTTTCAATCAAGTCTATGATCGTGCCGATCGCATCCCGCTGACTGCTCTTTTTCATCGCATCAATGTAGGTGAAGCGGTTAAAGTAGAGTTCCTGTACTTTCTCAAGGAGCAGTTTGTTGGTCAGGTCGTCCTCGTCCACCACGATACTGAACCCCTGCGATTCGAAAGATTTCGCATTGAGAAGCTGGTCGCCCCTGCTGCTGGATGACGGCAGCGGGATCAGGATATTGGGCTTCTTGAGCGCCAGGATCTCGCTGATCGCATTGGCTCCTGCCCGCGAGATCACAATATCCGCCATCGCGAAGATGTCTTTCATTTCGGATTTCACGTACTCAAACTGCTTATATCCCGCAGTCGTGAGCAGAAGGTTATCCACTTTCTCCTTCCCACACAGATGCACCACCTGAAAATCTTTCAGAAGTTCCGGCAGCGCGTCCCGGATCGCCTGATTGATCGCCGCAGAACCGAGGCTTCCGCCCACCACCATGATAACGGGCTTCGAATTGTCAAACCCACACAGTTTATAAGCCGCCTCCTTATTTCCCGCAGCCAATTCCTTGCGGATCGGCGAACCTGTCAGCACCGCTTTCGCAGCCGGAAGCTGGCTGAACGTCTCCGGGAAGTTGCAGCACACTTTCTTCGCTACCGGAATACAGAGTTTATTCGCAAGACCGGGCGTCATATCCGACTCGTGAATGATGCAGGGAATCCCTAAAGACGCCGCCGCGCGCACCACGGGCACGCTGACAAAACCGCCCTTGGAAAACAGCACATCCGGCTTGATCTCCTTGAGATACCGCCTCGCCTCCCGCATGCCCTTGATCACGCGGAAAGGATCGGAAAAATTCTTCGGATCGAAGTAACGGCGGAATTTCCCCGTCGCAATGCCATAGTAGGGAATGTCAAAATCCTCTATCAGCTTCTTTTCGATCCCGTCGTAGGAACCCATGTACACGATCTCATACTCCAGTTCCCGCAGTTTTGGGATCAGCGCCATGTTCGGCGTCACATGCCCGGCCGTTCCGCCGCCTGTCAGTACGATCTTTTTTCCCATAACATATGCCTTCCTTCTATCAGTCAATTTTCGATTCCGGCTTTGTCACTGTTCCAGCATCTCCTGGAGCGCACACGCCAACTGATCCGGACAGGAAGTGTTCTTAAAGCCGCACTTGATGCCGCGCAGTCTGTCGATCGCGTCTTCCGCCCGCATTCCCACGACCAATCGGGAAATGCCCTGTGTATTGCCGTTACAGCCGCCCGTAAATTGGACGGACTTGATGACGCCCTCTTCCATCTCAATGTCGATCGCCTTGGAACAGACGCCTTTCGGTTGGTAGATCATATGGTTTCCTCCCCTCTGTATTAATCAATCTAACTTTATTAAAAAACACTCTATTATTCATAATCCTTTAATATGGTCTCAAAATAATTGAATGCGATATTGTACAATGCTTCCTCCTCATCGTCCAATTCCCTACTATGATCACCTGACCCGCGAGAAGCATTAATCAAATCAAAAAATTGTTCAAATTTTACTTTATCGTTAAAAATACTTGCGTAATCTTTCCAATTTTTTAATATTATATGTTTTAGCTGAGAAAAATACAATTCCTTCATCGCGCTTTTAAAATTTATATCTCGCATTTTTCTATCTTGAGTTCTATCAGGAGTGGTTCCGCTAATATATGTTAATAATTGTTCCTTTGCCTTTTTCCCAAATTTCCCTTGCATATTATAAAAAATAATATCTCTTAATTTACACTCAACATTATCTCTTCTTATATTTAAGCGTGCCCTCTTATCCGCTTGAGATGTAAGCGTTTTATCATACAAAAACTGTGTCTTTAAATATTCTTCAATAGATTTAATTCTAATAAAATAATCTCCGTCATCTTTCTCTATTAGACAATATCCTTTTAAATGTTGAATTTCTTTTTCTCCACCTATAATTTCTTTTGCGAAAGCCTTTTGTCCATCTAATGCCAATGTTTTTAATAATTTAAATTCTTCTGGATAATATGTCTGTAAAACAATCAAAATTTGTTCTATAACACCCGTCATATTCATTCTATAATCTTGAGCATTCTTTTCATAACTGTATTTTGATACGGTTGTCGGACGCAAAACCTTTCTTTCCAGTAAATCACAATTTATTTTACTACATACTTGGCGTGTCAAAAATGGATGACCACCATAATCACTCACTAATTTTGCATATACTTCTTCTTCAAAGCTTAATCCTAGACGGCCACCAATACTTGATACCATACTTTTAACATCCCCATAATCAAACAACGACATATAAATTGGTCGAAAAATTCCAAAAATCGGATTATCGTATTCATTTATCATACTTATTTCTACACATTTTGGATTTACTCCCGCAATAATAAATGAAAAAAATTCACTATGTGTCTGAATAATTGATCTTAGCGCTTGCCAGAAAAACAAAGAATCATTATCCCGTTTCCAATGTTCGGATGGTGATGTTGTATAACTAATGCTTTCAATTTCATCAAAAATCAGTAAAATTCTTGTATCTTTCAATGCATGATATAAAGATTCTATATCCGATTCAAAATCTTTTACTGCTGAAGTTTCTGAATAGAACTTTGATAAATCCCGCAATTCAAAATCTTCACTTAAATGTTTCTGCTCTTCAAACTGAACATCATAAGAATATTTTTTATCTAATTCTATAATAATACTTTTCAGGAACTCATTCCAGCGTTGATGATGATATTGCGAACAGTCAAAATAAATTGCTACTCCTTTATTCGCCTCAATTCTTGCTCTTAGCAAATTTAAGACTGACGTTTTTCCAATTCTCCTTAATCCAAATAGTCCTCCTTGTTCACCTTGTCTATATTTTCCATATAATTCAGAAATCATATTTGTCCTATCTTTTCCAAAAAACAATGTATCATTATTTAGCGGCGAAGCAATCCCAAACAAGTCGCGCTGATATAAAAAATCTCTCATGCGGTTATGGAATTCATTTTCGTCGATATCCTTTTGCAATTCATCAAGACAAAATGGAACAATCAATCTTGCATCTGGATTTTCTCTTCTATCTGTTTTGACTATCGATGTTATATCCGCATTTTCATCAATAAGAATACAGGTAATTCTATCAAGTCGATTTTTAAATTCTTCTCTAGTAGTTAATATATAGTCAATAAAATCCTTTGTACGGCTTTTAAAATCACGCATACCATCTGTACAACATAAGATAAGAATTTCATTTCCCATATTATACTGATTTCTTATGTTTTCTGTCGGCTTAAAAAAATGTATTGTATATGAAGAACTTTTAAAATACTGCTCCCGCGAAAATGTTATCAGTCCAAATTGAGATAATGATTTAACCGCTCTTTCTATTTTTTCTCCTCCTCGTATTTCTATTTGCTTTTGGCTTCTCTTATCAAAGGTAATCCCCGTAGTCTTATTGTCTATTTGCACAATGTTTCCTCCTTAGTTTTTAATACAGATAACATTAATTTGAAAATCCGGTTTATCTCGGTCCCAAAAACCTATCCCCGTTCAAATGTATCATATGTTCCGGCATCTCTGCAATCCAGACTTCCGTTTCCCATGCCAAATCTTCTGAAAATCTCTTATATGTCT
>JAMPCE010000046.1 GCA_023666335.1 bacterium
GGTGTTTTCCCATTTCTATCTGTTCTTTTTTCCTACAAAAACTTTACCCTAGCTGTTTAATGACAGAATCACGGTTGAGAGTCCCGGCACTTTACCCGGAATTGTGCGCCTGAACAATCTCCGTACCGTTCACTTCTCCCGCAACCCAAACATTGCCCGTTTTCTCCATGAATATGATTATGTACAGGAGTTTGGTGAAGGTGTTGACCGTATGTTTCAGGAAATGGAGGCTGTCGGGCTTCCTGCGCCTGAATACCGCAATAATGCCTTTATGCTCAATGCAACAATTCGGAATGAGGTAATAAACGAGGCGATAAATGGGGTAATAAATGAAGCAATAAATGAGGTAATAAATATTTCTGTTACGGAGCAGGCTGTTTTAGCCGAAATAAAGAAAAACCCAAACATTACAAAGGCAGAATTGCAGAGAAAAACCTCTCTTGGGAAAAGCACAATTGACCGGGCAATCAAAGCATTAAAAGAAAAATGCCTGATTGAACGTATCGGCTCTAATAAAACGGGCTATTGGAAAATGATAAAAAAGTAACGCTTCCTGTACTTGACTTTTCACAAATTACTGCTATACTTGATTTTTGGAAAGCCTGCGGCTTCCCGTCAGTTCGAAACCATCCTGACGTTCAGCTTCCAAACAAAGTTTGAAAGCTGTCGCGGTACTCGTCGAGTTTTCGCTCATGCAAGCATGGCGAAAGTTCTCCTCGTTACTCGCGCAAAACAAAACTAAGGAGATAACTGCATATGAAAACACAAATCACAAAAACGGTCTCCGTTTCTACAGAGACCGCTCATTCACGCGTCTTATTTCTGGCGCAGGCGGCTGTGATCGCCGCTCTCTATGTCGTGTTGACCTTTCTCGCAAACGCTTTCGGACTGGCCAATTACGCTGTTCAGATCCGCTTTTCGGAAGCGCTCACCATCTTGCCCTATTTTACGCCGGCGGCGATCCCCGGACTGTTTATCGGCTGTTTCCTCAGCAATATCCTGACGGGCTGCGCTCTGCCGGACATTCTTTTCGGCTCTCTGGCGACTCTGCTCGGTGCGCTCGGCACCTATGCTCTGCGCAGGTGGAAATGGTGCGCGCCCGTCTGCCCGATTCTTGCCAATACGATCATCGTTCCGCTGATCCTGATCTACGGTTACGGTCTGCTGATCGAGGGGATGTCCCTGATCCAATGTCTCGGTTTTTATTGCCTGACCGTCGGCGCGGGCGAAGTGATCTCCTGCGGGATTTTGGGGATGATACTGTTGACTGCTTTGGAAAAATACAGCGGGCGGTTATTTGCGAAATAGCGGCAATACAAAGGGAATAATATATCTTTATTTCACATATAATATGATTGCTAAAACACTAACCCAAAAATGACATTTTTGTCAGAAATATATCTTTTTTGCTTGACACGTCTTTTGGAAAATGGTATAGTGTTTCTAGTGATCGTGTTGCGGACACCTGCGAGGCCCGCGACCTATGAAAGCTCCTGCGGGAGCTTTCTTTCATATATGGGGGATTTTATGAAAAGCACAAATGATAAACCGTTTCTGACTTATGAACAACAGATTTCCAAACTGACAGATAAAGGTCTTACAATCAGCAACCCCTCCAAAGCTATATCACTTTTAAAAAAGCATAGTTATTTTGCACTCATTTCCGGATACAAGAGCCCTTTCAAATCAAAAACCGGAAAATATAAGATGCATACAACATTTGATGACATTTATACTCTTTATACGTTCGACGACACATTAAGAACGATTGTGTTTCAAAACATTCTTAGAATTGAAAAGCATATTAAGTCACTTATTTCATACTCTTTCTGTGAAACTTACGGCGAATCTCAGAGTCAGTATCTCAAAGCTGCTAATTACAATCAACAGATTAACCCTTCTGATATTCGAGACCTGATTGAGCGATTAGAAAATATTACTCGAGATCCAAGAGATTATTCTTACATTAGACATCAAAAAAACCATCACGGAAACATTCCCTTATGGGTCATGATGAAAGCCCTGACACTGGGAACCGTTTCAAAATTTTATAGTTTTCTACCGCAGAATATTCAGGCAAAAGTCAGCATCGAATTTGATTATGTGACAGAAAGCGAATTGGTTCGTATGTTGGCTTTACTTGCCCGTGTCCGAAATGTCTGTGCCCATAATGAGCGCCTTTATAACTATCGTTATTATAAAGGCGCCATTCATGATACTTATATTCACGAATATCTTGAGATTCCCAAGCAAAACGGTCAATACACAAAGGGAAAACAGGATCTTTTTGCTGTCACTATCGTCCTAAAATATTTACTTGATGAACAGGAATTCTCCCTGTTTATCAATAACATCAATATGGCATTGGAAACCTTATTATCCTCCAACAGACAATTACAAAAATCCCAAATGTATAAATATATGGGATTCCCTGTCAACTGGACAGCTATCAAAGACGCTCCGCTTGGAAAATAATAACCGCAGCGTTCTCCTACAGCAGTTAATCCACTTTTGCCGTCAAATTGATTCCTCTTCACAGCATTTATGTAAGATTTTCTCCACGATCCTTTCGCTCCGCGGCAAAAACAATCCTGCCGCCGGACCCACCAGACAGGCACAGACGATCGTTCCGATGCCAAACGCCCCACCCAGCAAAAAACCGACCGCCACAAAAGATACGTCTACGATAATCCGCACGATGCTGAATTTCTTATGGGATTTCTCGCTGATCACCAGCGCAACCAGATCGTTGGGACCGGTTCCGGCATCCGACTTGATCACGATCGTCATGCCAAATGCCAGAATCACACATCCCAGCGCAAGGATCGGCAGCTTAAACCAGAGCGTCCTTTCCGGCGGAAACAAAAATTGCAGCATTTTTGTAAAAAAGTCGATGATCGGTCCGCCGCATACCATGCACAGGATCGTTCCGATCTTGATATAGCTTCTGTCCACAACAAGCAGCGCCAGTATGATCAAAAAACAGATTGCGACATGCGTATAGCCATGCGTCAAAAGACTCCATCCGGTCATAGCGCTGACAGTGCGGAAAATCCCCTGCACCAGCACATTAAAAGGATCGGCTCCCAGATTGGTCAGCAAAAACAGTGTCACGCCCAGATGTGCGATCGTCAGCCCGACGAGCAGAATGACTACGCGCAGTAGTACTTCTTTTATTGTCCGCTTCATATCGCTTCCCTTTTCTCACAAAACATTTTGGAAAAATATTCCTTTACCTGAAACAGATCGCTAAATACCGCATCGCTTAAGAGCCGCATCTCCTCAGTGTCCGGCATCATATCGGGCACCATAATGGGATGCAGCCCCGCACTGTGGGCGGAGCGGATCCCGTTGTAGGAATCTTCAATGGCATATGTATCTTCGGGACGCACGCCCATGCGCTCACATGCCATCAGGTAGATATCGGGAGCAGGCTTACTGTTTTTCAAAAGATCGCCGCCCACCACCACCCGAAAATGATCATATAGCCCTGCCTGTTTCAGTTCTTCCGTGACGACAGCCAGCCGCGTAGAGGAAGCCAGCCCCAGCGGGATCTCCTTTTCTTTCAGAAAAGTCAAAAGTTCCACGACGCCCGGCTTGATCGGCAATCCCTCCCTGCCTGTGATCTCGTGAAACAGGGCGGAACTCTCCGCACTGAATTTATCATAAGGAAAGTCCTGTCCGTAATGTCCGTACACGATCTCTTTTGTGCGCTCCTTATTCGTGCCGATGCAGCGGATAAACACTTCGCGTATGCCGGAAATCCCGTGTCTTTCCCCGACCTTTTCCCAGCACTCCAGAACCAGCCTTTCGCTGTCGAAGATGGTGCCGTCCATATCAAAAATCACTGCCATATCTGCTTTTTTCATCTGCCGTCCCGCCTGTTTTTCCTGCATATTATTCTTTTCTGACATAAGCAATAAACTGATTTCCGTTTGCGGCAAGCCACTCCGTGGAATCATTCATCCCTCTCTTTTCCAGCGTCCCCTCTACAGGATCCATGACCACGATATTGAGTTCATTAAAGCCCGTGATCAGTACCGCATTGCCGTCTTCCAGCGTCGCGAGCACCGGAATATCTTTATTGACATAGTACAGAACGGCGTCCAGACTGCATCCCGACAGATCCAGAATGGTATAGTCTGCCAGATCGCTCTCCAGGATTCCGAAAACCGTATCTCCCTGATCCAGACGCCGCTGCGTATTGCGGGAAATCCCCTCAAACTTCAATATCGTATCCAGACAGACCGCCAGCGAACTTTTCGTCTCCGTCACTTCATTCTCCGTGATCGCCATGATCTGGTTTCTGGTGCTCCTGGCTTCACGCTTCCACACATAATCGCCGTCGTCATCCACCACCACGCCTGCGCTTCGGTATGCCAGATCTACTGCCTTACCGGGATTGACATAGATATTTTCAATGCCGTTCTTTCCGTACACATAGAACCGCTCTTCCACAGCGCCTTTCTCCAGCTCGCCGACGGAACGGCTGCCCTCAAAAAGGATCTCTTTCGGTGTCAGATGCACCAGCGACTTTTCGTCTATCTCCTCTTTCACGGCGATCTCACAGATCGTCTCATAGGTCTCCGTGACCACAGATTCCAAAGTATTGCTTCCGATTTTCATCTCCTGCGTATTCATGATCTGATCTTCCGAAGCGGGTACATAGCTGTCGGTCTCCGCATCGTAAGCGATTCTGGAAAGGGTGATCTGGTTCTCCGTGATCTCGCTGTCCACCACATAGATGCCCTCTTTTTGGTAGGTTTTCAGGACATCCCCGTCGTCGCCCTGGATTTTCAGGCAGTACATGGGAAAGGTCGTGATACCCGTCCTGCTCTCCCGGACATCGCGCTTTCTGGCAAGCCCGTAGATCAGATCCTCCCCCATAAAACCGACGACTGAGATATATTCGCCGTTCCCCGCAGGAATCCGTGTACGGGTCTGGGTGTTCAGATTCATCAAGATCAGATCCTCCGCGCCATAAAGATTGCCGCCCTCCTGCCACACCAGCATTTGATTGGACTGGGACACATGGTAGCTGCCCTCCTTTAATCCCGTCACAAGGGTCTGCACGGAGAGGGACTTCACGTCTACGGCATAAACGCTGCCGTCCAGCATGAAATAATAGATGCCTGTCCTGCTGATATAGGAAAGATTGTCGATCTCTGTCTTTAAAAGTTCATACGATCTGTCATAGGGGATGTAGATCATCTCCTCCACCGTGTTCGTCATGCTGTTATAGGCGTAAAACGCCGCGCCCACACAGCCCTCATGCCGCCCCCTGTTCATATAACCGTAAACCAGAAACAGGATATTGCCTGTTTCATCCACCGACAGCACGCGGATATCGTGTCTGTTGTAAGCGCTCCTCGCATCCGTAAATCCCTCGGTATTCCCGTAGAAGCTGAAAAGCCTCGCCAGTCTGTTGTCCGTCACATTATAGCTGTAAAGTTTGTCCGCCACCGTAAAGGCAAAAACGTTGCCGCCGTCACTCTCAAGAAGCGTCACCTGATCTCCCGTGATTCCCAGCACGATCTTGTCATTGACATAGACACCCGCCTCCTCGTCAAAGATCTGCTCCATCGTTCTTTCAAAATCCAGAAGATACATCCTGTCAGGCGTATAGCGCACTCTGTAGTATTCTTTTATCCGATAAAATTCATTCTGTTTTCCGTTTTTGATAAATGCCGGATATTCCAGGGTAAAAGAACCTGTCTGTTCCGCCAGTTCTTTCACCGTCACGACCGGATCCGACAGCTCCCGCACTTCCAGATCTCCCCATGTCACCTGATTGAAACTGGAGTGGATCGTCACCCTGTGGAACGTCGTATTATCGCCCTCCGCGTTGGATTCCAGATATTTCGTCAACTCCGCAGCAGCCTCTTTATCAAAGGTGCGCTCATGGAAATCCATGATATAATCCAGTTTTTCGTAAATGTGCAGGGAGTCGCTTAAGACGATCCTGGAATAATAACGGATGGGGGCGCTCTCCTGCGGCGTGACGAGAAAGACCAGCATATATTCCGTGTCATTCTCGATCAGGTCTTTTAAGGTGATCTCAAAATCGATCACATCTTCCTTTTCCGTATAAGCCTCTACCGGAGTGCTCTCTACCAGCCGTTCCCCATCCAGACTCCTTACCTCAAAAGCAATTTCACTGATCTTTTGCCCGTAAGTATCCATCCGCACATTGATCCTGCGGTTTTCGCTCACAGGCTGTAAATGATCCCGCAGATAGGCGCAGTCCATCGCCTGGGCATAGCCGTGCAGGCTCCCTACCCTGTGCGTCCCGATCGACATGGACAGTACAGGGTATGTCGCCTCCGCCATCTCGGTCGTCATATCCGTATTTCCCTGATTCATCACGGTGCTCAGGATCATCAGCGCAGCCGCAAAGATGATGCCGAGCAGAACCCCTTTTATAATTGCTCTTTTCATAGTTTATAATTATACCACAACCGTCAAAATTTCAAAACCCCGTTGTGATTACTGTGTCTTCTCTGATAAATTTCCCCGCAGAGCAGCACCTGTACCAGCTCTTTCAGTCTTTTCGGATCGTCCGCACTTTCATCCGCTTCCGCAGACAGCGTCTCTCTGATCCTGTCCGTAATGATCTGTGTGAGGCGGTAGATCTGCCATCTGTCAGGGTACTCGTCATAGATCATGCTGCCTTCATAGTCTAACCGATCCAAAACATCCGCAATCACTTTGCGATATTTCTTCGCCTCTGCGGGATACATTTCCTGTAGATATTCCAGATCCCGCATCACCGTGTCCTCCTCCTGATAGAAGAGAGGCATGGGATACGCCATATAAAAAGGTAAGATTCTCGACTGTTTCATAAGTTCACCGCACTGTGTCGTCATTTACTCTTATCATATGGCGTCCCTCGAAAAAAGGTGCGCGGATCGACAGACCGCGCAAAAAGAGAGACGACCGCGCCGTCTCCCTTTCCGTGTTTTGATTTTCTTCTACTTCTTTACCGTCTCTATCCTCGCAACCGCCCTCTTCAAGGACATTTCGGCGCGGCGCATATCCGTTCCCGGCGCGTTTTCCCTGATCCGCTCCTCTGCGCGGGCTTTCGAGTCCTCCGCGCGGGACACGTCGATCTCCCCGGGCCATTCAATGATTTCGGCAAGCACCGTGACCTGATCCGGCAGCACTTCCGTGAAGCCCGCATGGAGAGCGGCTTCTTTCACTTCGTCTCCCTTCGTGATCGTGAGGATTCCGGGCGCGACGATCATCGTCATCGGGATATGCTCCCGATAGATGCCGACTTCACCCTCAACCGTATTGAACTCCACCATAGACACCTCGTCCTCGTAGAAGACGCGGTCCGGCGTTATGATTTTTAATTTGAAATCTGCCATGTGCTACTCCTCAGAGCCAAGCAAATTGGGCGGAAAAAGGCAGTGCATGTTTACATGCGTCTGCATTTTCTCCGGACAATTTATTTGGCGTGAGCCAAACACCGAGGAAACACGCAGTGTTTTCGAGGTGCTCGGCTCTGAATCTACATTTATTTTACCTTCGCAAGTACATCGTCGATGCTTCCCGCATTCAGGAAATAACTCTCCGGAATCTCGTCGTGCTTACCCTCCAGGATTTCCTTAAAGCCGCGGATGGTCTCGGAGATCGGCACATACTTTCCGCTCGTTCCGGTAAACTGCTCCGCCACATGGAACGGCTGGGACAGGAATCTCTGGATCCTTCTTGCACGGGCAACCACCAGCTTATCCTCCTCGGAAAGTTCGTCCATACCAAGGATGGCGATGATATCCTGCAATTCCTTATACTTCTGCAGAATCTCCTGCACGCCTCTGGCCACCTGATAGTGCTCCTCACCCACGATTCTGGGGTCAAGGATACGGGAAGAAGACTCCAGCGGATCGACCGCCGGATAAATACCCAATTCCACGATGGAACGGGAAAGGGTCGTCGTCGCATCCAAATGGGCGAATGTTGTCGCCGGAGCGGGGTCTGTCAAGTCATCCGCAGGCACATACACAGCCTGTACGGAAGTGATGGAACCGCTCTTTGTGGAAGTGATACGCTCCTGCAACGTACCCATCTCCGTCTGTAACGTGGGCTGATAACCCACGGCGGAAGGCATACGACCGAGAAGCGCCGACACCTCGGAACCTGCCTGCGTGAAACGGAAGATGTTGTCGATGAAGAGCAGCACATCCTTACCGCCCTTATCACGGAAATACTCCGCCATCGTAAGACCCGTTAAGCCGACTCTCATTCTTGCCCCGGGCGGCTCGTTCATCTGCCCGAACACCATCGTCGTCTTGTCGATAACGCCCGATTCCTCCATCTCGTGATAGAGGTCGTTACCCTCTCTGGTACGCTCGCCTACGCCCGTGAATACGGAATAGCCGCTGTGCTCTGTCGCGATATTACGGATCAGCTCCTGAATCAGCACCGTTTTTCCTACGCCGGCGCCGCCAAACAGACCGATCTTACCGCCTTTCTGGTAAGGACAGAGCAGATCGACGACTTTGATACCTGTCTCCAGAAGCTCCGTCGCCGTGGACTGTTCCTCAAAGGTAGGAGCCGCCCTGTGGATCGGCTCATGTCCGACATCCGTGGGTGCGGGTTTGTTGTCGATCGGTTCTCCGAGAACGTTAAAGATACGTCCCAGCGTATTTTCTCCGACAGGAACCGTGATGGGAGCGCCTGTCGCAACCGCCTCCATGCCTCTCACAAGCCCATCGGTAGGACCCATCGAAATACATCTGACGGTATCATCACCCAAATGCTGTGCCACTTCCACAGTCAGGTCGCCGCCGGTTTTCAGCGGGATCCTGATCGCATCGTTGATCTCCGGCAGGTTGCCTGTCGTAAATTTGATATCCAGTACGGCACCGATGATCTGAGTGATCTTTCCAAGATTTTTTTCTTCTGCCATCTCTTTTTCCTTTCACTCGTATTTTTTACTACGAAATTGCGTTTGCACCCGCAATAATCTCTGTTAATTCCTGTGTGATAGATCCCTGACGCGCTCTGTTATACATGAGTGACAGGTGATCTATCATTTCCTCGGCATTACTCGTTGCGGAATCCATCGCCTGCATTCTCGCACCGTTTTCACTTGCGACCGCTTCTACCAGACCGCCGTAGATCAGGCTCGTAATATACTTCGGAATGATCATATCGAGCGCTTCGTCGTCCTCCGGCTCAAAATTCATCATCGCCTTACTTCCTGTCTCCTGCGTGCCTGCTTCCGCCGCTGCGGCTTCCACGGGAAGGAGCTTTAAGAGCGTAGGCTCATGCACCACCGTATTCTTAAATCCGGTGTAGGCAAGATAGATCTCGCCGATCTCCCCTGCCGCAAAAGAGGCAAGCAGCCTTTCGCTCAGCGCCATCGCATCCACATAGGAAGGCTCCTCGATGATAGCGGAATCCTCCTCCACGATCTCATAGCCGTAGCGTTTCAGGGCGTCTCTGCCCTTCTTGCCGATGGCGTAGATCTTCAGATCCTCTTTCTTGAAGTCTCCCATTGTGATCAGCTTCACTACATTGGAATTGTAACCGCCTGCGAGACCTCTGTTGGAGGTGATCACGATCACCGCCTTTTTCGGGGAATCTCCTGCTTTCAAATAAGGGTGGGTTAATCCGCCGGTCTTTGCCAGCATGGAAGTCACCGTCTCATACATGCAGTTAAAATATGCCTTCGACTGTTCTGCGCGCTGCTTTGCCCTTTGCAGTTTCACGGTAGAAACGAGTTTCATAGCCTTGGTAATCTGCTGCGTACTCTGAATACTGCCCTTACGCCTTTTTATGTCTCTCATTGAGGCCATAGCACGTTACCCCTTTCTGTTTCTACTTAAACTGCGCCTTAAACTCTTCGATGGCTTTTTTCAGCTTCGCATCTGTCTCGTCATTGATCTCTTTGTTCTGTGCGATCGCGCTCGGCACTTCGGGATACTTGGTATCAAGGAACTCGAAGAATTCCGCCTCAAACCGGGTGATATCCTCAATCGCAATATCGAGCAGATACTTGTTCGTTACCACATAGATTATAATAACCTGATACTGCACCGGCAACGGCTTGTACTGCGGCTGTTTCAGCACTTCCTTGATCCGTTCGCCCTGCGCCAGTCTCTCCTTGGTGTCGGCGTCAAGTTCGGAGCCGAACTGGGAGAATGCCGCAAGCTCACGATACTGCGCAAGCTCGGTACGGATCGGAGCCGCGATCTTCTTCATCGCCTTGATCTGCGCCGCGCCGCCCACACGGGATACGGAAAGACCGGCGTTGACTGCCGGGCGGAAACCGGAGTTGAACATCTCGGTCTCCAGATAGATCTGACCGTCCGTGATGGAGATCACGTTGGTCGGTATGTAAGCCGATACGTCGCCCGCCTGCGTCTCAATGATGGGAAGCGCCGTCAGCGAACCGCCGCCGTACTCCTCGCTCATTCTCGCCGCTCTCTCAAGCAGTCTGGAATGCAGATAGAAGACGTCGCCGGGATAAGCCTCACGCCCGGGCGGTCTCTTCAAAAGCAGGGAGAGCGTACGGTATGCAGCCGCCTGTTTGCTCAGGTCGTCGTAAACCACGAGGACGTCCTCGCCGTTCTCCATCCACTCCTCACCGATCGCACAGCCGGAATAGGGTGCGATGTACTGCAGAGGCGCCGTCTCACTCGCCGTTGCGGCAACTACGGTAGTATACGCCATCGCGCCGTACTCTGTCAGGGTCTTTACGATCGAAGCGACCGTGGACGCTTTCTGACCGATCGCCACATAGATACATTTCACGCCCTGTCCCTTTTGATTAATGATGGTGTCGATAGCGATCGCCGTCTTACCGGTCTGTCTGTCGCCGATGATCAACTCACGCTGTCCTCTTCCGATGGGCACCATAGAGTCGATTGCCTTGATACCTGTCTGTAACGGTGTGTCTACGGATTTTCTCGTGATAACACCGGATGCAACTCTCTCAATCTTACGATACTTGTCAGTCTGGATCGGACCCTTGCCGTCGATCGGCTGGCCCAGAGCATTTACGACACGTCCGAGCATGCAGTCGCCCGCGGGAACTTCTACCACGCGGCCCGTGGTCTTTACGATATCACCCTCGTTGATGTTGTGCTGGTTACCGAACAGAACCGCACCGACATTATCTTCCTCAAGGTTTAAGATCATACCGTAAACTTCGCCCGGGAACTCTAAGAGTTCGCCCTGCATCGCATTTTCAAGTCCGTGTACGCGAGCGATACCGTCCGCCACCTGGATGACCGTACCCACTTCGGATACTTCCAGCTCGGAGGCATATCTCTTGATCTGATCCTTAATGACTGAACTGATCTCTTCTGGTCTTAAATTCATGGATCATTCGCACCTTTCTTTTTATTTTTTATACCTGTACTTTTAACAGATCCTTTTGCAGCTCAGAAAGTTTCGTACTGATGCTGCTGTCCACCACTCTGTCGCCGATCTGGATGACCATGCCGCCGATCAGGGAAGCATCCACGCCGTAATGGATCTCCATAGACTGATACTTTGTGGTATCGAGAAGTTTTTTCTCGATCATCTTATGCTGGTCGTCCTTAAGCGGAACGGCGGTCGTCACTTTCGCGATGCCGATCCCCTTATATTCCTTTACCTTTGCGACAAAGTAGGTCAGGATCGCGTCGATATCCCTGTAGCGGTCTTTCGTGATAATGATAGTGAGAAAACCGAGCAGTTCCTCCGATACCCTTCCCGCAAACACGGTTTTCGCAACCTCGATCTTTTCCTCTTTCAAGATCTTCGGATGGTTCATCAGGCTGCTAAATTCCGCATTCTCCGCGAGGATCGTTTGAAGCTGTTCGATCTCAGAAAGCAGGACGTCTACCTTATCGGTCTCCACCGCCAGATCAAACAACGCGTCACCGTATGTCTTTGAAATCAGCTTAGCCATGTGCTCTCACCTATTTCCTTAAGCGTCTCTTCCACCAGACTGTCCTGCACAGTCGTATCAATCGCCGTGTTCACGACTTTAGCCGCCATCATGGATGCGAGCACGACCATCTCGCGCTTCACCTCATCGGCTGCTTTCTTCTTCTCAAGTTCAGCCTCGACTTTCGCTCTCTCCAGAATCCCCGCCGCTTCTTCTTTCGCGTCCGCGATGATCTTGTTCTCATTGGCTAAAGCTTTCTTGCGCGCCTCCGAGAGGATCGTCTCCGCCTCCTTGTCCACGTCCCTTAACTTCTTCTCATATTCTTCTTTCAGCGCTCTGGCGTTTTCCATGTCCGCCGCAGCCGTATCCAGTTCGCCCTTGATGCGCTCCTGTCTCTTCTGCATCATATCCCGCACGGGATTGAACAAAAGGTGGGAGGCGATCAGAAAGAGCGCGAACACCGCTATGATCATCAGCACGGAATCCGTGATCAACTGGAGATCGAGGTCAAACAGCCTCGGCTCCATCTCTGCGGACGCCAGCACCAAATTCGCAACTGTCGTACTCAAGCGTTAATCCTCCTTTCAACAAAATGGCTTGATGCCTGCCGTAATTTTATTACGGAAGCAGAGGTTTCACGAAGAGCAGCAGCATTGCGATCAACAGACCGTACAGACCTGTGGTCTCGGCAACAGCCTGTCCCAACAGCATCGTAGAAGTAACGTCAGACTTTGCACCGGGGTTTCTGCCCACCGCTGCGGCAGCGTGTCCCGCCGCGATACCCTGGCCGACACCGGGTCCGATACCGGCGATGACTGCAAGGCCCGCGCCGATCGCTGAACATCCTAAGATAAAGTTGTTGTTAAATTCTCCCATTTTGAATTTCCTCCTTAGAGTTATTATTTGCGCACATAAGCAGAGTCAGAAAGTGCAGCAGACAGTTGCATGCTCGCATGCAGAATTGACTGATGTGCTTTATGACGAGCAACGCGAACGAGAAACGCGCAGCGTTTCGAGTCTGCTTATGCGCAACATGTTAACAGTTTCATACTACTCCGTCGTGCACGCGTCCGTGATGTACGTCATGGTCAGCATACAGAACACATACGTCTGGATCGCGCCTGAGAACAGATCGAAGTACACATGCAGCGCCGCCGGCCAGATGATCGCGATCTTCGAAAGGAGCGCATACACCAGCGCCATCATGACCGTACCTGACAGGACGTTCGCAAACAGACGCAGCGACAGTGAGATCGGCACCGCCACATCGCCGATGATATTGATCGGCGCCCAGATCGGCCAGGGATCGCAGAGCCCGGCGATCACGCCTTTCACTTTCTGATAGCGGAACTTGTTGAAGTGGATCAGCGTAAACGTCATAAGTCCTAACGGCAGAGTGACGCCGTAATCCGCTGTGGGCGGCCGCAGACCGAACAGTCCCGAAATATTGGAGAGCAGGATAAAAATGAAGATGGTACTGATGTAGTTACGGAACTGCGGACTGAACTTACCCATAACGCCGCCGACCATCTTATCCAGCATCTCGACTACCAGTTCCACAATGTTCTGGAAAGTCCCCGGCACATCCGACGCATGCTTCATCGCCCGATTCGCCGCAAAGCAGAAACCGATGATCACCAGCATGACGATCAAAACGCAGATATGCGTGGTCGTGATCCAAACAGTCTGTCCGAAAACGGTGTAAGGAAAGACGCCGTGGACCATAAAGTCGATATCCGCTCCTCCGGATAACAAGATTCCCTGTCCCATACTTTCACCTCCTTCTACACAGATTTTTTGAATAATTTATGGAGCAATGGGTTCAGGTAAGCCGATACCTTCATTCCCATGTAGCCCGCAAATGTAAAAATCGGATTTGCAATTTTTGTGATAATGAGCGCCGCGAGCACCACCGCCAGAATAAAATAACGGATGATATTATGTGCGCTCAGGCTCTTTACGGCTTCTTTCTCCGGCAGGTCCAGCCCCCGATTCAACGACCACCACATATGCACGGCGCCCAGAACGGCTAAAACGACCCCGATCCAAAGCCCCAGACTGTAGGTGATCTCTCTCGAAAAGAACAACAGCACGACCTCAAACACGACGCCGTATGCCAAAATCCCCGCGCAGAGTTCAAACAGGGTCGGATCAATCTTTTTCTTCATCGTCTCTCTTCTCTCCGTCCACGCTCTGCGTACTGCGTCTCCTCGTCTTCGCAGGCGTCTCGTAAATCTTTTTCGCAAAGCGGAAGACATTGGTAAATCCTGCCAGCGCGCCCACGAAAAAGAGCGCCACCGTCCAGACCGAGGTTTGAAGCCATCTGTCCAGATACATCCCCGCAAAGGAACACAGGCAGATGGGAACCAGCATATTGATGCCAAACTGCGTGATCATCGTGAGTGCCTGCCAGACCGTTCTGTTATACTTCAAAGCCATCGCCTTCCCCATTCAAGATTCCCCGCGAGCCTAACAATAAAAGTATACCTTTTTTTGGTACTTTTGTCCAGCCCCAGTTCTGCCATGAAGTCAAATTTTGTAAAAAATGTGCTTACACAGGTTTCGCAAAGAATTTCATTGACAGTCTTTCTTTGTGGTGTTACGTTAAAAAGAAAACAGGAAAGCGGGGGAAATGCGGCTTATGAAAAATCCGATCTTATATCGTCGAAGACTGATTCCGGAGGAATGCGTCCTTTTAAAGGACGACCGACTGCTCTACCGCGACGACACGCGCATCGTGACCGCATGGAACACCTTAAAGCCCCGCAAGGACATCCACCACGGCTGCTCCTGCTACTATCTGGACAAGAACATCAAGGTGAGCCGCTTTTATAAAGAAGACAACACCCTGCTCTACTGGTACTGCGATATCGTGGAATACGAATATGACGAAACAAACGACACCTATATCTTTACCGATCTGCTGGCGGACGTGATCATCTACCCGGACGGCTTCGTAAAAGTGGTGGATCTCGACGAACTGGTCACCGCGAAAGAAGCCGGGCTTTTGAGCGACGAGGGCTTAAAAACGGCGCTGCTTGCGCTCAACAAGCTGTTGCAGACGATCTACGACGGGGGCTTCGCCGAGCTGGAAAAGCCGCTCAAAGTGTATACTTGAAACATGCCGAGCCTGCGAAGCAGCGCTCGCGAAGTTAACCTCGAAGAGGTTTTCTTCAATAAAATATGTGTCCTCCGATCCGATACTTCGGATTGATCCCGTCCACGGGCGTGCGGAAATAGACGCAGTTTCCGACATTCGTGGTGCCTCCCATGACTTCATCCGCCGCCTGATAGCAGGCCGCAGTGGCTCTGCCCTCACTGAGGGCAAGCGCGAGTCTGCCGCTTGCCACCGGAGAAAACTGCCCCGACTGATAAATAACGCCCGTTACTGTATCCGGATAGACGGAACTCAGCACCCGATTGATCACCACGGAACCGACCGCCACCTGACCGTTGTAAGGCTCCGCCCCCGCTTCGCAGTAGATCAGGTTTGCCAGAAGATACCTGTCTCCCTCCGCAAAACTCACCTCGGAAATATCCCGCCAGCTCGACTGTGCAGCCAGTTCTGCCATACGGATCTCCTCCGCCAGCTTCGCACGGAGCGCCGAGAGATTTTCCTCCTGCTCCTTTAACTGCTGTTCATAGGCAAGAGCAGCCGCCTCCGCCTCGGAGATCTGATCCGCCGTCGCATGCAGGGAGCTGGAAGTCTGGCTGACAAGCCCCGACACGCGGCCCTGTTCCGCCACGACTTCTACCCGATAACCGGAGAGTTCTTCGTGATTCTTTTCCTGCTCCGCCATCGCAAGCTCCAGTTCCTCCTGCTTCTGCTCCATAGCCGCCTGCGCCGCCTTGTAGTCGTCAAGGACCTTTCTCTGATAAGCCGAAAGCTGTTTGATATATTCGTTTCTGTTCAAAAAATCCGACAGGCTTCCCGAAGAAAAGAACAATTCCAGATAGAGATTGCTGCTGCGCTCATAGGCAAACTGGATCTGCCGCTTCATCGTGGCGTACTGCTCTTCTTTCAAGGCAGTCGCCAGGGCCAGATCCTCTTCCACCTGCGCGATCTTCTCCTCCAGTTCTTCGATCTCTTTCTCCTTGGCGGCGATCTGCTCTTCCAGCTCATTCAGGTTATTGCTCACCTGCGTCAGTTCCGTATTCAGTGTATTGAGCGCGCCCTGCAGGGAATCGTGCTGCTCGTTCAAGTCTTTCAGGCTCTCCTCCGTCTCGTCAAGCCGCTCCTCTGTCTCGTTTTTTTCCTCCTCCGCTCTCCTGATCTGCTCTCTGGTCTCCTCCGTGGCATGCACGGAAAAGGACGGAGCATATACGATAGAAATGCACAGCAAAACAAGCCCGGAGCAAAACGCCAGCCTTTTTCCCACCTCTGTTCCGTTCCCGTTCCCTTTACGGATTCCGGTACGCTTAAGCATTCTCAATCAGATCCACTCTCCTCTGATGCCTCTCTCCGTGTGAAAAAGGCGTGTCCAGAAAAATATCCACGATGTTGAGCGCGACCGCTTCCCCGATGATTGCCGCCCCTAAGCCCAGCACATTCGCGTCATTGTGCTCTCTGGTCAAACGCGCGGAAACGGGGTCGCCGCAAAGCGCGCAGCGGATCCCTTTCACCTTATTGGCAGTGATGGAAATACCGATCCCCGTGGTACAGATGACGATGCCCCTGTCGCACTCTCCGGACGCCACCGCCTTTGCCACCGCCGCCCCGAATACCGGGTAGTCGCAGGAACTCTTATCCGGACAGCCAAAGTCCTTATATTCCATGCCCCGCTCCGCTAAATGCGCCATCACTTTCTGCCGCAGATCATATCCGCCGTGATCGCTTCCAATCGCTATCATCGTTCATTTCCTCCTATCCGAAGCGTTCTACGCTTCCACCACTCTGTGCCCCGCCGCTTTCATCAGCCGATTCATCACCGCCGCGCCCACGCCGCCGCCGTCAAAACACTCGGAGCAGATCAGCTCCACACCCTCGTCGTCACACTCCCGCAGGATACGGTAAAGGCGTTCCGCCGCCGTCTTTGCGCTGCCCTTTTCACCTACGCTGAACCGCACGTCGGCAGCATAATTCCCGATCGTCGCATTCGTTGCAATAACACCCGTTTTTTTATTCTTGGCGCTGCCCTCCGCAAGTATTGCATTGATGCGCTCCGTCACCGCCTCCGCGCTTCCTTTGACAAGGATGAGTTCTCCTTTCGGCGCATAGTGCCGATATTTCATGCCGGGCGCTTTCGGAGCCTGTCCGCTGTCATCGCGGATCAATGTCTCATCCACCGCCACCTCGCCCAGCGCCACCTCAAGCATCTCCTCCGTGACAAAACCGGGTCTTAAGAGCATGGGCGGCTCCACAGTCAGATCCAAAATGGTGGATTCCAGTCCCAGCACAGCCTGCCCGCCGTCAAGGATCATCTCGATCCTGCCCTCCATATCCTCCGCCACATACTCCGCCGCGGTAGGGCTCGGTCTGCCGGAACGGTTTGCGCTGGGAGCCGCCACATATCCGCCAGCCGCCCGGATGAAATCACGCGCCACATCGTGAACCGGCATCCGCACCGCCACCGTATCAAGGCCGCCCGTCGTCTCCCGCGGCACCCGCTCCGACTTTTTGAAGATCATGGTGAGCGGACCGGGCCAGAAAAGGGACGCCAGCTTTTTCGCCGTCTCCGAGACGCTTTCCACGATGGCGGGCAGCGCCTCCATCTCCGCGATATGCACGATCAGGGGATTGTCGGACGGTCTCCCTTTCGCCTCATAGATCTTTCTTGCAGAAGCGGGATTCAGGGCGTCTCCGCCAAGTCCGTAGACCGTCTCCGTCGGAAATGCCACAAGCCCGCCCGCCTTTATGATCTCTCCCGCCTCATACAGCGCGGCATCCCTGTTTTCTTCCGTTATCGCAATTACTTTCGTCGTCATCCCGATGCCTTTCCTTTATCTCCGGTATCTTAAAGATCCGGCCGCCGCGTCCTTTCACGCAGCCGATGCGAAGCGCTCATTTTGCCGCATTCAGATACGCCAGCACCGCAAGGTGGATCGCCCACGCCGTCCTCTCCTGATAATGCGCCTGGGAGAGTTTCTGCGCCTCCTCCCAGTTCGATAAAAAACCGCATTCCACGATCACGATGGGCGAGGAGGTCTTTTTCAAAAGATAATAGCTGTCGTTCGCCTTTGCCTGTCTGGCATTGTCCGGATCCACTTCCTTAGAAAGCGTCTGCTGGATCCGCTCCGCGAGCGCCTTGCTCTCCTCGCTCCCTTTGTAGTAAAAGACCTGGGCGCCGTGCACATACTCCTCGTGATAGCTGTTCTGATGGATGCTCACCGTCAGCGCAGGCTTTCTCTCCTCGATGAGCGCCACCCTGTTTTTCATATCCTGCACCTTTTTATTGGAAACATTCTCATCGTAAAGCCCGGCGTCCGTCTCTCTGGTCAGCGTCACATCCACATCCGCCGCAGCAAGGAACTGCGCGAGCTTCTTTGCGATCTGTAGATTGATGTCCTTTTCCAGACTGCCATCCACGCCGACCTTGCCGGGATCTGCTCCGCCGTGTCCGGCGTCGATCACCACACAGGGGCGCGCTTTCTCTTTCTGCGATACGATCCTGCCGGAGGAGACCAGCCTCACTCCGCCCCGCAGGATAAAACCCGCCGCAGCGATCATCAGTAAAAGCAGTAAAATTCTGACACATCTGTCATATTTCTCCGATTTCACTCTCTCCATAATCCCCTTTATCCCGAAAGCGGCTTCGCCCCTCGGAATCCCATACTGCTCTCAGTGTATTTATATGAAGAGAAAGTGAAGATAATGCACTGTTTGGACCCGCGCTAGTTCATGTAATCCGCGATCACGTCCCAGACATCCGGCGTCTCAAATCCCAGCCGCCATGCCGCGACGCCGCCGATATCGTAGTTTTCCATGATATTGAGCTTGACACGGATGGAATCCGCATCCTCCAGCCACACCTGGCAGAAACCGCTCTCCGACTGAAATTCCCCGTAATTCTGACAGGTCGTCTCGTCCCAGCGGATCGCGATGTCATGGTCCGACACATAGGTCTGCGCCATCTCCATGCCGACCGCCTGACTCGTCACGGAAGTGCCTTTCGTCTCCCACAGCCGCGTGTAGAACGGAAGCGCGTTGATGACCTTTTCCGCCGGCACTTCCGCCACCGTATTTTTGATGCCCCGCTCCACGAAATCAATAGAAGCGACACTCCCCGCTTCCTTGCTGCCGTTGTAATGCTCGTCGTACCCCATGACGATCACATAATCCGCCACCCTGCCCTGCTCTGCCCTGTTGTAGTGATCCGTGTGAGCCATAGGCACAAAATTGTCCACCGAGAGCACAATGCCGTACTCCCTGCACGGAATGGAAAGCTCCCTGATAAACTGGACAAAGGGTTCTCCCGCATCCAGACTGAGGTTCTCAAAGTCGATATTAAGTCCGTCCAGACCGTACTCCTGCGCCGCCGCGATCAGATTTTTGATCAAGGTCCATCTGCTCCCTGTGCGGGAAAGCAGCTCGTACATATCCACATCCACGCTCTCCACATTGCCCACAAGCGCCCAGACCTCCAAGCCCATCTCGTGCGCCCGCTCCACATAAGACGCGCCGGCAAAACTGGAAAATTCTCCCTCGTTGCCCGTGAGCGTAAACCAGGTCGGTGAGATCACGTTAAGTCCCTTTGTCTGCGCAACGGCGCTCTCCAGCGTGTCGTTACCGTCCACGCTGCCGATCGAGTGAAAGCCCAGATTGATCTTATGATCGCGGGTGTTCGACTCATAGACCGGATCATAATGGCTCACAGGCTCCGTGGTCTCCGCCGTCTTTTCCCCCAGCCGCTTATTCTCCACATAGCCGATGAAAGAGTCCCGCGTCTTCACCTTGGTCCAGTTTTCCATCTCTTCCAATACAATGACGGTATCTCCCTCGGAAACATCCGTCAGGATATCGCTCTTGATGCCGCCCTGGTAGCGCACCTGCGTATCCTTTAAGACAGGAACCGTCTGCCGTTCTCCCCACTCCGTGTAGACCTGCATCCGGTTCGGTTCCGTAAACAGCTCATAGGAAAAATTCGCATACTGCTGCACAAAATCCGCCGCAATGTAGAGCGTTTCCCCTTCGCGGCGGGAGATCGCATAGTCGAACGTCTCCGGCGTCTCGGCAAACGCCGCGTCATACTTTGACAGCGCCGCTCCGCCGATCTGCGTCGTCAGGATCGCCTCCGGCGTCGTATAGAGTAAAAGTTCCTGCGCCTTATCCTCGTAAAATCTTTCGTTAAAATACTGATGCACCGTCGCTATGTCAAAATAACATATGTTATCAAATATTTTCGCATGTTCCGCGATCCTTTCGTCCTGTAGGATGATAGGAACATCGTTCTCCCCCTGTATATCGAAATATTCCGTCAGATCCGCTCTCTCTTTGGAATAAGAATACTTTTCGAGCAGTTTCGCCCCGAACCCTGCTGCCGCGATCAGAATGATCAGAACGATCGCGACGATCACCGGAATCACCTTTTTCATTTGTCCAGCTCCTTTTTGAACGTCTGTAGTGAACGCCGACCAAGCAGGGAAGCTGTTCTTTCCCTGCCCGCCGCGTTTACTACGATTATATCAAACTATTCCCTTTCAGTCATCATTTTTTTCAAAAGGCGGCGGCGTTTTTGCCGCATAGCGGGTTCCTGCCGGCTCCGGCTTCGCCTCCTTTCCTGCCTGCCGCCCAAAATACTGCATGACAGCCCCTCCATGCCTTTCCCCAAAAGGAGAATAAAAGAAATGGAACTATAAAATAATGCAACCGTGATATACTAATGGCATATGCTATAAGAGGGCGGAAATCGTTTGTGAGATGTCTCTGACATGCAGACAAAATTGAAAAATAACTGTATAACCTGCTTATTCCTTGTGAATTATAATTTGTGAATACAACGGAAAGAAATAAGAATGGTCTCCGATCGGGCGCGCTGCCCATAAGACTGTCTCTGCTCTGAATCGCCGCAAAGACACAGATGTTATTTTATGAAATTTTGCGATCCTCCTCTCCCTGCGGATTATCAGAGGACATCTTGTATTACGATTATACCCATAAAATGACAATATATGCAAGCATTTTCTAAAATTATTAAAAATTCTTAAACACTTTCCGCGCACTATTGACGAAAACCGACTCTCTGGCTTAAGATACACTTAAGCGAAAGCGCGGCGCATGCCGTTACAAATCTATGATAAGGAAGCGAACGACGATATGAAAATAGAAAAAGTAAATGAGCAGCAGATCCGCTGCACCCTCACCAGAGAAGACCTGGCGAACAGACAGTTAAAGATCAGCGAACTTGCCTACGGCACGGAGAAAGCAAAGACCCTCTTCCGCGACCTGATCCAGCAGGCGTCCTTTGAATGCGGTTTCGAGGCGGAGGATATCCCGCTGATGATCGAAGCGGTCCCCTTGAGCGCCGAGTGCATCGTCCTGATCGTCACCAAAGTGGAGGATCCCGAAGAGATCGATACCCGCTTTGCCAAGTTTGCGCCCTCCGTCCACGATGAAGATTTTGAGCTGGACGACGACGATAACGAGGCGCTGATGGAGGCGTTCGCCGACAGCGCGGACGAGGTGCTGAATCTCCTCCGCCGGATGAACAGCGAAGAGAATGCCGAGGACGCGCAGACAGCCTCCGCAAACGGCGGCTCTTCACAGACCGGAGAAAGGATGGCAAGCCGCCTCTACTCGTTCCGCTCCCTGCGCGAAGTGACGAGACTGGCGCATCTTACGGGCGGATCTTTCGAGGGCGGCAACACCCTCTACAAAGACAGCGGCACCGGCGCTTACCTTCTGCATCTGCATCCGGGCAACGCCAGCGCCGCCGATTATTCCCGCCTGTGCCACCTGATCTCCGAGTACGCGACGCCGGAGAAGACCACCGGCGCTACAGGCGCTTATCTGGAAGAGCACTGTGAACCGATCATAAAAGACAGCGCCCTTATGACGCTGTCACAGCTTTGATCTTTGACATGAGATCATCGGCATCCAGACCGTGAACCATTGCCGCCTCCTCCAGGGTCTCCCCCTGGGCGGAGGGGCATCCTAAACAGTGCATCCCAATCTCTAAGAGGACGGGCGCAATATCCGGATTTGTCCGAAGCGCTTCGCCGATCGTCATGTCTTTCGTGATATCTGCCATTTCTTACATCTCCTTTCTGTATGCTTCCATTAAGTGATTGCAAAACTCATCTTAGTGCTATCATTATTGTGCAAATAGGATAACCATAAGCAGACCCTTGCAGAGCGTCAGCGCTTAACGAGGTATGGAGTTACATAGTAACTCCCGAGTTTAGCGTCTGTTACGCTCGGAATGGAGCGAAAGCGAGTCTGTGTTGGTTATGCTATTTGTGCAATGTCAAAAATCATGAATGAGATTCGCAATTGTCTATTTAACTTCCATAGATTATAGTGTAAACTAACTCCCTCGTCAATCCTCCATGCAATTTTCACAAAAATTTCATATTTTTTTCTGCATTTGTATGAGAAAAAGAACAAAGCCCGGCTTGACTGTGCTTCAAAGGATGGCATATAATATTCTTACCGAGTCAATTAAAAAAAATTTATAATAGGAGGTTGGTACAAAATGAGACCAGAATGGAAAGATTTTGTAGGCGGCAAGTGGGACAAAGAGATCAATGTCCGCGATTTCATCCAGAGGAACTATCATCCCTATGACGGCGATGATTCCTTCCTTGCAGAGCCTACGCAGAACACCAAGGATCTGTGGGCACAGGTTCTCGACTTGCAGAAGCAGGAGCGTGAGGCGGGCGGCGTCCTTGATATGGACACCAAGGTGATCTCCACCATCACTTCCCACGGTCCCGGCTATCTGGACAAGAGCAAGGAGACGATCGTAGGTTTCCAGACTGACAAGCCTTTCAAGCGTTCCTTACAGCCTTACGGCGGTATCAGAATGGCTGAGAAAGCCTGCTCCGACAACGGCTACGAAGTGGATCCCGAGATCAGCGAGTTCTTCTCTACCCACAGAAAGACACACAATGCAGGCTGCTTCGACGCTTACAACGCTGAAATGAGAGCCTGCCGTTCCTCTCACATCATCACCGGTCTTCCGGATGCTTACGGTCGCGGTCGTATCATCGGCGACTACAGACGTGTGGCTCTGTACGGTATCGACAGACTGATCGAGGACAAACAGGAGCAGAAAGATTCCACCGGACGCGTTATGACCGACGATGTGATTCGTCTGCGCGAGGAGATCTCCGAGCAGATGGTTGCTCTTAAGATGATGAAAGAGATGGCTGCTTCCTACGGCTGCGACATCTCCAAACCCGCTTCCAACGTGCAGGAAGCGATCCAGGCTACTTACTTCGGTTATCTCTGCGCAGTTAAGGAGCAGAACGGTGCGGCTATGTCCCTCGGACGTACTTCCACTTTCCTTGATGTGTATGCAGAGCGCGACCTTGCAAACGGCACTTTCACAGAGCAGCAGATCCAGGAGTTTGTTGACCACTTCATCATGAAGCTGCGCTGCATCAAGTTCGCTCGTACGCCTGAGTACAACCAGATTTTCGCGGGCGATCCGGTATGGGTAACAGAGTCCCTCGGCGGCGTTGGCGTTGACGGCCGTCACATGGTAACGAAGATGAGCTTCCGTTATCTGCACACCCTGACGAACCTCGGTCCTTCTCCGGAGCCGAACCTGACCGTTCTCTGGTCTACCAGACTTCCTGAGAACTGGAAGAAATACTGCGCGAAGATGTCCATCCAGACCTCTTCCATCCAGTATGAGAACGACGATCTGATGAGAGTGACACACGGCGATGACTACGGTATCGCATGCTGCGTATCCTCTATGGTCATCGGTAAGGAAATGCAGTTCT
>JAMPCE010000047.1 GCA_023666335.1 bacterium
AAGGAGTCTGTGTGGAAATATAAGGGCATGTGGGAGGATTTTTCCGGCACGGTCGGTTTCTGGGCCGATATGGACGATCCGTATGTAACGTATCACGATGACTTTATCGAGTCCGAGTGGTGGGCTTTAAAGCAGATCTGGGACAAGGGCCTTTTGTATAAGGGTTTTAAGATCGTGCCCTACTGCCCGCGCTGTGGCACGCCCCTGTCGTCCCATGAGGTGGCGCAGGGCTACAAGGCGGTGAAGGAGCGTTCCGCGATCGCCCGTTTCAAGGTCGTGGGCGAGGATGCGTATTTTCTGGCATGGACGACCACGCCCTGGACGCTGCCTTCCAATGTGGCGCTCTGCGTGAACCCGAATGAAAACTATGTGAAGGTAAAGGCGGCGGACGGCTATACTTATTATATGGCGCAGGCGCTGCTTGATACGGTGCTGGGGAAGCTGGCTGCGGAGGATAAGCCCGCCTATGAGATTCTGGAGACCTATGTGGGCACGGATCTGGAATACAAGGAATATGAGCCGCTCTTTGCCTGTGCGGGCGAGGAAGCGGCAAAGCAGAAAAAGAAAGCGCACTTTGTCACTTGTGACACATATGTCACAATGACAGACGGTACGGGTATCGTGCACATTGCCCCCGCTTTCGGTGAGGACGACGCGCAGGTCGGCCGCAAGTACGATCTGCCTTTCGTGCAGTTTGTGGACGGCAAGGGCAATATGACACAGGAGACCCCTTACGCCGGGCTTTTTGTCAAGAAAGCAGACCCGGAGGTCATTAAAGATTTAGATAAAGAGGGAAAGCTGTTCGACGCGCCGAAATTCGAGCACGATTATCCGTTCTGCTGGCGCTGCGATACGCCGCTGATCTACTATGCGCGCGAATCCTGGTTCATCAAGATGACAGCGGTGCGCGACGACCTTGTCAGAAACAATAAGACAGTCAACTGGATTCCGGAGTCCATCGGCGAGGGGCGTTTCGGGAACTGGCTGGAAAATATCCAGGATTGGGGCATCTCCCGCAACCGTTACTGGGGCACGCCCTTAAATGTGTGGGAGTGCGGAAAGTGCGGTCACATGGAAGCCATCGGTTCCCGCGAGGAATTAGAGAATTTATCGGGCAATGCGGCGGCAAAGACGGTCGAACTGCACAGACCATATATCGACGAGATCATCTGTACCTGCCCCGAGTGTGGCGGGACGATGAAGCGCGTGCCGGAGGTCATCGACTGCTGGTTTGATTCCGGCGCCATGCCGTTTGCGCAGCATCATTATCCGTTTGAAAATAAGGAGCTGTTTGACAGCCAGTTTCCGGCACAGTTCATCTCCGAGGCGGTGGACCAGACCAGAGGGTGGTTCTATTCGCTGATGGCGGAATCGACGCTTTTGTTCAACTGCGCGCCTTTTGAGAATGTCATCGTGCTGGGACATGTGCAGGACGAGAACGGCCAGAAGATGAGCAAGTCTAAGGGCAATGCGGTGGATCCTTTTGAGGCGCTGGAGACATACGGCGCGGACGCGATCCGCTGGTATTTCTATATCAATTCCGCGCCCTGGCTGCCGAACCGATTTCACGGCAAGGCGGTGCAGGAGGGACAGCGCAAGTTCCTCGGCACGCTCTGGAATACCTATGCGTTCTTTGTGCTTTACGCGAATATCGATCAGTTTGACGCGACGAAGTACCGTCTGGAATACGACAAACTGCCCGTCATGGATAAGTGGCTGCTCTCCAAATTAAATACGGCGGTCAAGGAGACGGACGACCACCTTGACAATTACAGGATCCCCGAGGCGGCGAGAGTGCTGGACAACTTTGTGGACGAGATGAGCAACTGGTACGTCAGGAGAAGCCGCGAGCGTTTCTGGGCAAAGGGCATGGAGCAGGATAAGATCAATGCCTATATGACACTCTATACGGCGCTTGTGACCATTTGCAAGTGCGCTGCGCCCATGATTCCCTTTATGACGGAGGAGATTTATCGCAATCTGGTGTGCAGCATCGACAAGGATGCGCCGGAGAGCATCCATCTGTGCGATTTTCCGACGTCTGACGAACGCATGATCGACAAAAAGCTGGAAGACTCTATGGAAGAAGTCTTAAAGATCGTGGTGATGGGACGCGCGGCGCGCAATGCGGCGAATATTAAAAACCGCCAGCCCATCGGCGTCATGTATGTGAAAGCGGAGTCCGTGCTCGATGACTTTTATCAGGAGATCGTCAGGGACGAGTTGAATGTGAAGCGCATTGTCTTCTCGGATGATGTGTCGGCGTTTACCACATACAGTTTCAAGCCCCAGCTTAAGACGGTCGGTCCGAAGTACGGCAAACAGCTCGGCGGCATCAAGGCGTATCTGTCCGAGGTGGACGGCAGCGCGGCGATGGAGACCTTGAAAGCGGAGGGCGCCCTGAAATTCGAGGTGGACGGTGTGGAAGTAGCCCTTGCCGAGGAAGATCTGCTGATCGAGATGGCGCAGAAAGACGGCTTTGTCGCCGAGGCGGACAATTACATGACGGTGGTGCTCGACACGAACCTGACGGAAGAACTGATCGAGGAGGGCTTCGTGTACGAGATCATCAGCAAGATCCAGAATATGCGAAAGGATGCGGGCTTTGAGGTGATGGATCACATCAGGGTATCCATCTGCGGCAATGACAAAGTGGCTGCGATCGTGCAGAAGAACGCGGAAGCCGTTTCCGGAAAAGTGCTGGCGGAAACAATCACAGCGGGCGAGAATTATGCCGTATCCAAAGAGTGGGATGTGAACGGAGAGAAAGTAAACATTTCTCTTGAAAAATGTTGATTGAGATGCTTTCTTCAATATTTTATTGTTTTGGCACTTGTGTATATGATATAATGTACGCGATGGCAATGAGCGGTGCGCAGACGAAAGATGAAAAAATGGCAGCTTGCTGACAATTTTTTCAGATTGCGGATGTATAGGGCGAAGCCCGTGAATGAGGAAAACCGTAGGTTTTCCGAATGCGCACTGCGAATGAGTGACATAAGGAGGAACAGAGCAGTATGGTAAAGAAGACACCGGCATTTGATACGGAACTTTTTAAGAGGAGCGTCCTTTACAATGTAAAGACTCTTTACAGAAAGACGCTGGAAGAGGCGACAGACCAGCAGATTTTTCAGGCGGTATCCTACGCGATCAAGGACGCGATCGTGGATCAGTGGTTAAAGACCCAGAAAGAGTATGACAAACAGGATCCGAAGATGGTCTATTATCTGTCTATGGAGTTTTTGATGGGCAGGGCGCTCGGCAACAACATGATCAATCTGCAGGCTTATGAAGCGTTTTCCAAGGCGCTCGAGGAGCTGGGAATCGATATCAATGTCGTAGAAGATCAGGAACCGGATGCGGCGCTCGGAAACGGCGGTCTCGGCCGTCTGGCAGCCTGCTTTCTGGATTCCCTTGCAACATTGGGCTATGCGGCTTACGGCTGCGGCATCCGCTATCGTTACGGCATGTTCAAGCAGGAGATCCGCGACGGTTATCAGGTGGAGGTGCCGGATAACTGGCTGCGCGACGGCAATCCTTTTGAGCTGCGCCGTCCGGAATACGCGAAAGAGGTGCGTTTCGGCGGCTATGTGAATGTCCGCGTCGATGAGAACGGCAGAAACCATTTCAGCCAGGAGGGCTATCAGGCCGTGACGGCGATTCCCTATGATCTGCCTGTTGTGGGCTATGGCAACGGCATCGTCAACACCCTGCGCATCTGGGATGCGGAGCCGGTGAACTGCTTCCAGCTGGATTCCTTTGACAAAGGCGATTACCAGAAAGCGGTGGAGCAGGAGAATCTGGCGCGGAATATCGTGGAAGTGCTCTACCCCAACGACAACCATTACGCCGGCAAAGAACTGCGCTTGAAGCAGCAGTATTTCTTCATCTCCGCGTCGGTACAGGAAGCGGTGGAAAAATATCTAAGAAAGCATGACGATCTGCGGAAGTTCCATGAGAAAGTGACGTTCCAGTTGAACGACACCCATCCGACGGTAGCGGTGGCGGAACTGATGCGTATTCTGATGGATGAGCATTATCTGACCTGGGACGAGGCGTGGGAAGTGACGACTAAGACCTGCGCGTACACCAACCATACGATCATGTCCGAGGCGCTTGAGAAATGGCCGATCGAGCTGTTCTCGAGACTTCTGCCCCGCGTATACCAGATCGTGGAGGAGATTAACCGCCGCTTCATCGAGCGGATCGAGCAGAAATATCCCGGCGATCAGGAGAAAGTCAGAAAAATGGCGATCATCTATGACGGTCAGGTCAAGATGGCGCATCTGGCGATCGCGGCGGGTTACTCCGTAAACGGTGTGGCAAGGTTACATACGGAGATTTTGAAGAATCAGGAGCTGCGGGATTTCTATGAAATGATGCCCGAGAAGTTCAACAACAAAACAAACGGTATCACGCAGAGACGTTTCCTGCTCCATGCGAATCCCCTGCTCGCGGACTGGGTGACGGCGCATGTGGGTAACGACTGGATCACCGATCTGCCGAAGATCAATAAGCTCAAGATCTACGCCGACGACGAGAAAGCGCAGCAGGAGTTTATGAACATCAAATATCAGAATAAGGTGCGCCTCGCGAACTATATCATGGAGCACAACGGCATCGAGGTCGATCCCCGTTCCATCTTTGACGTGCAGGTAAAGCGTCTGCATGAATACAAACGGCAGCTTTTGAACATCCTGCATGTGATGTATCTCTACAATGAATTGAAAGAGCATCCGGACAGAGATTTCTATCCCAGGACCTTTATTTTCGGCGCGAAGGCGGCCGCGGGCTACAAGAATGCGAAGCTGACCATCAAGCTGATCAACTCCGTGGCGGATGTGGTGAACAACGATCCGGCTATTGGCGGAAAGATCAAGGTGGTGTTCATTGAGAATTACCGCGTGTCCAATGCGGAGATCATCTTTGCGGCGGCGGATGTGTCCGAGCAGATCTCCACAGCCAGCAAGGAGGCTTCCGGCACGGGTAACATGAAGTTTATGTTAAACGGCGCGCTGACCATCGGCACGATGGACGGTGCGAATGTCGAGATCGTGGAGGAAGTGGGCGAGGAGAATGCGTTTATCTTCGGTCTGTCCTCAGACGAAGTCATCCGCTACGAGAATTACGGCGGCTACGATCCGACCGAGATCTTTAACAACGATCCCGATGTGAGAAAGGTGCTGATGCAGCTGATCAACGGCACTTATGCGCCCGGCGATCCGGATCTGTTCCGCTCCCTGTATAATTCGCTGTTGAATACGCAGGATACGGCAAAGGCGGACACCTATTTTATCCTGAAAGATTTCAAGGCTTACGCGGAGGCGCAGGAAAAGGTGGAAGCGGCTTACCGCGATGAGAAAGGATGGGCGAGGAGTGCGATCTTAAATGTAGCCTGTTCCGGCAAGTTCACGTCCGACAGAACCATCCAGGAATATGTGGATGAGATCTGGAAGCTGGATAAGGTCGTGATTCCCAAGGAGACTGCACCTGCATCCACGGGAAAGAGAACCGCAAAATAACACGCGCAAATATGCGGTGAAAACAATAGCCGATCTGTAGTAAAATACAGCGGCATAGCAGGAAAACTGGAATTGCGTGTCCGGGCGGCGCCGGGACACGCAATTTCCATGTGTCATTAGGAAGTTGCGACAGATTTCCTGCAGGCAGGAGGCGGCGTTTGGAACGGGTTTTTTTGGTGGGAGCAAACTTAAACGACGGAGAGGATTATCTCGCTTCTTTGGAGGAGCTGGGAGCGCTGGCCAAAGCCTGCGGTATGGAGGTGGCAGGCAGCGTCTGCCAGACGCTTCCTGCGGTGCATAAGGCGTTTTACATCGGCACGGGCAAGGTGGACGAGGTAAAGGAACTTGCCTTAAAATGTGACACGGATGTCATAATTTTCGACAATTCCCTCTCTCCCATGCAGATGCGCAATCTACAGGAACGGTTGGAGATGCCGATCCTCGACAGGAGCGCGCTGATCCTGGAAATTTTTGCGGACAGGGCGCGTTCCCGCGAGGCAAAACTGCAAGTGGAGACGGCAAGACTGCAGTATATGCTGCCGCGCCTTGTGGGGCTGCACGCGGCGCTTTCCAGACAGGGCGGCGCAAGCGGCGCCATGAGTAACCGCGGCGCGGGCGAGAAGAAACTGGAACTGGACAGGCGGGTATTGGAAAAGCGCCTGACAGAACTGCGCCGGGAATTAAAAGAAGTGGGCGGCGAGCGGGAAACCCAGCGGAAGCGGCGGGCAAAGTCGGGGCTTCCCCGCGTCGCGCTGGTGGGATATACCAATGCGGGGAAGTCCACGCTCTTAAATGCGATGCTGGACTTATACGGCGCGGACGACGGGGAAGGGACGGAAAAAGAGAAGCATGTCTTCGAGAAAGATATGCTTTTTGCCACACTCGATACGACCGTGCGCAGGATCGAGCCTCCGGAACATCACGCCTTTCTGCTGTCGGATACGGTGGGTTTCATCCACAAACTCCCGCATCATCTGGTGGATGCCTTTCGCTCGACCCTTGAGGAGGCGAAAGAAGCGGATCTTCTCATCCAAGTCGTGGATTACAGCGACCCGCACTACAGGGAGCAGATCGCGGTCACGAACCGCACCCTGAAAGAACTCGGTGCGGAGGGGATTCCCATGCTTTACGTCTATAATAAAGCAGATCTGGTTCCGGATGCCGCCTTTGCAGTGTATGACGATAAGATTTATCTCTCCGCCAAAAAGCGCATCGGACTGGACGATCTGATCGCTCTCATCGAAGAAAAGCTGGCGGGCGGCTATGTGGAGTGCTCGCTCCTCATTCCCTATACGGACGGCAGGGCGGTGTCCTACTTGAACGAACATGCGGTGGTGTATGAGACAGAGTATCTGGAAGACGGCGTGCGGCTGCGGGTGAATTGTAAAAAAGAAGATTACGGGTATTATGAAAAATATCTGCCTTAGAAACCGATGGAGAGGGAGGCGGCAAAGCAAACATTCTTGCAAAGGCGTTGAATCTTTTATATAATAAATTGCGGATGCGGGCAGAAAAACATGGAAGGATATCATTTTGGAACAAACTGCGACTTCTAAAACAATAAGAAATTCGAATATGGAATTACTGCGTATCCTTGCTATGTTCATGATCGTATCGATCCATGCCAACAGGTATCTGTTTCAGATTGTTTCCGGGCGCAGCGCCGTATTCTTTAACGGCATGGTAAATGGAATCTGCAATATCGGTGTGACCTGTTTTATCCTGATTTCCGGCTATTATGGCATGAAACCGGATGTCAGGAAGTTTGTCAGGATGGAATGTATGATGGTCACATATTCTTTGGCGGAGACAATTCTTTTGTGTATTGTAACGCCGCAGCAGATGCAGGGGGGGGCACTGCTGGAGCAGCTCGTCAAGTCATTTTTTCCTTTTATCACAAGAAAATACTGGTTTTATTCCAGCTATGTCTGCCTGCTCTTTTTCAGCGGATATATTCAGAAGTTTCTGGAACAGCTTACAAGAGAAGCGTTTCAGAGACTCCTTTTACTACAGTTGGTGCTGTTCAGTGTTCTGCCGACGCTGTTTTATTTTGAGTTGGTTCCGGACAACGGAAAAGGGCTTGTTCAGATGATCATGATCTATATGGTCGGCAGATATATACGGATGTATCAGGACGTAAACATACCTAAGGGAGCCGGACTGCTCTTTCTGTTTCTATGGATCGTAAACGGGGTATCCCATGAGATCCCCATTCAGATTGGCGGGATTTATCACCATCTGTGTAAAGATAACAGCTTCACCAATCTTACTATGGCGGTGATTTTGTTTTATCTGGTAAAAGGGTGGAAATTTCGATCGTCCGCAGTCAATCGGGCGGCGGGTGATGTGTTTGCGGCATTTGCTTTGAATAATGCCCTTGTGACGGTGGTCATGGAGCTGCTGTTGGATAACGGCTTTCGGGGTGGGAAAGGAATTGTGGGTTATTTGATGTTGATAGGCATCGAGGCGGCTGTTTTTGCGGGCTGCCTGTTTGTCGGGGAAGTCAGGAGACTGCTTTTTGACAGATGCGACAACTATCTGGGGGATTTGATACAAAACAGGGTTTTGCGTAACATACGAGTAAATAGGAAACAAGGAGGAAAAGGAGCATGATTCAGTTATCTAAGGGCGGCGCTTATCTGCTGCACGGCACGGAGATTATTCCCGACGGCGCAGACGCGGCGGCGCAGATCAAACAGAAGACGGGAAAGGAGATTTCCAAGGAGGAGGCGGCGGGGCAGACCATCGCCTACGGCATTCTAAAATCGCACAATACCTCCGGCAATATGGAAAAACTGAAAATTAAATTTGACAAGCTGACTTCCCACGATATCACGTTCGTGGGCATTATCCAGACGGCGCGGGCGTCGGGGCTTACCAAATTCCCGATTCCCTATGTGCTGACAAACTGCCACAATTCCCTGTGCGCGGTGGGCGGAACGATCAATGAGGACGACCACATGTTTGGCTTGTCCTGCGCGAAGCGGTACGGCGGCGTCTATGTACCGCCGCACCAGGCGGTCATTCATCAGTATGCGCGCGAGATGCTTACAGGCAGCGGAAAAATGATCCTCGGTTCCGACTCCCATACCCGCTACGGTGCGCTCGGCACGATGGCGATGGGTGAGGGCGGGCCGGAATTAGTAAAGCAGTTACTGTCCCAGACTTACGATATCAATATGCCGGGCGTTGTGGGCGTGTATCTGACGGGCGAGCCGGTCAAGGGCGTCGGTCCGCAGGATGTGGCGCTCGCCATCATCGGCGCAGTCTTTGCAAACGGCTATGTCAAAAATAAAGTCATGGAGTTTGTCGGTCCGGGCGTCTCTTCCCTGAGCGCGGATTTCCGCATCGGCATCGACGTGATGACAACGGAGACGACCTGCTTGTCCTCCATTTGGCGGACGGACGATACGGTCAAAGAATTTTATGAGATCCACGGCAGAACGGAAGAATATCGGGAATTGAATCCCGGGGAAGTCACCTATTATGACGGTATGATCACCGTAGACCTGTCGAAGATCCGCCCGATGATCGCCATGCCTTTTCACCCGAGTAACACCTACACGATCGACGAGGTGAATCGAAATCTGAAAGACGTGCTCCACGATGTGGAGGAGCGTGCGAAAGTGAGCTTAGACGGCGCGGTGCCTTATTCGCTGCAGGATAAGGTGCGGGACGGTAAATTCATGGTGGATCAGGGCATTATCGCGGGCTGTGCGGGCGGCGGCTTTGAGAACATCTGCGCGGCGGCGGACATCCTGAAAGGATCCTATATCGGTGCGGACGGCTTTACCTTAAGCGTTTATCCGGCTTCCATGCCTGTGTATATGGAGCTGATCAAAAACGGCTGCGCCGCCGCGATCTTAGAGACGGGCGCGGTGTTAAAGACCGCTTTCTGCGGACCGTGTTTCGGCGCGGGCGATACGCCGGCGAACAATGCGTTCAGCATCAGGCATTCGACCAGAAACTTCCCGAACAGGGAGGGTTCCAAGCTGCAAAACGGACAGGTTTCTTCCGTGGCGCTGATGGACGCCCGCTCGATCGCGGCGACGGCGGCGAATAAAGGGGTTCTGACGCCGGCGACAGATTTTGACGGGGAGATCGGAAAATACCGCTATCATTTCGATGCGAATATTTATAAAAACCGCGTCTTTGATTCAAAGGGCGTGGCGGATGAAAGCGTAGAGATTCAGTTCGGTCCCAATATCAAGGACTGGCCTGCGATGGGGGCGCTGCCGGAGAATCTGGTACTGCGGGTGGTGTCGGAGATCCACGATCCCGTGACGACGACGGACGAGTTGATCCCGTCCGGCGAGACTTCCTCCTACCGTTCCAATCCGCTGGGGCTGGCGGAGTTTACGCTGTCCCGAAAAGACCCCGACTATGTGGGGCGGGCAAAGGATATCCAGCGGGCGGAAACAGAGAGAATGCAGGGCGGTCATCCCTGTCATGCGCATCCGGATGTGAAACCGCTGATGGGCGTCATCAAACAGACCTATGCGGACGCTTCTCACGAGAACACGGGCTTCGGCTCCACCATTTTTGCAGTAAAGCCCGGAGACGGTTCCGCCAGAGAGCAGGCGGCGAGCTGTCAGAAAGTGCTGGGCGGCTGGGCAAATATCGCACATGAATATGCGACAAAGCGTTATCGTTCGAACCTGATCAACTGGGGGATGCTGCCTTTCCTGATTCCGGCGGGAGATCTGCCTTTCCATAATCTGGATTACCTGTTCTTCCCGGGAATCCGCAAGGCTGTGGAGGAAAAGGCGGAGACGATCGAGGCGTACCGCGTTTGTGTGGAGGAGGGGAAACTCATTCCTTTCACGTTGACCTTAGGGGAGCTTACGGACGAGGAGCGGCAGATCATTTTGAAAGGGTGCCTGATCAATTATAATCGTGTGTGATAAAATGTTGGGGGATTATGTATCATGGGGTAAAGCGGGCTGTCATTGTCCTGACTGCACTGGCTGTATTGGCGGCAGCGGCGGTGAGAGCCGGCGACGTCGGAGGATTTAACGAGGGCACTTATCCGGAGCGGACGCAGTATGTACGCCGCTTATACGGGAGCGGGTTAAGAAAAAGAAAAAAGCGGTCGATATATAAGATACAGGAAAGAGAGTTCATGGCCGGAATGTCTCTTTTCTGAAATTCATCATGTAGAGACCAGGGACGGTATTTTTAGGGAAAAGGAATTTCCGTAAAGATGCCGTTTTTCTACTGCCACGCGTCAGGGAGGGCGCAGTCTGGTGCACAGGCAGGCGTAGGAGGGTCGCTGCAAAAAGGAGGGAATGTTGGTTATTGAATCCGGTACCATAGGAATGCAGGCAGCCAGAAGCTATCATTCTGTCACAAAAGCGAGCGCGCGGAGCGTGAGAGGTACGATCGCAGACAGAGAGGGCTGGAATGCCTTGTTTCAGGATCAGGGCAATACCGGAGAGAAAACGGCGGAAGAGGACGGCGAGGGTCAGGCAAAGCTGCAGGATCTTTCGATGCACATGAAAAATACCACCGGCGCATGGATGTTTTCTACGCGAAATGATGCGCAGGAGGCGATACGCAGCATCAAGCAGCAGTGCGTGGACTTTCTGCTGGAATTGCTATTCCCGTTTCATCGAAACAGGGGGCAGCAGACGAATCCTCTTATGGCGCTGGCATCCGGTACGAATCAGTATACCGTGAACGGTTATCAGATGCAGCGGTATCACATGGAAGAGGAAACGACCACCTTTTCCACGCAGGGCACGGTAAAGACCGCGGACGGCAGGGAACTTTCCTTTAACCTGGAACTCGGTATGAGCCGCAGATTCGAGGAGTATTATCAGGAAAATTACGTTACCTCGGTGCGGACTTTCCGCGATCCGCTCGTGATCAATCTGGACAGCAATATCGCAAAGGTCTCCGACCAGAAATTCTTTTTTGACTTAGACTGTGACGGCAGGGAGGAGGAGATCTCCACGTTGGAGGCAGGCAGCGGGTTTTTAGCGCTCGACTTAAACGGAGACGGAGAGATCAACGACGGGAGCGAACTGTTCGGCACAAAGAGCGGCGACGGTTTTAAGGATCTTGCCCGCTATGACGCGGACGGCAACGGCTGGATCGACGAGGCGGATCCCATCTGGGAAAAACTTCTCATCTGGACAAAGGATGAGGACGGAAAGGATAAACTGTATCATCTCTCCGATCTGGGCGTGGGCGCCATCGGCCTCTCCCGGGTGGGGACACAGTTTTCCTTAAATTCCGCGAAGACGAACGAGACCAATGCCATGATCCGCAAGACGGGGATCTTCCTGTACGAGAGCGGTGCGGTCTCCACGATCCAGCATGTGGATCTGGCGACTTATGACAGTAACGCGTAACAAAGCGTGAAGAAAGCATGAAGTACCAGGTCACGCTTAGGAGGATGTCAAAAGCAGCATTCTCCGTACAAGAATAAATATGTGGACAGCCGCATAGATATAGAATATGTGGGGTGTCGCATGAAAAACAACGGAATCGTCTCAAAAAAATCAAACAGGAGGGATGCGTTAAGCTTCCTTCTGTTTGTTTTTTTGCTGCCGTATGTCTGCGCCTGTCTCTGGGGGCATGCGGGGGAGGAGACGGCAAAGCTTCGAAAGGAAGCGGAAGCACAGGATGGCAGGATGGTGGAGGCGGCGCTCTCCTGGGGCATGTGGGAGCTTCCCGCGGAAGAATATCTGACTTATCTGCTCGCGCTCCTGATGCCGGAGGAGAGCGATCCGGAGGTGTTAAAGGCGCAGGCTGTGCTTTTGCGGACGGAACTTGCGGCGCGCTATCAAGAGCAGGAGACGGAAACGCTTTTTTCGAAAGCGGAGGAACTTGCGCAGTTCTACGGCGGCGCCGGGAATGAGGAGGAACTTGCTGCGTACAGGCAGGCTGTGGGGGCTACGACGGGGATCATCCTGACGGACCGGGGCGAACCCGTAAGAGCGTCTTTCATGCGGCTTACCGGGGAGGGAAAGACCTGGAAAGAGATCCTTTTCGATTCTTTTTCGGGGACAGAATTAGCAAATTTTGAATAAGACGGAAAAAAAGGGTAAAACTATCACCATGAAACCCGGTGCATCGGGAAGCCCGTCAGGTGTCGGGAAATATAGGACGCCGGGAAAAAAACAGGAGGCGAGTTTCATGGCGAGAAGGAATAAAAACAATATCGGAAAAGAGAGGATCATCATGCTGGCATCTGCGGTGTTCGTTCTGGCGGCGCTGACAGTGACCGGCGTTTATGTGAGAAAGAGCAACCGCGCCGAGCTGGAGGATTATGTGGTAGACTTCGAGACACTTGAGCAGAGCAGCGTAGAGCTTGCGGACAATATGGTGTCGGGCGAGGAGCTTGACACGCTGTTTGCCGACATCGGCACGGATGATCTGGATTATGACCCCAGTTTTCAGGAGGCAAATTCCCTGCATGTAGAGAACACGGAAAATGCCTCGACAGGCGGGCAGAAAAAATCGGACGGCGAGAAAACTGACCAAACCAGTCAAAATGATGTCAAGATGATCAGCGAGGCGATCGAAGAGGCGGAAAAGGCGGAGGATCAAAAGCGGGCGGAAGAAAAAAAGAAGGACAACCCCGTAAAGGAACCCAAAGCGGAACAGAGAGAAAACGGTGAAGAAGAGGCAGGGATGTTCGATGAGACGGTGGACACCGTCATGAGCGGCGAGGTAAAGACAGAGGGGATCTCCACCACCGTGCAGCCGGAGCTTACTTTCAGCGAGGAGGACGATCTTGTGTGGCCCATCGTCGGCAACGTGCTGATCAATTACAGCATGGACAGCACGATTTATTTTCCCACGCTGGATCAGTATAAGTACAATCCGGCAATCGTGATCGCGGCGAATCAGGGTGAGACCATCGGTGCGGCGGCAAACGGGCGTGTCAGTTCCGTGAGCTACGACCGCGCTACGGGCAATACGGTCGTGATGGAATTGGGAAACGGCTATGAGCTGACTTACGGGCAGCTTGACAATATCACGGTATCGGAGGGGAGCTATGTGGAGGTAGGCGACGCGATCGGCACGGTGGCGGTTCCGACGAAATACTACAGTCTTGAGGGCGCGAACGTATACTTTAAGCTGACAAAGGACGGGGAGCCGGTCAATCCTTTGACAAAACTCAAATAGAGGGGATCGCGATGTTACTCATACACGGGAATATCAAGACAATGGCAGGCACAGATCATGCGGACGGTTATGTGCAGACCGCAGCGGGAAAGATCGTTTCTGTCGGCGGGATGGAAACGTGCCCGACGGCAGGACCGGAGGAGGAGATTCTGGATGTGCAGGGTGCTTTTGTGATGCCGGGCATTGTGGAGGCGCACTGTCACATGGGGATCACCGAGGAAAAGAAAGGCATGGAGGGAGACGACTGCAATGAGACCGTAGATCCCATTACGCCGCAGCTTCAAGCGATTGACGCCATCAATCCGATGGACGCGGCTTTTAACGACGCGCTGGCAGCAGGGATCACTTCCGCCATGATCGGTCCCGGCAGCGCAAACGTCGTGGGCGGGCAGTTCGCATTCATAAAGACGCACGGGCGCTGCATCGACCGGATGATCGTAAAGGCGCCCGCAGCCATGAAAGTGGCTTTCGGGGAAAATCCCAAAGTAAATTATTCCGGACAGGGCAAGTCGCCCTCCACCCGCATGGCAATTGCTGCTATGCTCAGAGAAGAACTGACAAAGGCGGTAAACTATCGGGAAAAGCGCAAAGAAAACGGGAAAGAGCCGCCGGATCCCCGATATGAGTGCTGGCTTCCCGTCCTGAACGGAGAAATTCCTCTGAAAGCACATGCACATCGTGCCGATGATATTTTAACGGCGGTCCGTATTGCGAAAGAATTTGGCCTGCGGATGACGATCGATCATTGCAGCGAAGGGCATCTGATCGCGGATGAATTGAAAGAGGCGGGGTATCCAGCCATCGTGGGACCGGATATGGCAAGCCGCAATAAGATCGAGGTGCAGAACATGGCGTTCAAGACGGCGGGGATCCTCGCAAGAAAAGGAATCCTGACAGCCATCACCACGGATCACCCCGTCTCCAGGATCCAGTTTCTGCCGATCTGCGCGGGACTGGCGGTAAAATCCGGCATGGATCCGGAGGAAGGACTGCGCGCGATCACGATCAACGCGGCGAAGATCTGCGGCGTGGCGGAACGCCTCGGCAGTCTCGAACCGGGAAAGGATGCCGATATCGCGGTCTTTACGGGGAATCCGATGGAAGTATTTACCGAAACGCTTTACACTTTCATCGACGGAAAAATCGTCTATCGGAAGGACGAGAAATATGATATAATAAACCCATGCGAAAAAGTATCCTACGGGAAAAATCAATAAGTTTTATATTGGCGGCGGCGCTTCTTCTGTCGGGGTGCAGCGGTTTTGAGGATCTTCCGGCGCAGAATCTGCCCGCAGAAGAGAAAGACGAATTTACCACGCTCGGGCTCTCCCCCGAATTTGACTACGAGGTGCCGGAGAGCCTGCCGAGCATTCTGGTGGATCAGGTGGGTTACGCGTGCAGGAGCAGTAAAATGGCGATGATCATCGGGGAAGAGCCTCCGGAAGAGTTCGTTATGCTTGATGCGAAAAGCAGCCGCGAAGTCTATACGGGACAGATCGAGCAGAAAGGCTATGACGAGACGCTGAACGCGTATATCAGCTATGCGGATTTTACGGACTATAACACGCCGGGATCTTATTATATCCAGGCGTCTTCGATCGGTCGTTCCTATGTTTTTGCGATCGCGGAGGAACCTTATGCGGAGCTGTTTCAAAAGGTGTTTGGGCAGTATTACTGCAACCGCTGTGGTCTGACGCTCTCGTCTGAGCTTGCGGGGGAGGCGGCGCACAATGCCTGCCATTCCAGAGAGGCACAGATGAAAGAGGAAGCGATGATCCGGCAGGATGTGTCGGGCGGCTGGCATGTGGACGAGATCGGGAGCCGCGATGTGGCGAAAGGCTGCCAGACGGTCAATACGCTGCTCCTCGCCTATGAACTTTATCCGGACGCCTTTGGGGACGATCTGGGAATCCCCGAGAGCGGAAACGGCGTTCCCGATCTTTTGGATGAAGTAAAGTATGAGATCGACTGGCTTTTCAAGATGCAGGACGCAAAGAGCGGGGCGGTGTACGCCTCCGTCAGTTCAGTGGACAATAAGACCGTGGGCTATATTCTATACATAGACGGGATCACGATGGACGCCACGATCCACTTCGCGGCGGCGATGGCGAGATTCAGCTACCTTTACCAGAGCTATGATCTGGAATTTGCGACGCGCTGCCTGAAAGCGGCGGACAGGGCTTACCGCTATGCCGAGCAGTATCTGGCGGATATTTCGCAGGAGCAGTATTTCCATGCGGCGGCGGAACTTTACCGCGCTACGGGGAATTATCAGTATCACAATGTAGTGAAATCTTATCTCGAACAAAACAGGGAACCGGATCTGGAAAATGATTATGCGTTCTGGGGATGCGTGACGTACCTCTCCACCAGGCAGACGGTGGATATGAACCTCTGCAGCGATGTGATCCAAAATCTGATGCGGAAAGTCGAGACCATTTCGTACGACTCGAAAGCTTCCAAACTGCTTGTGAAAGCGGATGAAAAGCAGGGCAGCCACGCGGGACTTTTGCGCGATATGACGAGACTTACCGTGGTGGACCATATCATCACTAACCACGAGTACGCAACGGTGCTCGAAAACCATATACACTATATGCTGGGAAGAAATCTACAGTCTATCGCTTATCTGAATGATGTGGGCGGACGGAATTACCGCAATGTCGATGAGGCTGTGGGCGTGATGAATCAGGTGGATCAGAATGCGGAACTGCTGCTCATGCTCGCCGCGATCATGGACGACGAGCGGGTGGTGAGTGAGGAATAGTCAGACAGCGGCTTTGTTTTTCGTATACATTTCCTTGATAACGGAAAGGACCGTATCATCGATGTGGCGCTTCTGTTCCTTGTCGAGGTCTTTTGGGTAGATGGGTTTGCCGTACTCGATGACAACGTGGGTCTTTTTGATGCGGGGCAGATGAGCCTCCCAAATCTGATCGGCGTTGTTGATGCTGATGGGGACGATGGGACAGCCTGACTTTTCGGCAATCTTAAAGCTGCCGCCGTGGAAAGGCAGGAAAGTGTCCGGCTCCTTGCTGCGGCTTCCTTCCGGAAAAACGCAGACGGAGATGCCTGATTTTACTTTTTCTACGGCTGTCAGGATGGTCTTCATCCCCTGTTTGATATCGTTTCTGTCCAGAAAAAGACAGTGCAGATTCTTCATCCAGTTGGAGAGGAGCGGCACTTTGATCATGCCGATCTTTGCGATGTAGCCGGTGGGCCGGGGAACCCGCACATAGGTCATGATGATGTCGAAATAGCTTCGATGGTTGCCGATATAGAGCACAGGCTCGTCTTTGGGGACATTCTCCTCACCGATTACCGTGACGGATACGCCGGAGAGGAAGAGGACACAGCGGAAAGCCCAGTTGACGATAGCCAGAGAGCTTTTGTTTTTCAGGTCCATATTCCATTTTCCGATGAAGTATTCCGCGATCAGCAGCGGGATGCTGAGGACCAGGAAAAGGAATACAAAGACAGCGACTAACAGGAGACGGATCATGGTTCATGCCCTTTCTATGTTGGATTGGATGATTGATATTATAGCATAGTTTCGCAGGAATAGACAATGCCTCCGCATAATAAATTAGTTAGTAAGAGGAAATTGCGGAGGGTTTATGGGGAAACGATATGAATATCAAAGAAGGATGATGAGCGTCTGTCTGATCTGCCTGCTGTGTTTTCTGGTATATGCCTGTGGGAAAAAGCAGGATCCGCTGGAGAAGATCAAGGATTTGGAATACACGGTGATCGCGGAGGACAACATCCCGAAAGAGCTGCTTGCAAAGATCGAGGAAAAGAAAGAAAATGCTTTTCGGCTGACTTTTGAGGATCAGGGCTTTCTCTATATCTGCATGGGATACGGTGTGCAGCAGACGGGCGGTTACAGCATTGCGGTGAATGCGTTGTATGAGACGGCGAATGCGGTCTATTTTGATACGAATCTGATCGGTCCGTCGCCGGAAGAGAAGCAGAATCAGGTGAAGAGTTACCCTTATGTGGTCGTGAAGATGGAGTTTGTGGAGAAACCGATCGTGTTTGAATAGAGAAGCAGAATACATAGGCGGAAGTGGAAAGCTGAGGGAAAGAACATGCTTTTATTAAAAAACGGATATATGCTGGATCCTGCATCGCAAACGGAAGGATACCGCGATATTTTGATCGACACGGAAAGCGGAACGATCAGGAAGATCGCGCCGCAGGGGACGCCTGTATCGGAGATGCTTTGCGGTGCGGGGGACGAAGCGGCAGAGACGAAGCGCAGGCAGCTTACCGAGATTGACTTAAACGGTCAATACATTGTCCCCGGCTTAGTGGATGTGCACGTCCATTTTCGGGATCCCGGCTTTACCCATAAGGAAGACATATACACGGGAGCGGCGGCAGCGGCGAAAGGCGGCTTCACCTCCGTGGTGCTGATGGCGAATACAAAGCCTGCCGTGGATAATCCGGAGACGCTTTCCTATGTGCTTGACAGAGGAAAAGAGACGGGGATCCATATCTATACCTGCGCCAATGTGACAAAGGGACTGCAAGGGCGGGAACTGACGGATATGGAACTTTTAAGCGCGTGCGGCGCGGCGGGTTTTACCGACGACGGGATACCCTTGACGGACGAGGGGATCTTGCGCGAGGCGCTGAAAAAAGCCGCAAAATGCGGAAAGCCCGTCAGTCTTCACGAGGAAGATCCGGCGCTCATTACAAATAACGGCGTCCATGCGGGAAAAGCCGCCGCACATTACGGGATAGGCGGTTCCCCCAGAGAGGCGGAGATCGCTATGGTAGAGCGGGATCTGCGGATCGCGCTGGAGGAGGAGGCTGACCTTTCCATTCAGCATATCAGTACGAAAGAGGCAGTGGAATTGGTGCGGCAGGCGAAAAAAAAGAGCCGCCATATTTTTGCGGAGGCGACGCCGCATCATTTTACCCTGACGGAGGAAGCGGTAATCCGCTGCGGGACGCTTGCAAAGATGAATCCGCCGCTGCGGGAAGAGGCTGACCGACTGGCGATCATAGAAGGACTGCGGGACGGCACGATCGACATGATCGCTACGGATCACGCGCCCCACAGCGCCCAGGAAAAGGCGAAACCGCTGACAGAGGCGCCCAGCGGCATCATCGGTCTGGAGACGGCGCTTTCTCTGGGGATTCGGGAGCTGGTAAGTAAGGGTTATCTCTCCGTGATGGAGTTGATCGAAAAAATGAGTCTTGCCCCTGCGAGGCTGTATCATCTCGATGCGGGGTATCTGAAAGAGGGCGGTCCGGCGGATCTTACCGTATTTGATCCCGGAAAGGAGTGGACGGTGGAGCGCTTTGTTTCCAAAGCGGCAAATTCGCCTTTTATCGGAGAAAGGCTGCCGGGGGTGGTTGGGCTTACGGTCTGCGGAGGGAAAATCGTGTAAGTTCGGCATTGGAGTTGTATTGAAACGGTTGATTGTTGAAGTTTCCCTTAAAATATGCTAATATTTAAGGGGAAAGGGTGGCGCATAGGGGAATGAGAACATTCAATTATTCATCTATAAAAGAGCAAAAGTGGGATTCAGAGATTCTTGGGCTCATTGCAGCGATATACAGATATGCAGGGAAACAGGAGCTTTACCTCAAACAGAAACCGAATGAGCTTGAAAAGCTCGTTGAAATAGCCAAGATACAAAGCACTGAGGCATCGAATGCCATTGAGGGTATTGTAACTACAAATACAAGGATCAGGCAGTTGGTTAAGGAAAAAACAACGCCAAAAAACCGTGATGAGCAGGAAATCGCAGGATATCGTGATGTATTGAATGTGATTCACGAAAGTTTTGATGCGATTCCGATTACTAAGAATTATATCCTCCAGCTGCATAAGATACTTTACAGCCACATGAATAATCCGCTTGCCGGACAGACGAAAAATGTACAGAATTATATCAGTGCTACGCATCCTGATGGTCATACAGAGGTATTATTTACACCGCCGGCGCCTTTTGAAACTCCCGAAGCGCTTGACAGAATATGTGAGGAATACAACTTTGTCATAGGAAATTTTGAAGTAGAGCCGCTAATCGTCATACCGATTTTTATTCATGACTTTTTGTGTATACATCCCTTTAATGACGGGAACGGCAGAATGAGCAGACTGCTTACCACGCTGCTTTTATACCGAAATGGCTTTTATGTGGGCAAATACATTTCTTTAGAGGCAAAGATAGCAAGAAACAAGGATTTGTATTATGATGCACTCGGCAGGGCGCAGGAAGGCTGGCATGAAGGAACGGAGGATGTGCTGCCTTTTATGAAATATCTTTTAAGTACGATTCTTGCTGCATACAAGGATTTTGAGGACAGATTTTCAATTGTGGAAGAAAAATTGCCTGCAATTGATATGGTAAGAAAGGCAGCGCTGAATAAGATCGGAAAGTTTACGAAGCAGGACATCAGAGAGCTGTGTCCGGCACTCAGTATCAGTTCTGTCGAAGGAGCGCTGAGAAAGCTGGTAAAGGCAGGAGAATTAGAAAGAGGAGGTTCGGGAAAGGGGACATATTATGTTCGGTTGAAGTGATGTTCTAATAGGTCAAATTGGGAATGATTTATTATGTATGAATTTATAAAAAAGGGAAAAGAGAAATATTTATGATAGAGGTACTCTTTGGAGAAAGCGAAGCAGCTTCCATGAAAGCTGCAAAAAATACTGTCATCACAATGAAAGCCGACGGTCCTACAGCAGTATGGACAGTCGGAAAAAAGAAACTGCCGGAAAAAGAAAACTGCGGCTGGATCGAGGGAACGGCAGAAGAAGTTATCTGTCTTGGTTTTCTCCTGGATGTCGGCGATATCAGGGAAAGCGCTGACAGCGATTACCGCAGGCATATGATTTATTCCATGTATGCACAGAAGCAATGGAAAAAGGGCGGGGAAATGGACACAGAGTTAATGCAGCCGGGTGATCATTATTGCGCTGAAATGGAACGATTGGAAGCATATTTGGCGGACGGGGCAGCGATTAGGGTGTGGTACAGTGAGGCGCCGTATTCAATATGCGGATTTTATCATTTGTGTACAGGCTTGCAAAAATACCAAAATGAGATCAGCGTCGTAAAACTGCCTGAATATAAAATCCGTTCTGATCATTCCACTGTTTCTTATAAAAATTGGGGAGAAGTTGCGGCAGAAGAATTTGCCGGATTTTTAACCTATGAAAAGAAATTGTCCGGGGAAGAAATCCGGATGTATGCCATGTTATGGAATGTTTTGCAAGAAGATAACAGTCCACTGCGGGCTGTTATCAATGGAAAACTGATCGGAGTGCCGGAAGATTTTTATGATTTCCTGATCTGGAAAAAAATAACGCGAAAACCAATCAAAGAAGCAAGGCTGATTGGCAATATCCTTGGGGAAAATCAACTTGGCGTAGGCGACTGGTGGTATGTAAAACGGATAGACTATTTTATTCAAATCGGGAAAATAAATATCGTTGAAGATTCAAAAAATAAATATGCAAGAACGATTTGTTTGGCATAGATTTTATGGGGAGATAAGGTATTTATAACTCTACTGCTAAAAGAGCCTTGAAATGACAAATAGAAGCGCAATATAAATTTTTGAAGATGTTAGGATGCCGAAATTGCCTGACGCTTAATGATTCGCATAATTCGTAAATGAATTAGGCGAAAGAAGGTAGTTAGGGGAATGCGGATTTATATCATATGAGCAACCAGCAGCTACGAGCAAATCGGCGAACAATATGTTGATTCCAGGCGGCTTGAAATCACATGCGGCGAAGCACCCTACATAGTTTTCAGATATGATGCGGCGACTGGCGAGATAATTCCATTGGATGACAGAATAGGCATTTTGATTACGAAAAATGAGGGTAGTTAATGAAAATGCAGATAATGAGGAAGATAAGCAGGAAGATAAAAAACGCCTAAATGCAGGATTTTTGACTGGAGAGGAACCAATAAATCAGTTATGTTTGAATCAATGAAAAAGCAAGGAGGATGATGTCATGCCAGTTAAAATAAATAATTTGTTAAACCAATATGTTAATAAGATAAAGGATATCTATGGACAGTATTTGAAAGCTGTCATTCTGTATGGTTCTTATGCAAGGGGCGATTACAGAGAGGATTCAGATATTGGTTAAAGGCATATCCATTTTATGCAAATGTGGAAAGAGAGGGGATAAAACTGTATGGAGCGCCATGAATTTTCATGCCATATCAGCAATCCATGCGCTTGATGGAAAATCATATAAAAGACATAAAGACACAATCAGTAATTTTAATAAAGACTACATGAAAACAGAGATTTTCCCCAGAGAAATGGTTGAAAATTTTTGTAAAAATAGTATAGGAGAACTGTAATTAGGCAATTTTTGTCTGATGTAGTTTCTCTAAACGTAAAATCACCAGAATTACGCTAATCACCACCCCAACTTGAAGTGGGGGGGTGGTCAGCCACACGATCTGCGGAGGGAAAATCGTATAAATTTTTCCTGTGTTCATCTTGATAGAATTTGAAATCGAGCATATAATAGTATTGAAAACAACTGTAAAACAACTACAATATGAAGTGGAACGGAGGTATATTATGGCAGAACAGGTATTGATTCAGTTCCGCGCAGATAAAGCATTAAAACAGGAGGTAACAGAAATTTACGAATCTCTTGGAATGGACTTACCTACGGCATTGCGTATGTTCATGAATAAAAGCAAAATGGTCAAAGGCGTTCCATTTGATGTAAGACTTCCGGAGAATACGGTCACAAGAGCTGAAGCAATGCGAGCTTTTGAGGATCTACGGGCGCAGGCAAGCACTCTTCCGGAGATGACACTGGAAGAAATCAATGCAGAAATATCGGCGGCAAGAGCAGAAAGAAAAAAGAGGTAGTGTCATGATATATTATGCAGTAATAGACACAAATGTATTTATATCTGCCCTGCTATCAAAAAATAGTGATGCCGCAACGGTAAAAGTGTTGCGGGCGATTTTTGATGGCAGGATTGTGCCGCTGTATCATAATGAGATTTTGGCTGAATATGATGAGGTGTTGCATAGAGATAAGTTTCAATTTCAAGAGAAGTCCATACAGATGGTACTTACAGCAGTTAAAGAATTTGGCATGGAGGTTTTTCCACAGCCTATGGGAGAAATCCTTGTTGATATGGATGATTTGATTTTCTATGAAGTAGCTATGGAAAAGAGAGATGACGATGCATATTTAGTGACAGGGAATCAGAAACATTATCCGATTAGGGATTTTATTGTTACACCGACGGAAATGATGGAAATCATAGAAAAAACGAAAAAATAGAATTAGAATTGTGCAAAGTCAAATGAGAATGGCCCTGTGTATGATAAATATGCAGGGCTTTTCACATTTTTAATCAGATAAAAACTCACATAAAAGTGAGAGATTTGTAGCTATTGCAAAAATTTTGGGATAGTGATAGAATAGTTATTGACCATAAGTCAATAACTATCTGTAAAGGAGGTTCATTAAAAATTGGCTAGACCTGTAAAAATGACACCGGATGAATGGCGAAAAGAAATTTTAGATGCCGCACAGAACCTGTTTATTTCTAAAGGATATGAGGAAACTTCAATCTCCGA
>JAMPCE010000048.1 GCA_023666335.1 bacterium
GCTATCCCGATTTTGACTTAAACGATGCCCGCAATACGGAAAATCTGCTGGGGATGCCGCTTCTCGACGAAGACGGGAAAAAGGTGGCGGGCGAGTATGTGACAGAGGAAGCTTTGGAGGGCATGAACGATCAGGTGATGTACCAGCATTTGAATGCCCTGTGGAAAAACTTCTGCATCGTAGATTCTTACGAGCCGGGTTCGGTGGCGAAGCCCTTTACGGTGGCGGCGGCTTTGGAGAGCGGCGCCATCACGGGAAATGAGACCTATTTGTGTCAGGGAGAACTTCATGTGGGCGACCACGATATCAAGTGCCACCAGATTTACGGGGACGGTCTGCTCACGGTACAGCAGGGCATCGAGCGCTCCTGTAACGTGGTCCTGATGAACGTGGCTTTCGCGCTGGGAAAAGACCGATTCGTGGATTATCAGCACGCGTTCGGCTTCGGGTTAAAGACGAATATCGATCTGGCAGGCGAGGCGCGGACAGCCAGCGTGGTCTATAACAAAAGCAACATCGGCATGACAGACCTTGCGACCAATTCTTTCGGGCAGACTTTTAACGCAACGATGATCCAGATGATCACAGGCTTCTGTTCCCTGATCAACGGCGGAAATTATTATGCGCCCCATGTGGTATCCAGGATCACGACGGCGGACGGGGCGACCGTTGAGAATGTGGAGCCGCGGCTCTTAAAACAGACCATATCGCGCTCCACCAGCGACACCATTCTGGAATACTGCAATACGGTCGTGACGGGAGAATTCGGAACGGGAAAGACGGCAAGACCCGCCGGATATATGATCGGCGGAAAGACGGGGACGGCGGAGACGCTTCCCCGCGGCAATAACGAGTATGTGGTATCTTTCATGGGGTATGCGCCGGCGGACGATCCGCAGATCGCGATCTATGTCGTGGTGGACAGGCCGAATGTGGCGATGCAGGACAATGCGCGGCATGCGACGGGAATCGTCAAAAAAGTGTTGACGGAAGTGCTCCCGTATCTGAATATCTTTATGACGGAAGAACTCTCCGATACGGAGCGGGAAGAGCTGGAGCAGTTACAGATCCAGATCCGGACGCCGCAGGCGGAGGAACCGGAGCTTGACGAGGACGGCAATCCTATCGAACCGGATGCGGAGGACGGCGAGGAGGGCGAAGTGCCGGAAGAAGGAGAAGAAAGCGGAGAGGAGCAGGAAGAGCCGCCGCAGCCGGATGAATCGTGGAAGAGTTTTCCGATGGATCCCGCCACAGGTTATCTGGTGGATCCCGAGACGGGCGCCTACATCGATCCGGAACTTGGCACGGTGATGGGCGGCGGGAGTCTTCTCGGTGAGACACAGGAGCCGCAGACGCCGGATAATATGCCGGAAGAGGAAGAAGCGGAAGGAACAGAATAGCGGAAGTGAGAATAACCTCACCAAAAGGATAATAAATTGTAATAAACCTTTTGTGAGGTTTCTCTGTTTATGGACAACAGGATGAACCACAGGACCTATCACAGGAGCAAGACGGTCACGGTCTTTTTCCTGTGCGCGCTGGTCTTTCTGGGACTGGCGGCGCGGCTTTTTTATCTGATGGTCTTTCGATCCGAATATTACAGCGAGAAAGCGCGGGAACTCCACGAGCGGGAGCGGAGCATCAAGGCGGCAAGAGGGCGTATCATAGACGCAAACGGCAAGATCCTTGCCGACAATAAGACAGTCTGTAACGTATCCGTCATCCACAGCCAGATCAAAGATGCGGACGAGGTGGTGGCGGTTCTTTCGAAAGAGCTGGGGCTTTCCGAGGAGTATGTCAGAAAACGGGTGGAAAAGTATTCTTCCATCGAAAAGATCAAGAGCAATGTCGATAAGGCGACGGGAGACGCCATCCGGGCAAGGGGGCTTGACGGTGTTAAGGTGGATGAAGATTATAAGCGTTACTACCCTTACGGGTCGCTTGCATCCAAGGCGCTCGGCTTTACGGGCGGGGACAATCAGGGCATCATCGGACTTGAGGTGGTCTATGAGGAATATCTCAAGGGAGAAGCGGGAACGATCTTAACGGTGACGGATGCCAAAGGCGTGGAACAGGACGAGGAGGGAGAGGAGCGCGTGGAGCCGATAAGCGGTCGCGACCTCTATGTCAGTCTGGACATCAATATCCAGAGTTATGCGACGCAGCTTGCGCTGCAGACGATGGAGACCAAGGAGGCAGACCGTGTGTCCATTCTGGTGATGAACCCGCAGAACGGGGAGATCCTGGCTATGGCGGATGTGCCGGAATTTGACCTGAATAGTCCCTACACGCTGCCAAACGGTATGGACGCATCGGCTTTTTCCGAGAAAAAACGGCAGGAACTTTTGAACGCGATGTGGAGAAACGGCTGCATCAACGATACCTATGAGCCGGGGTCTACCTTTAAGATCGTGACGGCGGCGGCAGGGTTAGAGACCGGCGCGGTAAAGACGACGGATACGTTCAGCTGCCCGGGATTTATCATGGTGGAGGACAGGAAGATCCGCTGCCATAAGGTCGGGGGTCACGGCGCCGAAGACTTTGTGCAGGCGACCATGAATTCCTGCAACCCCGTCTTTATCACGGTGGGGCAGCGGATCGGAGTGGAGCGGTTCTATTCCTGCTTCAAACAGTTCGGTCTTCTTGACAAAACGGGGGTCGATCTGCCGGGAGAGGCAGGAACCATCATGCACAAGATGGAGAATATCGGTCCGGTGGAACTTGCGACGATCTCTTTCGGGCAGTCCTTTCAGATCACGCCAATCCAACTGGCTGCGACGGCGGCTTCCATCGTAAACGGCGGCAGACGCATCACGCCGCATTTTGCGGTGCGGGCGGTCACGGCGGATGGGGCGGACAGTCAGTCGTTCACTTATCCGGTGCGGGAAAACGTGGTGTCGGCGGAGACTTCCGAGACGATGCGCTACATCTTAGAACAGGTGGTGGCGGAGGGCGGCGGTAAGAACGGCGCGGTGGAAGGATACCGTGTGGGCGGAAAGACCGCCACCAGCCAGACGCTGCCCCGGGGAAGCGGCAAGTATATCGCCTCTTTCTTAGGCTTTTCTCCGGCGGACGATCCGCAGGTCCTGGCGCTGGCGATCATCCACAATCCGCAGGGCACTTACTACGGGGGACAGATCGCGGCGCCGGTGGTTCGGCAGCTATTTGAAAACATTCTTCCCTATTTAGAAAAAAAGTAGTATACTGAGATATAATTTAAGTGGAAAGAGGGCAATAATGAGCAGCGTGATTCTAATTTCCGTGATGGTTTCCTTTGCGATCAGCGTACTTCTGGGTCCGGTCGTGATTCCTTTTCTGCGGCGTCTCAAAGTGGGGCAGACGGAGCGGACGGAAGGACCGGAGAGCCATCTGAAAAAGAACGGCACCCCCACGATGGGCGGTATCCTTATCCTTGTCAGCGTGGTGGCGGCTTCCCTGCTTTTTGTGCGTGATTATCCGGGGATCATTCCGGTTCTGTTCCTTACGCTGGGTTTTGGTCTGGTGGGGTTTCTGGACGATTATATCAAGGTGGTGTTGAAGCGCTCTATGGGCTTAAGAGCCTGGCAGAAATTTGGCTTGCAGCTAGTGGTGACGGGCGTTTTTGTATTTTATCTGATGCACTATACGGATGTGGCGTTTGCCATGAAAGTGCCCTTTTTGGAGGGAACTTATCTGGATTTTGGCTGGTGGAATATCCCGATCCTGTTTTTTATCGTTATCGGTACGGTGAACGGCACGAATTTCACGGATGGTCTGGACGGTCTGGCAAGCTCTGTGACAGTGCTCGTGGCAACCTTTTTTACGGTGGTGGCGATCGGGACGAACAGCGGGATCGAGCCGATCACCTGTGCGGTGGTGGGCGCGCTTTTGGGGTTTCTTCTGTTCAATGTGCATCCTGCCAGTGTTTTTATGGGAGATACGGGCTCGCTTGCGCTTGGCGGTTTTGTGGCGGCGGCGGCGTATATGATGCAGATGCCGATCTTTATCGCGATCGTGGGGTTTATCTATCTGGCGGAGGTATTGTCGGTGATTCTGCAAGTATCCTATTTTAAGCTGACGGGCGGAAAACGCATTTTTAAGATGGCGCCGATCCACCATCATTTTGAACTCTGCGGCTGGTCGGAGACCCGGGTGGTGGCGGTCTTTTCCATCGTGACGGCGCTGTTGTGTCTGGTCGCGCTGATGGGCGTCTGGTAGACGGTATCGCCCGTCGTTTTGAAAAAGGGAGACAAAGAGGAGAGGGATTGACGGAAAAATGGAAGCATCGGCATTAAAAGGGAAAACGGTTCTGGTGGTAGGTTCGGGGATCAGCGGGATCGGCGCGGTGGAGGCTCTGCAATATGTGGGGGCGGCGCCGCTCTTGTTTGACGAAAACGAAAAGCTGACGATAGAGGAAGTGCAGGCAAAGTTAAAGCCGGAGAGTCATACGGAGATTGTGATCGGGACGTTGTCGGAAGAGCAGAAAGCGGCTGTTGAACTTGTGGTCTTAAGTCCCGGCGTTCCTACGGATACGGCGTTTGTGGAGGAGTTTCGCAGTCGGGGTGTGAAGATCTGGGGGGAGATCGAGCTTGCCTATGAGATCGGAAAGGGGTCTGTGATCGCGATCACGGGCACCAACGGAAAAACGACCACCACGACGCTGGTGGGTGAGATCATGAAAGCATTCTGCGAGTATGTGGATGTGGTGGGAAATATCGGAAATCCCTACACGGTGACGGCGACGGTCTCCCGGCAAGAGACTGTGACGGTGGCGGAGGTCAGCAGCTTTCAACTGGAGACGATAGAGCGGTTTCGACCGCAGGTTTCCGCGATCTTAAATATTACGCCGGATCATTTGAACCGTCATCACACGATGGAGAACTATGCGGCGGCGAAAGAGGCTGTCTGCAAAAACCAGACCAAAGCGGAGGTCTGTGTGCTCAATTACGAAAATGAGTATACCAGAGCGTTCGGGGCGCGCTGTCCCGCGACGGTGGTGTGGTTTTCTTCTAAGAGGCGGCTTGCGGACGGTTTTTACCTGGAGGGAGAGGAAATCTTCCGGGCAAAGGACGGCAAAAGCACAAGGCTGATGAATATGCGCGAAATGCGGCTGAAAGGGATCTGCAACGTAGAGAATGTGATGGCGGCTATGGCGGTCACGCAGGCGATGGGCGTGCCGATGGAGACGATCCTTACCGTGATCAGGGATTTTGCGCCCGTGGAGCACAGGATCGAGTTTGTGGCGGCGAAACGGGGCATTGATTTTTATAATGATTCCAAGGGAACCAATCCGGACGCGGCGATCCAGGGGATCCGGGCGATGGACCGCCCGACCGTGTTGCTCGGCGGCGGTTACGATAAGCAGAGCGAGTACGATGCGTGGATCGAGGCGTTTGACGGGAAAGTCAGGTGTCTGGTGCTGATCGGTCAGACCAGAGAGAAGATCGCGGACTGTGCGAGGCGTCACGGCATGTCGGATATCGTGCTGGCGGACAGTTTTGAGGAGGCTTTCGAGATTTGCGTAGAGCGGGCAAAGCCCGGAGACGCGGTACTGCTCTCGCCCGCCTGCGCGAGCTGGGGGATGTTCCCCAATTATGAGGTCAGGGGCAGGCGGTTTAAGGAACTGGTAGAACAGATGGAGGAGAATGTTTAAGTGGCACAGAGAAGCGCTTCCCGCAGAAAACAGGATAAGGGTGAGAAATACATGGATTACAGCCTGTTATTCATCGTGCTGTTTTTGGTGGGTTTCGGCATTATCATGGTGTTTTCCTCAAGCTCTTATGAAGCGAACCAGCAGGGAGATTCCACCAGATATCTGCGCCAGCAGCTCTTTGCCTCGATCCTGGGGCTGGTCGCTATGATGGTGGTGTCCAATATTCCCTATCATTTCTGGGAGCGCTTTGCGGCGCTTGCCTATCTGGGATCCGTCGTACTGATCCTGCTGATCATTCCTTTCGGGCACAGTTCCGGCGGCGCATCGCGCTGGCTCTACATAGGTCCGATCTCCCTGCAGGTGGCGGAGGTGGCGAAACTGGGTATGATTCTCTTTCTGTCGAGCCTGATCTGCAAGCTGGGGAAAGGCGTGCGGAGCAACAAGGGTTTTCTGATCGTGCTGATGTCTCCCGTTCCGATCGCGCTCATGTTGTGGCAGATCACCAACAATCTGAGTTCAGCTATCATTGTCATGGGAATCGCGGTGCTGATGCTTTTTGTTTCCTGTCCGGATTATAAGCGGTTCTTCCTGTTGGGGGCAGCCACGCTTGCGGCGGCGGCAGCGGCAGTGTTTTATGTGGTGCAGACAGCGCAGACGCATGCGGATGAACTGGAATTTCGCGGCGGTCGTATCCTGGCGTGGCTGGATCCGGAAGCCTATGCGAACGACAAAGCTTTCCAGACCATTCAGGCGCTCTATGCCATCGGCAGCGGCGGCGTTCTGGGGAAAGGGCTTGGTCAGAGTATGCAGAAGCGCGGCTTTCTGCCGGAGGCGCAGAATGATATGATCTTTTCCATCATCTGCGAGGAGCTGGGACTGTTCGGGGGGATCGCCGTTATCATCATGTTCCTGCTTTTGATCTGGCGGCTGATGATCATAGCGAACAATGCGCCGGATCTTTACGGGGCGCTTCTGGTGGTCGGCGTGATGGGGCATATCGCGGTGCAGGTCATCTTAAATATCGCCGTGGTCACAGCCACCATACCAAACACCGGCATTTCCCTGCCTTTCATCAGTTACGGCGGCTCGTCGGTGATGTTTCTATTGATCGAGATCGGTCTGACTTTGAGTGTGGCGAAGGGGATACGTCTGAAAGATTTATGAGGACAAGATAATTTTTTGTCGAAAATCCATATAGATAGAATAGGTCATAAAAGAGAAACCGAGGTAATTTTATGGACGCTGTTCGTATCTATGGTGGAAAAAGTCTTTCCGGACAAACGAGGATACAGGGGTCTAAGAACGCTTCGCTGCCGATCCTGGCGGCAACCCTTTTGACAGACGGAATCTGTGAGATAGAAAACTGTCCGGATATCTCGGATGTGTACCATATGCTGCGGCTTTTGAAGAGTCTTGGCTGTCAGGTCGATCGGGAGAAAGACGCACTCCGCATAGATACGACACGAGTGTCAGAATGTGATATGCCTGCCGATTCCGTGGGCGTCATGCGTTCTTCCATCATGCTTTTGGGGGCGCTGCTTGCCCGAACGGGCGAGGTTTCCATGAAATATCCCGGCGGCTGTGTGATCGGGAAGCGTCCCATCGACCTGCATCTGCACGCCCTGCGGCGCATGGGGGTGGAGATCGAGGAGAGTGAGACGGGGTTTCGCGCAACGGCGGGGGAACTGACCGGGGCAGTGCAGGAACTTCCCTTTGTCAGCGTGGGCGTCACGGAGAACCTGATCCTGGCGGCAGTCCTGGCAAAAGGAGTGACCGTCATCCAGCCGGCGGCGAGAGAGCCGGAGATCCAGGCTTTGTGCGAGTTTCTGCGCTGTGCGGGCGGAAAGATAGACGGCGTCGGTACAGACTGTCTGGTGATAGAGGGCGTGGAGCGCCTGCATCCGGTGCGTTTCCGCGTACCGTCCGACCGGATCGTGGCGGGCACTTATCTGGCAGCCTGTCTTTGTGCAGGCGGCAGGGTCTTTTTGGAGGATGCGCCCTGTGAGCATATGGAAAATGTACTGGCATGTGCAGGGAAGTTCGGCGCAAAGATACAGAGAGAATCCGGCGGGCTTCTGGTAGAGGGAAAAGCGGACAGGAAACTGGAAGAGATCCTGACAACGGCGGTCTATCCGGGGTTTCCAACCGATCTGCAGTCTCTGTTCATGGTGGTCATGGCGGCCTCGGGGCATGACGGCAGGATCGAGGAACGGGTCTTTGAAAACCGTTTCCGGATCGTGCCGGAACTGGTCAAAATGGGAGCCTGTATCCGGGTGGCGGGAACCGGAGCTTATATTCACGGCGGTTATCCGCTCCACAATACGATCGTGGAGGCGCAGGAACTGCGGGGCGGCGCTGCCCTTGTGGTGGCGGCGCTTGCGGCACAGGGAACCGGAATCGTAAGAAACCGCCATTATATTGACAGGGGATACGAAGATATCACGCTGAGTCTCAGAGAACTCGGCGCGGATATTGAACTGGCATGACCATTCGGGGCAGATCGAAGACCCTGAGGCGGTGAGGGGTGCGGATGAGCGCTGAAAAGACTGGAAAAAAGAAAAAGAGAAATCCGAATCTGCGCCTTGTCAAGAGCGGGGAGCCGATGCAGCGGAAACGAAGAAGACGGCGGGAGGAGAAACCGGAGAAACTGCGCTTCGGGAAAGCCAGGCGGATCGGCATCCTGACGGCGGTTTTGTTCTGCCTCCTCCTTCTTGTCGGCGGTGGTTTTTTCTATGTTGTCAACAACTTCAAAGTGACGACCGTTCATGTGGACGGCAATGTCCACTACACCAACGAGGAGATCATGGAGATGGTGATGGGCGGGCGTTTCGGCGATAATTCTCTCTTTCTTTCCATGAAGTACCGCGACAGGGGGATCGAGGGCGTTCCTTTTGTGGAGACAATGGATGTGGATATCGAGGCGCGGGACACCATCCGCATTACGGTGTACGAGAAGGCACTTGCGGGTTATGTGCGGTATCTGGGGCGCTGCGTATACTTCGATAAGGACGGTATCGTGGTGGAGACCTCGGAGGAGGAGACGGCGGGGATCCCGCAGGTGACGGGGCTTGCCTTTGACCATGTAGTCCTCCATGACGTGCTTCCGGTGGACAAGCCGGAACTTTTTGACGAGATCTTAAACATCACCCAGCAGCTTGCAAAGTATGATCTTGCGGCGGACCGCATTTATTTTGATACCGCCTATCAGGTGACGCTGTATTTTGGGGACGCAAGGGTCGCGCTGGGGGAAAATAAGGACATCGACGAAAAGATCATGAAGCTTCGGTACATCCTGCCGGACCTGTTGGGAAAAAGTGGCACGCTGGATATGAGAGAGTACAGCGAGGACACGAAAACATACAGTTTTGAGCAGGATTGACAGCGATTCGTTTGACGCACATTTGTTCGTAAAATCGTGGAATAAATGAAAAAGTAAAAAAAGAGGTTGCGAAGTTTGGAAAATAATTATATGATAATCTATATGAGTCTATTCGGAGTATAAGGGAACAGAAGGAGGAATCACCTTGCTGGAGATTAAGACGAACGAAGCGGAGTCCGCGGCAAAGATCATCGTGGTCGGCGTCGGCGGCGCGGGCAATAACGCTGTGAATAGAATGATCGACGAAGAGATAGACGGCGTGGAGTTTATCGGCATCAATACCGATAAACAGGCGCTGCAGTTGTGCAGGGCGACCAGGCTTTTGCAGATCGGCGAGAAGCTGACGAAAGGGCTGGGCGCGGGCGCGAAGCCGGAGATCGGCGAAAAGGCGGCGGAGGAAAGCTCCGAGGAAGTGGCGCAGGCGCTGAAAGGTGCGGACATGGTGTTCGTCACCTGCGGTATGGGAGGCGGCACGGGAACGGGCGCTGCTCCTGTGGTGGCAAAGCTTGCAAAGGATATGGGCATCCTGACGGTGGGCGTTGTGACAAAACCTTTCCGTTTTGAGGCGAAGACCCGTATGGCGAATGCGCTGTCCGGCATCGAAAAGATTAAGGACAATGTGGACACGCTCATCGTGATTCCCAACGATAAACTCTTAGAGATCGTGGACAGGCGTACCACGATGCCGGAAGCGCTGAAAAAGGCTGACGAAGTGTTGCAGCAGGCGGTGCAGGGCATCACGGATCTGATCAATATGCCGGCTATCATCAATCTGGATTTCGCGGATGTGCAGACCGTTATGAAAGATAAGGGCATCGCCCACATTGGCATTGGTACGGGGAAAGGCGACGACAAGGCGGCTGAAGCGGCGAAGATGGCGGTGGAAAGCCCGCTGCTTGAGACGACCATCACGGGCGCGACCCATGTGATCATCAATGTCTCCGGCGATATCTCCCTGGCGGACGCTTCCGACGCTTCCGATTATGTGAGATCCCTGACGGGAGACGAGGTCAACATCATCTTCGGCGCGATGTACGACTCCAGCATGACGGATACCTGTAACGTGACGATCATCGCCACGGGCATTGAGGAAAAGGCAGCCAGACAGGGTGCGGGTCTCGGCTTTAAGAGCGGCTACATAACCCCCACTTCCCTACAGGGAAAGAGTACGGTTGGTGCGGGTTCCGGTCTCGGTGCGTTTACGGCGCCGGGCGTCGGCTTAAAGCAGCCGATCGCGGCACAGGGCGGACAAGCCAAGCCGCAGGCGGGCTTAAAGCCGATCGGCATCCAGAAGACAAACGATATCAAAAGCTCGGTGGAGGAAAAATCGCTGGATATCCCCAGCTTCCTCAGAAAATAGACCGCTGCGTCATTTCTGCATAAAAAAGACAATGGACCACAGGAGAATATCCTGTGGTTTTTTGTTGTTATCTGTCTGGAAAAATAAGGAAAATGCTCCCTGCTTTTGACAGAATGTGCGCGATATTTTTCCTATAATGAAAGAGAAATACGGAGGTGGAATGTGTATTACAAATTATATATTGACAGCGTTTTCATCCTGCAAGCGGCGATGAACCTGTACCTGCTTTCCCTTGCCGGACAGATCCTGCGGTGTACTGCCACGCACCAAAGGAGGTGGCTTGGGGCATTGGCGGGAGCCGGATTAAGCTGTATCATGTTATCCCTGCCGATCTCTACGGCGGGAGCAAGGCTTCTTGTCAGCGCAGTACCTGTCAGTATGTGGATGATGTGCCTCACCTATCGGATCCACGGTGTGCGCAGGCTTTTTGGAGCATCTCTCGCGATGGCGGCGGCAGGCTTTTTTTCAGGCGGCGCCATGATATGGATTCTCAATCGCTTAAGACCCGTTATGAGGGGGCGGGGAAGTCTGCTGCTCACTCTGGCGGCGGGCGCTTTGGTATATTGGATCCTGAGGGCGCTCTTAAAGAAGCTGATGCGCAGGGAACGGGAGTGCCTGCGGACAGTGCGGCTTTATGTGCCTGCGCTGAAGCAGGAGATCAGGCTGAAAGCCCTTGTAGACACGGGGAATCACCTGACGGATCCCATAAGCGGCGCTCCGGTGTGCGTCGTGAGCAGACGGGCGGCTGGGAGTCTGGCATCCTGTCTGCAGCCGGAAAAATACCATGCAGTCCCTTATCGGAGCGTGGGGCAGCCTGCCGGGATCCTGCCGGCTTATGAGCTGCCGGAGATCTCGATCGAGGAGGCGGGACGCACGATCAAAAGAGAGGGCGTCATAGTCGCCGTTTGTGATGCGGGTATATCGCCCGAGAGCGATTACCAGATGTTATTACACCCCGGGTTATTAGAAAACTAGGAGGAAAGAGAATGGTTTTGAAAGTGGCAATCCCCGGTAAAGTTCAGTTTAAGATGGTGCACAGGGAACCAAAGCTTTTGATGAACAGACAGGGAGATATTCATTACATAGGGGGCGCGGAAGTGCTGCCGCCGCCTCTTGAGAGCGAAAAAGAAAATGAGATCATAAGCGATCTGGGAACGGAATATGAGGACGAGGCGAAGTCGATTCTGATAGAGCATAACCTAAGACTTGTGGTGTACATTGCGAAAAAGTTTGACAATACGGGCGTAGGGGTGGAGGATCTGATCTCCATCGGGACGATCGGGCTGATCAAGTCCATCAATACCTTTAATCCGGAGAAGAATATCAAGCTGGCGACGTACGCGTCCCGCTGCATTGAGAACGAGATCTTAATGTACCTGAGAAGAAATAACAAGCATCGGATGGAGGTTTCCATCGACGAGCCGCTCAATGTGGATTGGGACGGCAATGAGCTTCTGCTCTCCGATATTCTGGGGACGGACGAGGATGTGATCTATAAGGATCTGGAGAACGAGGTGGAGAGAAAGCTTTTGATCCGGGCGATCGCCAGGCTTTCCGAGCGGGAGCAGACCATTATCCGCCTGCGTTTCGGGATCGGCAGTACGGACGGGAAAGAACTGACGCAGAAAGAGGTCGCGGAGCTTCTGGGGATCTCGCAATCCTACATATCCCGGCTGGAGAAAAAGATCATGCGGCGGTTAAAAAAAGAAATGAGCAAGGATACTTAAGCGGATATCTGATTGCTTTTTGCCCGCGCCTATCGTATAATGAGATGGGAATCGCACGATACATAGTATGCTGGGGGACAAATGAAAAAAATAATTTTAATTGTCGATGACGACAGGCTGACGCTTGCTACGGCACAGCAGCTTCTGGAGGAGCAGTACCGGGTCGTGGCTGTAAATTCGGGAAAGCAGGCATATAAATATCTGGAGCGGCATACGCCGGATCTGATCCTTCTCGATATCAATATGCCGGAGATCGGCGGTTTTGAGGTGATGGAGACGCTGCGGAAAGATCCGCGCTGGTGTAAGATTCCGGTGATCTTTCTGACGGCGGACCGCAGCGCGGAGACGGAGACGGAATGTTTCCGTGTGGGTGCAAATGATTTTATCGCAAAACCGTTTGAACCGAATGTGATCCTCAGCCGTATCCGCAGTACGATAGAACTGGACGGCTACCGAAAAGATTTACAGCGCAGGCTGGATGAGAAGACCAAGGAGATGGAGCGCGTCACGATCCAGGCGATCATGACCGTGGCAAATACGGTGGATGCAAAGGACGACTACACGAAAGGGCATTCCATGCGGGTAGCCGCCTACTCCGAGCTTTTGGCGCAGCGGCTGGGCTGGTCCGAGGAGGAGATCCAGAATATTTATTATGTGGCGATGCTGCATGATGTGGGGAAGATCGGCGTGCCCGACGCTGTCCTGAATAAGCCGTTTATGCTGACGGATCTGGAATTTCGGCTGATCAAGGGTCACACGCTGATGGGCGCCGAGATCCTGAACGACTTCAAAATGTTTCCCAATATCAGCGTGGGCGCAAAATATCACCATGAGCGCTACGACGGAACAGGCTATCCCGAGGGGCTTAAGGGAGAGTCTATCCCGCTGGTTGCCAGAGTGATCGGGCTGGTGGACTCCTACGACGCCATGACCAGCAACCGCGTGTACAGGCGGCGTCTGCATGACGACGCTGTGCTGGAGGAGCTGCAAAAGGGAAAAGGCAGCCAGTGGGATCCCGAACTGGTCGATATTTTTATCAAGCTGATCGAGGAGGGGGCGTTAGAGAAACTGTGGATGCCGGAGGAAGACCTGGCGACGCCGATCTTTGGCAGCGGCAAGATTTTGGGCGATTCTCTGGGAAATGAAAACGTATTGGAGTCTCCGGTGGATTATCTGACGGGGCTTTTGAGCAGGAAAAAAGGAGAGAAAGATATCTCCGAGAAACTGCGCGCCGAGGGCGGGTGCCTCATCCTGATCGACCTGGATCATTTCGGGCAGATCAACGACGCGTACGGTCATCTGATGGGCGATTATGCGTTAAAGACGGTGGCGGATGTGCTGCGGGAAATAAGCGGCAACGAGCTGGTATGCAGAGTCGGCGGAGACGAGTTTCTGTACTATCTGACAGGCGTGACCGACGAGGCGGAGATCTCGAAAAAGGCGGAAGAACTTCTTGGCGCTTTCCGCAAGAAGCAGGAGGAAGTGGATCTTCTGAAAAACTCCGAACTTTCGATGGGAATCAGCATTTCCGGCACGGACGGCAGGGAGTTTGACGAACTGTACAGGCGGGCGGACAAGGCGCTCTATCTGGTGAAGCAGCGGAGCGGGATGCGCTACGGTTTCTACCAGAAGACGAGTATCCTGCGCACGCCGGAGCAGTCGCAGGGAGACTTAAAAAAGATCATGGATGCCATCAGGACGCACGATTCCTACAATGGCGTATTTCGGGTGGATTACACGGAGTTTACGCACATCTATGATTTTGTGACACATATGTCAGAAAGAGACAAAAAAGAGACGCAGCTTCTGCTGTTTACTCTTTTTTCGTCAAACGGCAGCGAAGTCAGGCTGGAGCGCATGGAGACAGCCATGCAGTGCATGGAGCAGGCGATCTGCAAGTCCCTGCGCGGTGTGGATGTGGGCGCGCGGTACAGCAGTTCCCAGTTTCTGGTAGTCCTGATGGGGACGGAACGCGAAAATGTGCGCGTGGTGACGGATCGTATCGTACAGAATTATTTCAAGCTCTACGGAGAGAAAGATATCACGCTCACTTATGATATGGCGAAGTTTGACTGATGGGATCAGCATAACAACAGCGGGACAATGTAGAATTGCCCCGCTGTTGCCGGTTATTCGGAAAATGCGGCGATTTTTATGCCGTCAGATACAGCCGCATGGTCTTTAAGGCATTCTTTTCCAGTCTGGAGACCTGCGCCTGGGAGATGCCGATTTTTTCCGCGACTTCCATCTGGGTCTTTCCCTCGAAAAAGCGCAGGGAAATGATCTCGTGCTCCCGTTTTGTGAGTTTTTTCATCGCTTCCGTCAGAGAAATGTGTTCTACCCAGGATTCTTCGCCGTTCTTTTTGTCGCTGATCTGATCCATCACATAGAGGGTGTCGCCGCCGTCCGTATAGACAGGTTCATAGAGGCTTAAAGGGCTCTGGATGGCGTCGAGGGCATAGACGATGTCCTCCTTGGGGATGCCGATCTCGGTCGCGATTTCCGCGACGGTCGGTTCTCTGGAATTGGTGCGGGTCAGGTGCTCTCTGGCGTAGATCGCCTTGTAGGCGGTGTCCTTTAAGGAGCGTGACACGCGGATCGAGTTGGCGTCGCGCAGATAGCGGCGGATCTCCCCCACGATCATCGGTACGGCGTAGGTACTGAATTTCACGCCCAGAGCGCTGTCGAAATTGTCGATCGCTTTGATCAGACCGACGCAGCCGATCTGGAAGAGGTCGTCCACATTTTCGCTGCTGGAATGAAAGCGCTTGATGACGCTTAAGACCAGGCGGAGATTGCCGTTGATGTAAGCCATCCGCGCTTCCTGATCGCCCGCTTCGATGCGCTTGAAAAGCTCTTCTTTTTCCGCGTTCTTGAGGAGGGGGAGTTTTGAGGTGTTTACGCCGCAGATTTCTACCTTGCCCTGTATCATAGGATTACCAGCCTTTCGTGTGGGGGTTTTCTATCAAGGATGCGCAGACGGCGGAAAATTATTCACAAAATATTAAGGAAAAAACGGCGGATAGGATTTTACAAAAGTCGAGTTTTTTGGTACAATTCTAAAGATAAAGCGTAATGACAGAGGAGTGAATCTTATGGTATGTCCTGATTGCGGTACGCGCATCACGGATGCGGATCAGTTCTGTCCGGGATGCGGCGCGAAGATCATCAGAAAGAGACGGTGCCCGGAATGCGGGGAAACGCTCAGAGAGGGCGTGCGGTTCTGCCCGGGATGCGGCGCCGAAGTGACGGCGGGAGAACGCCGTGTAAAAAAGGCGGTTTCGGACGAGGCGCCGAGGAAAAAGGCAAGTCCCGCGCCGCCGCCGAAAAAGAAGCCGGCAGCCCCGCGGCAGAAGCCCCAGAGATATGAGGAGCGGGAGGACGATTATGACGAGGACGAGGAAGAAGAGAGCGTGGACATTCTCACGATCCTGACGGTCGCTGTCGGCTGTATCCTGCTGGTAATCCTGGCGGTTCTCGGCTACAATCTCTACAAGCGTTATGTGCCGAGGGACTATGAAGGATATGCGCAGGAGCAGACGGAGGAGCGCGAAGCGTCCGGGGAGGACGGCGAAGAGGAAGCGGGAGACGGGGACGGTGAAGACGGTCAGCGTCTGGAAGAACAGGAAGTGTCTGACGGAGGTGTTTCAGAGACATCCGCGCAGGGTGCACTCGTGATCAGTTCCGATGTCCGTGTCCGCTCCACGCCGACGACCGATGATACCACGAACATCATCAAAACCGCAAAGGCGGGAGAAACCTACGAGTATACGGAAACCGTGGAAGACGGCGCATGGTATCAGATCCTTCTGCCGGACGAACCGGACTACGAGTACGGTTATGTCTATGCGGAGTATGTGAAAGTACAGTAAAGCAGGCACCTTTTCGGGGAGGGCGCATAAGATGTAGTAAGCCCTCCTTCGGAGGTTGTCATGTTACTTTCGGAATTAAAGAAAAAAGAAGTTATCAATCTGAAAAACTGCGAGCGGCTGGGCAGAGTGTGCGATCTGGAATTTGACGAATGCACGGGGCAGATCTGCAAACTGATCATTCCGGGCGAGAACAAGTGGTGCAGCCTGTTCGGAAACTCGCAGGACTATGTGATCCGCTATCAGGATATCAAAAAGATCGGACCGGACATCATCGTGGTGGATATCTGTATCTGACAAATGGGCATTCGCTGAACTGTTAGGGTAGTATTCGCGGTTTCCATAAAGTAGTTGACATAATGAACCTTTTCCTCTATAATGATACTATTGAGTGTTGCAAATGCACAGGGGGATAAGGAGGATATCCGGGATGAAATGTCCATTTTGTGGTCATGAAAATACCAGAGTCATAGACAGCCGCCCGGCGGAGGACAACAGTTCCATCCGCAGGAGACGTGTCTGCGACGAGTGCGATAAGCGCTTTACCACTTACGAAAAGGTGGAGACGATACCGCTTATCATTATCAAGAAAGACAATAATCGGGAGACCTATGACCGCACCAAGATCGAAGCCGGGGTGCTTCGGGCGTGCCATAAGAGACCGATCAGCGCGAACCAGATCAATCAGCTGGTGGATGAGGTGGAGACGGAGATCTTCAGCAGGGAAGAGAAAGAGATCCCCAGCCAGGTGATCGGCGAGATGGTCATGAATAAGCTGAAAGACCTGGAGGCTGTGGCTTACGTCAGGTTCGCTTCCGTCTATCGGGAGTTCAAGGATATCAACACCTTTATGGAGGAACTCAAGAACGTGCTGGACAAGTAAACAGGAAAACGGTAAAAAACACCTTGCGTAACCGCAGGGTGTTTTGTTATGATGTTCGTGGGTTTGTGCGTTTAGGAGAGTGCGAAAATGGCATTGTTGGAATGTTTTTATCCGGATAAATATCTAGATTCCGCATACGGGGTCGATTATGAGGGATTGTATCAAAAAGGGTTCCGCGGGGTGATCTTCGACATCGACAATACGCTGGTGCCCCACGGCGCTCCGGCGGACGAGCGGAGTATCGCCCTTTTTGAGCGGCTGCGCGGGATCGGTCTTAAGAGCGTGCTTTTGTCAAACAATAAAGAACCCCGGGTAAAGAGTTTTAACGACAAGGTGCATTCGCGCTATCTCTGTCAGGCGGGAAAGCCCGGAAGAAAAGGCTATCAAAAGGCGATGGAGTTGATGGGAACGACGCCGGAGTCCACGTTTTTTGTGGGCGACCAGCTCTTTACGGACGTGTGGGGCGCAAAGCGGGCAGGCATATTGACTTATTTGGTCAAACCAATCCACCCGAAAGAGGAGATCCAGATCGTGCTGAAACGGAAGCTGGAGCGGATCGTGCTGTTTTTCTATGCAAGGTCGCTGCGCCGACAAAAAAGATAAAGGAAACCGATGTGGAGGAGAGTATGAAGATAGGCGGTAAGACGAGGACCTGCGGACTGATCGGGAATCCGGTGGAGCACACACTGTCTCCGGTGATCCACAATACGCTGGCGGAAATGTTCGGGCACGATCTGGTGTATGTGCCTTTTCATGTGGAGACAGGGCGTCTCGCGGCGGCGGTGGAGGGCGCGGCGGCGTTGAATCTCCTGGGCTTGAATGTGACGGTGCCATATAAAAGTGACGTGATCTCCTGTCTGCGGGGGATCGATCCGTTGGCGGAAAACATCGGCGCGGTCAATACGCTGGTGAGGACAAGCGGCGGTTACAAGGGGTACAATACGGATATGGAGGGGCTCTGCCGCGCTATGGAGACGGAGGGGGTCGGACTGTCCGACGAAGAGATCCTGCTTTTAGGTGCGGGCGGCGTATCCAGGGCGGTGGCATATCTGTGCGCTGCCAAGGGGGCTAAAAAGGTGTATCTCCTAAACCGCACGCTTGAAAAGGCCGGGCAGGTGGCGGCGGAGGTGAACGCTTCCGCGGGGCGCGAGGTCATTTATCCGATGGCGCTTGCGGACTTTGGCAGTCTGCCGGATCGGAGATTTCTGGCGATACAGGGCACATCGGTGGGCATGTTTCCCAATACGGAGCATGCCGTGATAGAGGACGAGGCATTTTACAGACGGGTGCATACGGGCTTTGACCTGATCTACACGCCCTGGGAGACGAAATTCATGAAGTTAGTAACGCAAAACGGCGGACAAGCCTTTAACGGTCTGAAAATGCTCCTGTATCAGGGCGTGATCGCCTATGAGCTGTGGAACGGTGTGAAAGTGTCGGAAGAACAGGCGCAGGCGGTTTATCAGAAGTTGAGAACGGCTGTCGGGCAGACAGAGTAATGACCAAGCTGGTCAATCACGGCGGGGATAAGAAAACGGTGAGTCGTATGGGAAATGTCATATTGATCGGGTTTATGGGGTGCGGCAAGACGACGGTGGGTCTGAAACTTTCCTACCGCCTCAGACGGGCAGTCATAGATACGGACAAGGAGATCGAGAAAGACGAGAAGAGAAGCATATCCGATATCTTTGCCACGGACGGCGAAGCGTATTTTCGGGACAGGGAGACGGATTGTCTGAAAAAGCTGATCGGCAGCGGGGGCAGTCAGATCATATCGGTGGGCGGCGGGCTTCCTCTGCGGGAGGAAAACAGAGCGCTTCTGCATGAATTGGGCAGAGTCTTCTATCTGCGCGCCAAGGCTTCGACGATCTACGAGCGGGTGAAAGGCGATACGACAAGGCCGCTTTTGCAGGGAGGCGATCCGCTGCAAAAAATCGAGACGCTTCTGCGGGAAAGAGACCCGTTGTACCGTGCGGCGGCGGATGTGGTGATCGCGGTGGACGGCAAAAGCTTTGAGGAGATCATAAGCGAGATCGAAGAAAACGTAACGTAAATGAGAGGGAATGCTTCGGCAGAAAGGGAAAAACATGAAAATTCTGGTGATCAACGGCCCCAACTTAAATTTTCTGGGAATCCGTGAAAAGAGCGTGTACGGCACGCAGGACTACGATTATTTGTTACAGATGATCGCGAAAAAGGGAGAGGAGACCGGATGCACCATCGAGGTGTTCCAGAGCAACCACGAGGGAGCCATCATTGACAGGATCCAGGATGCTTACTTTGACGGCACAGAGGGGATCGTCATCAATCCGGGCGCGTTTACGCATTACAGCTATGCGATTCGGGACGCGCTGGCGAGCATCACCGTCCCGAAAGTGGAGATCCACATTTCCGACATCACAAAGCGGGAGGAATTCCGCAAGGTCTCGGTGACGGCTCCGGTCTGCGACAGGCAGATCTACGGGCAGGGATTGGACGGGTATTTGCAGGCAATCGACCATATCCTGGAAAAATTTCCGAAAGAGGTTGAAAAATAAAAGTATTTAGTATAAACTAGAAAAGAATTATATTTGTGAAGACTTAGGAGGAAATTGAATATGGTATCAGCAGGCGATTTCAGAAACGGCATTACCGTCGAGATAGAGGGTAATGTTTATCAGATAATTGAGTTTCAGCATGTAAAGCCGGGCAAAGGCGCCGCTTTTGTCAGAACGAAGCTGAAAAACATCATCGGCGGCGGCGTGGTGGAAAAGAGTTTCCGCCCGACCGAGAAATTCCCGCAGGCGCGTATCGACAGAAAGGACATGCAGTATTTATATTCTGATGGAGATCTGTACAATTTCATGGATACGGAGACCTACGACCAGATCGCATTGAATGCGGAGGCGGTAGGGGACGCCCTGAAATTTGTAAAAGAGAACGAAATGGTGAAGATCTGCTCCTACAACGGCAATGTGTTCGCAATCGAGCCGCCGCTGTTCGTAGAGCTGGCGATCACGGATACGGAGCCGGGATTTAAGGGCGATACCGCGACGGGCGCGACAAAGCCCGCCATCGTAGAGACCGGAGCAAAGGTCATGGTGCCGCTGTTTGTGGATAACGGCGAAGTGATCAAGATCGATACCAGAACCGGAGAGTATCTGTCCAGAGTATAAAGACGCAATATCCCAAAAGCCCATAAGACAATACAGGCGAAAGTTTGTATTGTCTTCTTTTTTACCCAAATGCCCGGAGAGAATGGGAAAGAGGGTAAGATGAATTTTGAGACATTTGTGGAGAACATTGCGGAAACATTACAGGAAAGAATGGGGGACGCCTACGAGATCAGAGTGATCCGAGTGACAAAAAATAACGGTGTGGAGCTGACGGGAGTTGCCATCACCACGCAGGAGAACAGCGTTTTTCCGACGATCTATCTGGACAGCCTCTATGAGGAATATAAGCTGGGAGACAGTATCGAAGACCTTGCGGACCAGATCATAAACTGCCACGAAGAGCAGTCTATGGCGCTGGATCTGGATATGGATTTTTTTCACGATTACGACAGTGTGAAAGACCGGATCTTTTATAAGCTGGTCAGCTTTTCGGAAAATCGAAAGTTTCTGCAGGATGCGCCGCATCTGCGCTGGCACGATCTGGCGATCGTATTTTATTATGCGTTGGAAGATGCGGTGCTGGAGGGAGCTTCCATTACGATCAGAAGACAGCACATGATGATGTGGAAACAGAGCGCCGAGTCGCTTTACCGCGTGGCAAAACGCAACACCAGACGGGATATGCCGGAATTTTTGGTGTCGATCAGAGAGCTGGTGGAGGACGTGATGGGGATCACGGTACAGGAGGAGGACGATCTGCCGCTGTACGTTCTGACGAACAGGGAGAAACGGTTCGGCGCAGCAGCCATGCTCTATTCCGAGCAGATGGAGGAACTGGCGGAAACATTCAGCTGCGATCTCCTGATCCTGCCAAGTTCCGTGCATGAGGTGCTGCTGCTTCCCGACGATCACTGTCAGGAATATGATTTTTACAGGCAGATGGTGAGCGAGGTCAATCGGACGCAGGTGGAGGCGGAGGAGGTGCTCTCCTACGGGTTGTACCGTTACAGGCGCGCCACCGCCGAAATCGAGGAAATTATTTCTTGACCGCCATTACTTGACAAGCGTGCCCGCTTGTGGTATGATGCAAAAGGTGTAACAAATTTGTAATATATTTGTAACAAATTTTACATCAAAAGCGGGCACCCGTAGTCTAATGGATAAAACGTAGGCCTCCGACGCCTTTGATGCAGGTT
>JAMPCE010000049.1 GCA_023666335.1 bacterium
GAAGAACAGGGGAGCTTTTTGTTGGAACGTTATTGGTTCAATCTGTATAAAATTTCATAAGAATGGTCATACTATCCTCAGATAACAATCTAAGAGCGGAGAACGCTTCGGGATGGAAGTGCGTCCTCAGCGGAGAACGCTTCGGAATGGAGGAAATTATGGCGGAATTAAAATGTGGCGTGGACAACTGTAGTTACAATCAGGAGCAGTATTGCTGTAAGGGCGATATCATGGTGGGAGGCAGTCATGCCTGCGACTGTGAGGGCACCTGCTGCGAGAGTTTTTCCCAGAGACGCGATGATGCTTATGTCAGTTCCTTAGAGCATCCCTGCCGCACGATCAGCATTGACTGCGAGGCGGAGAAGTGCGTGTACAATTCCAATTATAAATGTCATGCGGAGCATGTGGATATCAGCGGGTGCGGCGCGTGCGACTGCAGACAGACACAGTGCGCGACTTTCCGGGAGAGGTGAGCGAAGCGTCCCGCGGAATCGGAAAAGACCATTGCCGGTTTAGAAGTTTTGTATTACAATAAGTTTGTTGGACGCAGGCGGTTTGGCTTGCGTCCTGCGGTTTAGAGGTAAAATAGCGAGGCGGACGGATGAAAAGAGGAAAACGGATGGCGCTTCTGCTCCTGACGACGGCTCTTTTGGCGGCAGGGTGCGGAGACGAGGCGGTACATACGAGCGCGGAGGCGGAGAATGCCGCAGACGCCGAAGCGGATGCTGTCGGAGAAATGACGGGAGAAAATGACACGAGTGTCACATCAGAGAGCGCAGGCACAGACGTTCTGACGGTGGAACCGGACGGGAGTTTCCCTGCGCCTGTGGAGATGGACGAGACATTGCGCACCGAACTGACGGAAGAACTGCTTACGGAAAGTGAGATGGACACTTCCGTGGTGGAGAGCGCGCCCGTGACGAAAGGGTGCAGTTTTACGCTGCCGGAGGATTTTGCGGAATCGGAGGATATCGAGGGGATGTATGTGACAAAGCGATATCCGATCGACGCTTCTACGATATATTATGTGGCGCTCGGCAGGGATGTGGCGCTGCAGTTGATGACGGAAGAGACTTTTAAGGCGCAGGCGGAGGAAAACTTTGAAAAGGACTACGGAGAAAAGATCGAGGTGGTCATCGACAGCTTTGAGCGCATGAAGATCGATGGCTGTCCGGCGTTCCGCATCCTCTGTCATTATCAGGTGGGCGATACCGAGATCACGCAGTTAGAATATGCGATCAACGCGGATAAGAGCTATGTCATCACTTACTCGCAGACGGCGGATTACGACCGCATGGAGGAGTACGAGGCGAGCGCGGAGACCATACGTTTGGAGTTTTGAGGCAATTAGAAAATTTTGGTAAAATCATGGAAAAGCCTATTGACATTATGAAGGCTTAAATTTAGAATCATGGATGAATCATAAAACATAAAACACCAAGGAGGATGACAGACATGAAAAAATTTTTGGCTTTAAGCCTTGCACTGGCAATGACCTTCTCTACCACGGTATGCGCGGCGGAGCAGTATCCGAAACTTGGAGCCCCTCTGAGCGCAGAAGTGGAGAAGACTCTTTCCGAGTATCAGTCCAATGCGATCAGCGGCAGTCATTACACGATTGGCGACGCGATTGAAATCACGATTCCTGCGATCGCATCCGGCAGCGGTATGATCATCGGCGGCGTAGAGACCAACGCAACCTGTGTCGTGGATAAACCGGGCCGTGAGATTGCTTTGTACGGTGCGCTGTACGGCATGAATATTGGCGCAATGCCTCTGGTTTGTGCAAAGCTTACGGCGCCCGGCGTAGACCTGACGGATGCAGAGGTGAAGCTGTATGTCGAGAACGTGGCGGCAGGCGACGCAATCTCCGTTTACAAATGTGTGGAGGGCGAATGGGAGCCTGTGACGGTTACGGCTGTGGACGACAACTGTGTGCAGTTCGTATTTGATTATCAGGGCGGTTATGCGATCATGAAGGATGTGCCTGCGAAGTAAGTTCAGGCAGCCGTTGCTTTATTTTGAAACGAGTGATCTGGCGGGGCGGTCTGGAAAGACCGACCCGCTTTTCCATTTCAATCAGGAGTCTGCGCTTATGAAAAAGACATATCTTGAAAGTCTGCGGATCATCGCGGTCATATGGGTGATCTATAATCATACAAGGGAATTGGGATTTACTTTATACCAGTATCCTTCGGATACGCTGTCCCATTATCTGTCGATCATCATGATACCGATCTGTAAAACGGCGGTTCCCGTTTTTTTGATGATCTCAGGAGCGGTACTGCTTGGAAAAACGGAGGATTACAGACAGTTGTTTAAGAAAAGGATCGCCAGGTATGCGGGGATCATCCTGTTTTGGGGAACCTTGCAGTATCTGCGGTATGTCAGGGCAGGAAAGGCTGAATTTCAAGGGGGGGGGGGTGGTGGTACAATATCTACAGCGCCCCAAAGCTTGAGACCTATTGGTTTTTATATCTGTATCTTGGTTTTCTGCTGCTGCTCCCGCTTTTGCGGAAAATGGCTTCCGGAATGACGGATACGGATTACGGGTATCTGTTTGGCTTTAGCTGCGTAAGCAGCGTACTCACTATGTTCGGATATTTTTCCGGCTGTTTTATCAATAACGGTGTTTTCGCGCTGCCATCCGTTTTTCTGTATCCGCTGTTAGGATATTGGATCGACCGAAAACCCTGTACGGAACCGGCAAAAGACGCGTTAAAATACGGATTAACGGCGCTTGTGCCTCTGTGTGTCATTGTGCCTGCAAGCCTGCTTTTTGCAGAGCAGGGAGATTTTATGGATGCGGTACAGGTCTTTACGCCGCTGATCAGTTTCGGGATATTTGGGCTGGCAAAAAGCGCGTATGCAGGGCATCCGCGTCCGGCGCGTTTGGAAAAAGCGATCCTTGCCGTGGGACATACGACTTTCGGCATTTATCTGATAGAAGATGTGATACGGAATCAGATCATCAAAATTCTGCCTTTTCTTCCCGTGAACGGTTTTGCGCGTGCGGCGTTGTATACGTTATCGACGTTTACGGTTGGCGTGATCGCGGTATCTGTCATGAAGAAGATACCGATCCTCAAAAAATTGATGTGATCTGCATTTTGCGGCAATTCGATTTTTGGGGTTGACAAGAAGAGCATCCCGTGTTATAGTAACTAGCGTGCGAAAGCACAGACAACCAAGCAGAGTATCCGCTCTCACCTTGCAACGATCGGGTTCGCAAGCGTTCATAATCGGTATCTCACTGTCGAAAGGACAGTGCGTGCGTTTATGGAGTGGATGGCGATGCTGTCCGCTTTCTAATTTTAAATTCTTTTTCTTATGGGAGGGTAAAGCGATTAGCGACTTATTTATCAACGAGCAGATCAGAGACAGAGAAGTACGCGTAATTGGCGAGGACGGAGAACAGCTCGGCGTGATGCCGACAAAGGAAGCTTTGAAGCTTGCGGAGGAGGCAGGCGTGGATCTGGTCAAGATCGCGCCCACGGCAAAGCCCCCGGTCTGTAAGATCGTGGACTACGGCAAGTATAAATACGAGCAGTCCCGCAAAGACAAGGAAGCGCGGAAGAAGCAGAAGATCGTGGAGATCAAGGAGATCCGCCTTTCACCCAACATTGACACCAACGACCTGAATACAAAGGTAAATGCCGCCAGAAAATTCATCGGAAAAGGCGACCGGGTCAAGGTGACGCTGCGTTTCCGCGGTCGTGAGATGGCGCATATGAATACCAGCAAGCACATCCTCGACGATTTTGCCGAGGCGCTTTCCGATGTCGCGGTGATCGATAAGGCGCCGAAGGTAGAGGGCAGGACGATGACTATGTTTTTGGCTGAGAAGCGATAGCCTCGCAGTTAAAATAAAAGCCGGACGCTTCTTTGGGGTGTCCGATGGTAGGAATAAGAATACAGGAGGAACAAAAAAATGCCGAAAATGAAAACCAGCAGAGCTGCTGCAAAACGTTTCAAGGTAACGGGAACGGGTAAGTTAAAGAGAAATAAAGCGTACAGACGCCATATCTTGACCAAGAAGACGACCAAGAATAAGAGAAATCTCAGAAAGCCCGCGATGACAGACGCAACGAACGTAAAGAATATGAAGAAGATCTTACCTTATTTGTAATTTGCGGTTTTGCGCATGGGCGTTGTCGAATGTAAACGGCAAAAAAAGAGATGATATATTTTTTAGGAGGAAAAAGACATGGCAAGAATAAAAGGCGGCATGAACGCCAAAAAGAAACATAACAGAGTATTAAAGCTGGCGAAAGGTTACAGAGGCGCAAGATCGAAGCAGTACCGCGTGGCGAAACAGTCCGTGATGCGCGCGCTGGCTTCCTCTTACGCGGGCAGAAAAGAGAGAAAGCGTCAGTTCAGACAGCTTTGGATCGCCCGGATCAATGCGGCGGCAAGAATGAACGGCCTGTCCTACAGCAGATTCATGTACGGCTTAAAGAATGCGGGCGTCGATATGAACAGAAAGATGCTTGCGGAGATGGCGGTAAACGATGCGGCGGGTTTTGCAACGCTTGCGGAACTTGCGAAAGCAAATCAGAAATAACACGGAAAAATGACAGACTCGGAATGCGGGACATTTCGAGTCTGTTTGTCTCTTACAGAAATGGAGGATTGTGTGAAAAATCACACAGAAATGAGGTTGGCATGGGTGTATTGACGGGCTTGCAGCCGGAACGCGTATTTTACTACTTTGAGGAGATCAGCCGGATTCCGCACGGTTCCGGCAACATCGGAAAGATCAGCGATTATCTGCGGGATTTTGCAAAAGAGCGGGGCTTATTTCATGTGCAGGATGCGTATGGAAACGTGATCATCGTAAAGGAGGCTTCCGCGGGTCTGGAAAAGGAAGAACCCTATATTTTGCAGGCGCACATGGATATGGTGGCGGTTGCGGAGGCGGGCTGTGGGATCGATATGAAAACGGAACCGCTCAGGTTAAAGACAGAGGCGGGAAAGCTCTATGCCGAGCATACCAGTCTCGGCGGTGACGACGGGATCGGCGTGGCTTACTGTCTCGCGCTGTTGGAGGCGGAAGACATCGATCTGCCGCGGCTGGAGATCGTCCTGACGGCGGACGAGGAGACCGGCATGGAGGGCGCGAAAGAGATCGACCTTTCCATGCTGCGCGGACGCCGCATGATCAATCTCGATCAGGAGGAGGAAGGCGTTTTTATCGTGAGCTGCGCCGGCGGCGCGCGGGTGGATGTGGACATTCCGCTTAAGGCGGATACGGACGGGCAGGAAATGCGTCAGTTGACCCTGCGGGTCAAAGGGCTTCTCGGCGGCCATTCCGGCATCGAGATCGACAGGGGGCGCGGCAATGCGAATCGCCTGCTGGGATCGGTCCTCTGCGGTCTGTCGCAGCGGTATGACGTCAGACTCTCCAAAATGCAGGGCGGTCAGGCGGACAATGCCATTCCGCGGGAGGCGGAGGCGCTTGTGTGGGTGCGCAAAGAAGATATTCCGGCGATCGACGCATTTCTGGAAGCGGAGGAACAGAAGATTCGTGAGACGCTGGGAGAGGCGGATCCTAGCTTTGTCTTGGAAAAACTCTACCATAATGGGACAGTTTGCGAAGCGTGTTATACAAAGGAATCCACGGCGCAGGCGCTCGCCTGCCTTGGCAAACTGCCAAACGGTGTGATCGCCATGAGCGAAGATGTGGAGGGGCTGGTGGTGACTTCCCTCAATCTGGGCGTTATGTCCCTGCGGGAGGGCGGCCTGCGGCTGTCCTATGCGGTCAGGAGCAGCGTGGACCGGGCGAGGGAAGAATTGTGTGAAAAGATGCGGCAGACTGCGGCGCGCGCGGGTGCAGAGGCGCAAATCAGGAACGCTTATCCCGGCTGGGCTTACAGAAAGGAATCGCCTCTGCGGGATCGGATGGCGGCGGTTTACCGTGAACTTTACGGAAAAGAACCGACCGTGCAGGCGATCCATGCGGGTCTCGAGTGCGGGATTCTCGCGGGAAAGATCGCGGACTTGGACTGCGTTTCCATCGGCCCTGACCTCTCTCATGTGCACACGGCGGAAGAGCGCATGGATATCGCTTCTGTCGGCAGAGTCTGGGAGTATCTTTTGAGAGTGCTTTCGGTTTTTTCCTGACAGATATTGACAGCATGGGGAAAAGTGGTGTAGAGTGAGACTAGGGGTTTTAGCAGATTAGGGGTTTAGAAACTACGGATTGGGTGAAAAACTATGAAAGATGTATTAACGGGGTTGGATTCTTACGAGATCTTTCTGGACAAGTTACAGAAAGAGATCGATGCAATCGGCGACGACAAGATCGCGATCATCTATTCGGATATCAAGCATTTCAAATATATCAACGATACTTACGGCTATAAGGTCGGCGATTCGCTCTTGAAAGAATTTGTGGAAGATTTTATGGCGTCCAGCGAGTATATTTTGTGCGCATCCAGAGTTTATTCGGATAATTTTGTGGTGGCGAACCGCCTCACGGCGGACCTGTTTTCTTCCAATGAAGAGTTCCGTCAGATGATCTATCAGATGAATCTCGACCGCGAGGCGAAATTCCGGGAGAAATATTTAAACAGCCGCCTGCAGTTCTGTACGGGCATCAGCATCATGGATAAGAACAGCCGCAATCTGGAGGCGGAGACGGCGGTGTCGAATGCGAACCTTGCCAGAAAAGTGGCGAAAGAGATGGAGAGCGAATGCTGCGTGCTCTTCGACCAGAGCATGATGGAGGGTATCAAGCGCGAAGTCGAGATTACTTCCGGCATTCCGCGGGCGCTGGAGCAGAAAGAATTTCAGGTCTATTTCCAACCGAAGATGGATACGGACACGCTGGATCTGATCGGCGCGGAGGCGCTGGTGCGCTGGAAAAAGCCCGACGGGAGATTTATCTATCCGGACGAGTTCATTCCGCTGATCGAGAGAAGCGGTCAGATCGTGGATGTGGACTTCTATGTGTACAGAGAGGTGTTCCGCTTCCTGTCGGAGCGTATAAAAGAGGGCAAGAAAGTGGTGCCCATCTCTCTGAATGTGTCCCGTATGCATCTGAACAGAACGGATTTTTTAGACTATGTGGAGTCGCTTTTAGACGAGTTTCAGGTGCCCTGCTCGCTGATTGAGTTTGAGTTGACGGAGAGCATTTATCTGGAAAATACGGAGCGCGCGCTGGAACTGATTAAAGGTTTACATAATTTGGGAATCAAGGTGTCTATGGATGATTTCGGTTCCGGCTATTCTTCCCTCAATCTTTTGAGTAAGCTGCCCATCGACATCATCAAGCTGGACAAAGTCTTCTTAAAAGAGGGCGAGATGCAGGAGAGCGACCGGATCATCATCTCCTGTGTGGTGGAGATGGCGAAGAAGCTGCATATCACCTCTCTGTGCGAGGGCGTGGAGACGCAGGAGCAGAGCGATTATCTGAAAGAGGTCGGCTGCCAGATGCAGCAGGGATTCTACTTCTCCAGACCGATTCCGAAAGAGGTCTTTGAGAGTTATATGGAGGAGAGCGTTTAGGGGAGCGAAAACGGCTGCCCGAAAGAACTCATAAAAGTTTGGAATAAGACTTGCATTTCCCGAACGGATTCGTTATAATGGTAAAGGTTTTCGGGGTGTGGCTCAGGTGGTAGAGCGCTACTTTAGGGAAGTAGAGGCCGCAAGTTCAAGTCTTGTCACTCCGATCATAGCGGGTCATCCGTACAGGATGGCTCGTTTGTTTTACAGATGCTTTTGAGTGGAGGCGTTTAATGGATGCTTGGAAACGCGGCGGTATCTTCTTGATAAAAGAATTTTTTATTCTGGTGATCTGTGTTTTTGTCGGCATAGCGCTGTTGGCGGGGGCATATCTGGTGCCGCCGAAATATATATTTCAGAATGTGAACGAATCCGCCATTACTTTATACCGGGAGAATCTGGGGCGCCATGTCTGGGAGGATGCGCGCGAAACGATGCTCGATATCTATACGGATGGATTAATCATCAATGAGGCATATACTTACGGGGAGGATGGCAGGACCGACATCTTTCTGAATCCGTATATGACGGTGGATGAGACCAATCCGATGAACTCGCTGTATGAAGTGGCGGCGCTGGCAAACGACGATTATGAGATCGTTCACTATGGACGCTATTGGCACGGCTATCTGGTCATCATACGACCGTTGCTTGTGCTTTTAAACTATGTCGATATCCGGCGTCTGAATATGATGTTACAGATCATTCTGGTCTTCTTCTTTGTGTGGGAGACCGCAAAAAATAAGGGGGGGGGGTTAAGGATTCTGATTCCCTTTCTGGGAATGTATCTGTTTCTGTCCCCGGTGACATTGTTCGGTTCCCTGCAATATGCACCCTGTTTTTATATTATGATGGTCATGCTGATCGTGTTATCTGTTTGGAAGGACCGGCTGAATGATGAAAAGCGGCTCTATCTGTTTTTGCTGGCAGGAATTTTGACGGCGTATTTTGATTTTCTGACTTATCCTTTCGTCACACTGGGCGTGCCGCTTCTTGCCTATCTGGGACTGGAGCGGGAATGTCTGCTGTCAGCGAAAAGGGCTCTGCGCGATGTGTTTTTTTACACATTGTCATGGGGCTTCGGTTATGTGGGAATGTGGAGTGCAAAATGGGTTGCGGCGAGTCTGCTTACGGAAGAAAATATTATTCTGAATGCTTTGGAGAAGCTGAAATTTCGGAGCGGACATTTCGAGAGCGGCAATTCGATGCGAAACCTGTTTCACTATATGTCTCAGGCGCTCGATCCCAAAATGACGTCTGTCATGCTGGTTCTTCTACTGGCGTTTATCGTAGTGCTGCGGATAAAGGAAAAGCGTCCTTTTGAAAAGGGAATGCTTCCCGGTATCTGCGCGATGCTGTTGGTATCGCTTTATCCTTTTGTCTGGTATTATTGCACCCTGTACCATTCTACAGAACTTTATTATTTTACTTACAGGGAACTTGGCATTTCCGTGTTTGGTATTTTAATGATGGCATCGACCGGCATGGGAAGCGAATTGCAGGAAGATTCTTAAGACAAAACCATTGCGTTTTCAGTCAAATATGATATAATCAAAAGCGGTCAGGCTCCCAATCATCGAAACGGAGGCGGCCGTTTTTGCGTGTGATACAGCATGTCATGTCAGGAGAGCGAAAGATGGAAAAGAGAACGACGCGCTTTTTGAATATCAGTCTTATCGTGGTATCCTGTTTCTGCGTGCTGGTCTTTGCAATCCAGACGGTTTTCATCAATCTGATGGGTGAGAGCGCTATCCGCAGGCTGGGCGTCTTTTATATGTCCGGCATCAGCGAGCAGGTCTCTTCGCATTTCGGGACGACGATCGAACTGCGGCTGTCGCAGGTGGAGGCGCTCGTCAATTCCATGCCGCCCGGGCGCGTTACGGATCGGTCCGCCATGCAGGTCAGTCTGACCTACAATGCCCGCTCCGCAGGCTTCGAGTATCTGGCGCTCTATACGGATGACGGCAATTTTCAGATGATCTACGGCTCTCAGGTGACGGCGGATGTTCCGGAAGCGCTGCGCCGCTCTGTGCAGGGCGGTAAATATAATGTCTGTGCGGGAAAAGACCGCACGGGCACTCCGGTGGTCCTGGTGGGCGTACCGGCAAATTACCCGATGGACGACGGGAGCGTCAGCATGGCGCTGGTCGCCGGTCTTCCTACCAGCTATCTGAGTGATACGCTGGAAAATAATATCCAGACCAGTCTCATGGAGTATTCCATCATTCGGGATGACGGCAGCTATGTCCTGCACAATGACGGGATCGGGGAGACCAATTATTTTGACCGGGTCGAAAAATATTATGAGACCTGTGACAGAAAAGAACCGTCTCAGTATGCGGCAGAGCTTCGCGATGCGATGGAGGCGGATATCGATTATACCAGCGAGGCGGTCATCTCAGGCGAGCGCTGGAATGTTTACTGCACGAATCTACCCAATTCGGAGTGGCATCTTCTTATAAAAATTTCCCATAATACGCTGGATGAGACGATTAACCTTCTCCGGAAACAGTGGTCGTTTCTTGCCATCGGCGGCGGCAGTCTGATCATTTGCGCACTGCTTCTGGTTTTTGTCGGCTATTATCGCCTGTCAAAGATGCAGATGCACGCGCTGGACGACGCCAGAAAGACTGCCGAGCGGGCACAGCTTTCGGCGGAGCGTTCCAACCGCGTGAAAGATGAGTTCCTTTCCAATATGAGCCACGATATCCGCACGCCGATGAACGGCATTATGGGGATGACGTCCATCGCCATCAACAGTCTGGACAATCCGTCCCGGGTGCGCTCCTGCCTGAAACGGATCCATGTGTCCAGCCGTCATCTTCTGGGTCTGATTAACGATATGCTGGATATGTCAAAGATCGGGAACGGAGAATTGACCTTGTCGATCGAGCCGATATCCCTGCGGGAGGTCATGCAGAATCTCGAGATCATCATCCAGCCGCAGATCCAGGAAAAAAAGCAGCGGTTTCACATTTATGTGCATGACATTTATCATGAGAACGTATGTTCTGACAGGGTCCGCCTGACGCAGATTCTCTTAAACGTGTTGGGAAATGCGGTCAAATTTACGCCGGAGGGCGGTGAGATCACAGCGGATCTGTATGAGGAAGCCTCCCCGAAAGGCGCGGGGTATATCCGCTCCCATCTGCATGTGAGGGACAACGGCATCGGGATCTCCGAGGAGTTTCAGAAGAAGATTTTCGATGCGTTTGCCCGTGAAGACAGCGCGCGCAAGGCGGCCGGAGCAGGGATGGGGCTGACCATCACCAAGCACATTGTGGACGCGATGGGCGGTACGATCACGGTGGAGAGCAAGCAGGGACAGGGCAGTCATTTTCACATCACACTGGATATGGAAAAGGCGGCGCATCAGGAAAAGGAACTGCATCTGCCGGAGCGCAATGTCTTAGTCATAGACGAGGATGAGACAGAGGGCCGGCTGATCACGGAGGCGCTGCGATCCATCAATCTGTATGCGGAGCCGGTGGCGGATCCGGAATCCGCCGTTCGGAGGATCGAGGAGCGCAGGGCAAAACAGAAACCGTATCATATGGCGCTTTTGAATCAGGATATCCGGGGATGGGACATTTTTCAGACCGCGAAAGAACTGTCAGAGCGCTTTGGAGGGGAACTGCCGCTCATCCTTCTGACGGACAGCGGGTGGGATGAAGTGGAGACGAAATCCGAAGAAGCCGGGATCGGCGGTCTGATCGCGAAACCCCTGTTCCGTTCCGGGCTGTATTATGGCCTGCGCCCTTTTGCAGAGGCCGCACCGGGACAGCAGCAGGAAGCGAAGTTACAGGAAGCGGTGCCGATGCCGGACAGGGATCTGACGGGCATAAGGATCCTTTTGGCGGAGGACAATGAACTGAATGCGGAAATTGCCGCCGAACTGTTAGAGGGATTCGGCCTGACGGTGGATCTGGCGGAAAACGGGCAGGTCTGCGTGGAACGGCTTGCGGCGTCCGAGGACGGCTGGTATCAGGCGATCCTGATGGACCTGAGAATGCCTGTCATGACGGGCTTCGAGGCGGCGGAAGCGATCCGTAAGATGGAGCGGAAGGACGCGCAGTCCATGCCGATCATCGCGGTCAGCGCGGACGCCTTTGAGGACGATATCGAAAAATGTCTTGCCTGCGGGATGAACGCCCATACGGCAAAACCGTTGAACATAGAAACCGTTTTTGCACTTCTGAGGCAATATCTGCCGTAGGAGCGTGTTTTGCGCCGCCGTAGGCGGCATGGAGGATTATTATGAAAAAAAAGCGGCTTTTGACAGGTGCTCTGCTTATCGCTATGCTGCTTACTTCCTGTGGAGGCGGCGGGACGGAGACCGGGGCTGGCGCGGACGTGGGCGGACAGACCAATACGGAATTGACGCTGTGGACGTTTCCCGTGGGGAACTGGGGCAATCCGACCGCCGTATCGAACCTGCTGACAGGGTTCCATAAGGAACATCCCGATATTCACATTTCCGTGGAGTATCTGAATTATGATAACGGGGATGCGAAGATCGAGCAGGCAGCCGCAGACGGCACGTTGCCGGATCTGGTCCTGGAGGGGCCGGAGCGCCTTGTGGCAAACTGGGGTGACAGAGGATGGATGGCGGATATTTCCGACCTGTGGGAATCCGAGAAAGCAGGCGCGGTCTACGAGAATATCAGAAAGGCATGCCGGCACGGAAACGGCGCTTACTACGAATTTCCGATCTGTATGTCCGCCCACTGTATGGCAATCAATTATGAGATGTTTCGGGATGCGGGGGCGCTGCGGTATATCGACGAGGAGACGCATACATGGACGACGGAGGGCTTTATCAATGCCGTGCATGTACTAAAAGACTATGGACAAGACTGCGCAGGCGTTGTATATTGCAAGAATCAGAGCGGCGATCAGGGAACGCGTGCTCTCGTGACCAATCTGTACGGCGGCTCTTTCACCGATGACGCGCATACGGTGTATACCATCGACAGCGAGGAAAACAGGCGGGCTTTGCAGCTTCTCTATGATCTGGAAGGAATCCGTTTTGAACCGGATATGACTGCGACGGAAGCGGTCGAGCAGTTTTGCAGGAAAGAAAGCGCTATGTGCTTTTGCTGGAACAGTTCCATGGAAGTGCAGCAGACCATCAACAATCCCGATCTGGATTTTGAGGTATTTCCGATGGCCTTTCCTACCGATCAGGCGGCGCCCAAGCTGCAAGGCGGCATCTGGGGACTGGGGATCTTCGATCACGGCGATGAGGCGCGCACGGAAAGCGCAAAGACCTTTATCCGGTATCTTACGGAAAACGATGCGCCCTATACAAGGGCGGTTCTGGCGTCTTCCTACTGGCCGGTGCGGGATATGGAAAATATTTATGAAAACGATATGCTGATGACGGAGTACAGCGTTTTTACACCCTATATGGGTGATTATTATCAGGTCACACCCGGGTGGGCGGATGCACGCACCGCGTGGTGGCAGATGCTTTCTAAGATCGGAGGAGGAACCGATGTCAGGAAAGCGGCAGGGGATTTTTGGCCGCCCGGCGAAACGGGGACCGAGTGATAAAGCGTTTACGTTTTGGATAAAAATGGATGGGAACGGACAGTTCTGAAAGGGGGCAGCGCATGATGCGCACATCTGAAAAAACATTAAGGAATATACCGGTTATCGTAGTCTTGTTTTTGGTGGTGATTTTGTTATTCCGGTGGTATTCCGGCACAAACAGTGAGCGGATCGAGAGACAGAACCTGAATTATGCGATGGATTCCGCACGGTCTACCGCGATCGGTATCGGAAATGAGTTTGCCAATGCCGGGCGGCGGATACGGAATCATGCGTATTTCTTGAGCGTGGCGCAGAGGGTCAGGGAGATCGATCCGGATATGCTTCGGGAAATGGAGAATGACTCGGATTTTGATGCGTTCCGCTATATTGATACGGAAGGCAATAATCTGACTTCCGACGGTTCCGTTTCAAACAGTTCGGACAGAGATTATTTTGTGGCGGGGATGCAGGGAGAGAGCGGTGTTACTATGGTGTTCAATTCCCGTGTCACCGGCAGGACCACGATGGTTTTTTATGCGCCTTTGACGGAAAACGAAGAACCGGCAGGTGTGCTGTTGGGCGTGTATTACGCGGAAGATTATCTGCAGGAACTTTTGAAGACTGTCTATTTCGGAGCGGAAGCGGGCGTATGGCTCTGTAACCGGGACGGGGACGTGATCGCTGCCTCCATGGGGGATGCGCAGGAAACTGCTCTGCCGGATTTTTTGCGTGACAACGGCGTGATCGATGCGCAGACGGCGGAAGGACTCTGGAATGTGGTCCGCGGAGAGGTGGAAGAGGGCAGTTTTATCTGTGCTTCCGGCAGTATGACGGACAATCTCTGCGCCAGTATGGTTCCCGGTACCGATTATGTTCTGGTGCAGGCGTTTCCGCAGAAAGTGACCCGTGCGATGATTGATGAGGCAAATCACGCGGGGGTGATCCTGCAAGGCGTCCTGATCGGTCTGTTTGTCGTCTATATTTTCTTCCTGGTGATCCAAAGCCGCAGAGAGCGGAAAGGTCTGCAGACCGAAAATCAGGAGATGGGTTATGTTCTTTCCGGTGCGACCACGTTGTTTTCCAGAATCGTTCTGGTGGATCTGGAGGAGGGGACTTACAGCTTTCAGGCGTCGGAACCGGAACTGCCGGAATTTCCCACTTCCGGACCGTTTGCGAATTTTGCCGTTTATCTGAGTAATTTTGTGGCGGATGAAAGCGAGCGGAAAGAGTTTGCGGCGCATCTGACGAAAGAGGCTATCCTCCGCAATCTGGAGAACGAACCCGAGATGCACTATGAGTATCAGTTCAGGCGCAGCATCGGACTTACCTGGGAGCAGGTCGATATCGTCTGCGTGGAGCGCAATGAGGAGGGACAGGCAGGCAAAGTCGTGTTCCTGCGCAGGGATGTCACCGATCTGAAAGAGAAAGAAGCAAAGACGCAGGCGGTCATTTCCAAGGCAAACCGCAAGGAGCGGCAGTACCGCATTGCCATTACCTCGGCGGCGTTTTGCACCTTTGAATTTAATCTGACGAAGGATCTCATCGAACAGGATGTGGTCAGAGTCGTTGACGGAAAGCCGGTCTCTTTGCTGGAAAAGGTCGGTCTGTCCGCACCCTGTGCCGCTTCCACATGCTTTGAAAAGTGGAAGAAATTTGTGTTGGACGAGTCGCTCGAGGAGTATGAGGAGAAAGTCGATACGGATTACCTGAAAAAGCGCTTCGAGCAGGGAGAGACCGAGGTCACGGTGGATTACTGGGGCGAGGCGTCAGAAGGACAGGGAATGTGCGTGCGGCAGTCCTTTATCATGACCAGAGAGGAGAAGAGCGGCGATATCATGGTCATGGTCGTGTCGAAAGACATTACCGAGCAGGTGCAGAAGCAGCGTGAGCAGACCAAAGCATTACAGGAGGCGCTGTTACAGGCGCAGCACGCGAACAATGCCAAGAGTACCTTCCTTTCCAATATGTCCCACGATATCCGTACGCCGATGAACGCCATTATCGGTTTTACGACGCTTGCGGTCAGTCATATCGAGAACAGCGCGCAGGTACAGGACTGCTTGCAGAAAGTGCTCTCTTCCAGCAACCATCTGCTCAGTCTGATCAACGATATCTTAGATATGAGCCGCATTGAGAGCGGCAAGGTGCAGATTCAGGAGCAGGAGTGCAACATCTCCGAGCTGACCCACAATCTGGTGAATATCATCCAGCCGCAGGTCAAGGCGAAACAGTTGGAACTGTTCATTGACACCTTTGACGTCAACAATGAGGATGTGGTCGCTGACTCCCTGAAACTGAGCCAGATCTTTGTGAATCTCTTGAGCAATGCCGTGAAGTATACGCCGGCGGGCGGATCGGTGAGCTTCCGCATCCAGCAGCAGACAACGTTTCACCGCGGTTACGGGGATTATATCTTTACCGTCAAGGACAACGGCATCGGTATGACCTCGGACTTTGTCGAACATATATTCGAGCCGTTTGAGCGGGAATCCAGCACGACGAAGACCGGCATCGAAGGAACCGGCCTCGGCATGGCGATCACGAAGAATATCGTGGAGATGATGGGCGGAACCATCAGCGTGCACAGCGAGAAAGGCAAGGGCAGCGAGTTTAGAGTAGAATTGAGTCTGAAACTACAGGATGTGGAGAAGAACGCCGCCCAGATCAAGGAATTGGAGGGCCTGCGTGCTCTGGTGGTAGACGACGACTGCGATAGCTGCGAGAGCGTATCCAAGATGCTCAAACAGATCGGTCTTAGGGCTGAGTGGACCACTTCCGGAAGAGAGGGCGTATACCGCGCTAAGAGCGCCCACAACGAGGGAGATTCCTATCATACCTATATCATCGACTGGCAGATGCCGGAAATGAGCGGTATCGAGACCGCCCGCCGGATCCGCGCCGTCATCGGTCAGGAAGCACCGATCATTATCCTGACGGCATACGACTGGACGGATATCGAGGAGGAAGCTATGGAGGCGGGCGTTACCGCATTCTGCGCGAAGCCCCTGTTTATGTCCGACTTAAAATCCGCCCTGCTTGCGGCGAATAATCTGCTCGAAAAAGAGGAGAAAGAATCATGGACGGCGGCGGACTTTAACGGCAAGCGCGTCCTGCTGGTAGAGGATAATGAACTCAACCGCGAGATCGCGGAGGCAATTTTAGGGGAGACCGGTTTTGAGGTGGAGAGCGCGCCGGACGGCACCGATGCGGTGGAGATGGTAAACAAAGCACCGGAGTATTACTACGACGCGATCCTGATGGATATCCAGATGCCTGTCATGGACGGTTACGAGGCAACCCGCACGATCCGTTCCCTGCCGAGAAAGGACGTCAAGACCCTGCCCATCATTGCCATGACCGCCAACGCGATGGAGGAGCACAAGGAAGCGGCGTTAAAGAACGGGATGAATGCGCATATCGCGAAGCCGCTGGATATCGGACTGTTTTTATCGGTACTGGGTAAATATCTGGCATAGGACGGAAAAATGGCAGGAACGGAAAAGTATGTATTCCATATCGACGTCAACAGCGCTTTCCTTTCCTGGACGGCGGCATACCGCGTGGATGTGCTGGGCGAAAAGGAAGATATCCGCCTGATTCCGAGCATTGTGGGCGGAGATCAGGAGAAACGCCACGGGATCGTCCTTGCCAAGAGCACGCCGGCGAAGAAATACGGGATTAGGACGGGAGAGCCCGTTGTGGCGGCAAAAAGAAAGTGTCCCGGGCTGGTGATCGTGCCACCGGATTACGCCTTATATGTGAAGTCGTCCCGCGCTTTTATGAAAATATTGCGCGAGTACAGCGACAATGTGATCCAGTACAGCATTGACGAGGCATGGGTGGTATTTGAGGGCTTCGGAAAACTGTACGGGCGGGAACAGATCGTGGATCTTGCCTATGAATTGAAAGACCGGATCAAGAAGGAATTGGGCTTTACGGTGAACGTTGGCGTTTCCGTAAACTTCCTGCTGTCAAAAATGGCGGGAGATTTTTCCAAACCCGATAAAGTGCACACCCTTTTTCCGGAGGAGATTGCCCGAAAAATGTGGCCGCTTCCCGTATCCGACCTGTTTCTGGCGGGCCGCGCCACAGTCGAGAAACTGCGCGGCGTGGGGATACAGACGATCGGGGAACTGGCGCAGGCGGACGAGGGGATGATCCGCTCTCTGCTGAAAAAGCACGGACAGACCATACAGAGTTATGCCAGAGGCGGCGATCTGGATCTTTCCATGATCTCGCATGAGGCAAACAAAGGCTACGGCAACAGCCTGACGGCACCGGAGGATATCGTGACGGAGGAGTATGCGCGGCATTTGCTTCTTTCTTTAAGCGAGACGGTGGGAGCGCGGCTAAGGAGCGACGGCGTGATGATCGGCGTGGTCAGCGTCCATCTGATAACCTGCGAATTTCGGCGGATGAACAAGCAGATGCAGCTGGATTCTCCGACCAACATCACGGAGGAGATCTACCGGGCAGCCTGTCAGGCTTTTGATAAACTGTGGGATAAAAAGACGCCGCTCAGGCAGCTCGGCGTCCACACCACAAAGGTGCAGGAGGATGCCGCACGCCAGTACAGTATCTTCGATCTGGAAAAGGACGAGCGGCTGGAGAAACTCGATAAGGCGGTGGATCAGATCCGCGGGAAGTTTGGCGAGGATGCGATCTTCCGCGCCAGTTTCTTAAAAGGGAATGTCTCTCATATGAGCGGCGGGTTGAATCGGGAGAAGCGGGATCGGGCGGAGGAGTGACTTTTGACTATTGGCAGGAAAAAGAAGGTTGAGGTTGCAAAACGAGTGCCGGTTTAGTAGAATGTGACTAAGGGAGAACTGTTATGTGTACAAAGAATCAACTTGATTATATATCACAACAAATGGTGAAGTTGTATCGTTCCGTATATGGAGATAGTATTGTTGCGATTTATTTATACGGTTCTTATGCACGGGGCGAGTCTGATGACGAATCAGATATAGATATTACAGCTATTGTTAAAGGGACTAGAATGGATTTGCAGGATAAATTGAAACAAGTATGGAATGTGTCGGCAAATCTTGGGTTGGAAAATGATGTGATCGTTTCACCGTTGGTCATACCGTTTGATGAATACGAAAAGTATAAGCAGATACTTCCGTATTACAGAAATATTAGAAAAGAGGGAAAACAAATACCGTGATTCAATCAGCCGCTCTTACTATGCGATATTTACAGCAGTAAGGGCGGTTTTTCAGATTAGGAACAGTTGCGATTATGATGATTTTTTCATAGCATCCAGACAGGATGCGGAGGAGCAGTATAGCAGGGCAGCAGAGTTTTATCAGGAAGTTCTGGCATATCTTTCAAAGTGATATCTTTTCTGTTTTTCAAAACTCTCTTTTCAGAATTGTATACGCACTAAAAACGAGCCTGCAAATATACATTTCAATCGTATAAAGGCAAATTCGACTATTTTCCATGCCTTGAAACCAGCAGTCAAATATAGTATAATATGTGATAAAATTTATAGTGACATGCAATCGGGAGTTGTGGAGACTGTTATGGAAGAATTGTTGGTTTATGCGATTTTGCTTTATGAGAAATTCGTAACAGAAAGCGAGTACGCCGAGCGGCTCGATAAATTGTTTCTCAGCACCCCGGAAAGTGACACTTTGCTTTATGAGACTTTGCTTGATTTAGAATGGGAAACCGATATCAAAGAGGCTGTCATCTATATGAGGACACATTTCGATTACCGAAATTTTGACTACGAACAGTTTGGCAGAGCTTTCATGAGCGAATTGAGGAAGTTTTATGCAGATTGTACGGATATAAAATGTTTTGCCAATCAGATGTATGATTTATGGAAAAATCTGCCTGAAAATATTCAAACTGTGGAACCGTTTTGGACATTATCTTATGCGGGTGATTCTTTGTCGTGGGGAGATGAGAAGCAGGCTAGAAGTCTTTACGAGTATGTGTTGAATTATTATAAGGATTAAACTACAATTACAATTTTGGGTCTTTAAGCGAGACCGTGGGAGCGCGGCTTCAGAGCGGCGGGTTGAATCGGGAGAAATGGGATCGGGCGGAGGAGTGACTTTTGACTATTGGCAGGCTTGGCTTTTGATTGCCGTACTGTTTATTCCGATGTTTTTTGCAGGGATTGTTATGATGCTAAAAAATCCGGAATTGCTGCAAAAAAGATTACAGGCTAATGAGGGAGAAGTTGAGCAAAAGCAGGTCATAGCATTTTCCGGTATGATGTTTTTGGCGGCATTTCTTGTTGCGGGATTGAGTGTTCGTTTCGGCTGGTTTATACTACCGGCTTGGATCTCTTATCTGGCAGCAATTATTTTTTTGTCTGCTTATGCTTTCTATGCGGAAGTCCTCAGAGAAAACAGGTATCTTTCAAGAACGGTGGAGGTGCAGGAAAGCCAAGAAGTCATTGATACGGGATTGTACGGAATTGAGAAAAAGGTATTGGAGCAAGGGCTAAAAGGCTATCTTGCATACGAGAAGAAAGTAAAATACAGGATCATACCTTATATTTGGTAGGGGAAACAAAGAAACCCAAAATAGATAATGGATGGAAAGTTGTAGATCAATGCCTGCCCGAAAATGACAAAATCATACAATTTATTGGGGTAAGGAATTGACATAGGGCGGGGAATGAGGTACGCTATATATGACTACACAAGGTAATCCTGAGTCATAACGTTTCAATTTGGGAAAGGAACTTTGTATGGATTATGATGGTGATTAATTAGTGGGATAGCCGAAAGTAGTTAGTAAGGTGGATAATCAGGAGTTATCCGTTATATACAATTTAGAGATTATAATAATGAAAGTAA
>JAMPCE010000004.1 GCA_023666335.1 bacterium
ACGACACTGTGTAGTCGCCTGTCCTGCCGCCGTCCGTGCTCTCGGTGAGAAGCTGCTTTTTCCATGTCACTTTCAGGGAATCGGGACGAATACCGCCTTTCTGCGCCATTTCTTCCTTACTGTAAGTCCGGTTCGCGATCTTAGCGACAGAGACCTTACTCATCAGGGTCATTTTCGTGATCGTCTCGTAAATCGTGATCGTTCCGGTATAGCCGCCCTTGCCCGTTATGACGACAGGATAGACGCCCGCCGTCCGATAAGCGCCGATCCCGCTCAACGGATAAGCCACCGTATAATCCCGGTTCTTCGCGAGTTTTTTGCCGTCTCTTAGCACCGTCGGCGCACTCTTGATCACTTTGCCGCTGTAAGCCGCCGTGATATCCTCCGCCGTGATATCCACATCCGTCAGCGCTTTCGGCACAATATGAAAGGATAGCTTCTGCGTGCCGGTGTAGTTTCCTTTTCCTTTCACGACGATCGTGGGGACGGGCTTCCCCTCCAGATCGACATTTTTGTTATTTTGATAGGAAACCGTATAATCTACGCCCTCTTTCAGCGCAAGACACTCCGTATCCGCCGCCGCAAGGAGCGTGCCGTCCGGTCTGACTGTGCCGTCGTAGACCTCGATCTTCGGCTTGACCGCGCTTCCCGTGTAAGTCTGATCCCCGACGGGCAGCACATAGAAGCCTGTGCCGTACTCGACATAATAAGGATAGAGCGTCAGATTTTTCCCGTAGACCCTGCTCGTCTCATCAAAGCGGCTTCCCGTGCCGTTTTCACCCGTATACCAGCCGATAAAGCGGCTTCCTGACGGATCCGCGCCGAGTAGTTTCTGTTTTTCCGCAAACACTTCTTCCGGAAGCACGTCGCCGTAGCGCACCGTCACCGCCTCTCCCAGCGCCGTCTTCTGGTCCCGCTTGCGAAAGGTCACCGTGCAGCTCTCCACTTTCACGGTATAAGACGCTTCGTATCCCGCGATCCGCGCTTTGATCACCGCCGCATTTTTTCCGGAGACCACGCCCTGCGCCGTCACTTTTCCGTTCACGACCGACGCCACCTCCGGCGCGGAACTGCTCCATGTGACACTCGTGTCAGATGTTGTATCTTTCGGCAAGTACTCTGCGGACAGATTGACGCTCTGTCCGGCAAACAAGGTAGTCTGTCCTCCCTCGGCATCTTCCCCGGTATTGCGGTTCGTCAGTGTGACCTGATAGATGGGCGCAATCACAGTCACCTGACAGACCGCCGTTTTACCTCCCGCTTTCGAGGCTTTTGCGGTGATCTTTACCGTTCCCGTGCCGACCGCTGTGACTACCGCCCGCGAGGTGTCTTCGGGATGTTCGGGATCGACCTTAACGGTGGCGATCTTCGGGTTTGCCGACGTCCACACGATCGTCTTATCCGATGAGGTATCTTCCGGATCAAAAGACACTTGCAAAGTCGCCGTAGATGTATTTTCCTTTTTTTCCTCTTCGCTTAAGTTTGTCGTATCCTCCACTACCGTGTCAGGTCTGCGCAGCGTGACCGTCTTTTTATCCAGAGAAATGCTCTCCAGCGGATTTTCCTCCGGCATATTGTCAAAAACAGGAATTTTGAACACAAAAGCATTGTTTAAGGATCCGGCGCCCGCATACATTTTCTTCGTGCTGGACGACTCGCTGCGGGGCGCCTGAATATTCTGCATGTACTGGTGTTCGTAGACCCCGTAGGAACTGTTTTTATTGACATTGAACTTTTCCAGATAGATCGTGTCCTGCCCTTTCAGGATATAATTATTGCCGATCGTTGCCGCGCCGCCCTCCAGAGACTTATAGCGGGTATTCCAGCCCTTTTCTTTCGCGTACGTCAGACCTTTCACGATCTTCTCCGCCGTGGAAGAACCGTTCACCCCCACGTTAAAGAAATTATAATAGCCCTCATAGCCGGGATAGGTGCCGGAGATCAGTCCGGAAGTGCCCTGCCCCTGTTCCTGATACACGCGGGACGCCAGATGGATCGGGCTGAGTTTCCGATTCTTTCCGATGCCGAAAAATGCCTGCGCATAGGTACGCCCGTCCGCATCATCCGCAAGCTTCCCTTTCATAAAGGTGCCGTTTAAGAAAGTCTGTACCGCATCCTCCGTATGATAAGAAGCGTTAAACGTCAGCTGCTCAAACTGAAAAATATAGGTTTCCGTCAGGAAATTGCGGGGATCCATATGGTACGCCACCGCCAGCTGCGTCGCATAATACCAGCCGCTCTCGCTGGGACAGGAAGCGCCGACCCAGCCGTTCGCCGTGTTATCGTTTGTTTTCTGGATCAGGCTCTTAACTCCCATTTCCTTAGAAACCGAGGTATTAAAGTCCAATCCTGTCTTCATCGGCACAAACGTCCAGTTCGGATGCGCACTTTTCAGACTGTTCAAAGCCGCCTGATAGGAAGCCGGAAACGCGGAGACATCCGAAGCCGAAGCGGCAGCCGCATATGGCATCGACTGGATCGACGCCATTCCAAACGCCGTATTCCTATACGATTTTGCCTCTGATGCAAGAAGCGGGAGCAGATACTCCTCCTCCCATGCAAGCCAATCCTCGTCGGAATACGCCAGATAATAACTCTGCACATATCCCGTGCCCTCCGCGCCGTCCAATAGATACTGTACCCGATACCAGACATCCTCCTCCGTGATCTCTACACTCTGGATATACAAGGTTTGTCCAATCTCCAAAACGGCTGCGGCGTCGCTCTTTTCATCCGCTTTCTCCCTTGCCGTATAGCTGTCCGCGTGGTAAAGCAGCGCCATCAGCGGCTTGTCCGCCGCCAGCGCGGCAAACGCTTCCTGCGCTTTCTTCCGTATCGCTTCCCATTCCGTGTCCGGCGTGTTCTCTGAGACGCTTTCGAGATCGTTCTCCGAAACTGTATCCGGCGTATTTTCCGAGACGGTTTCCGTATCATTCTCGGAGACAGTGTCGGGCGTCTCTTCGTCCTCATTTGACGGCACATCGCCTTCCTCATCGGGCGTCGTGTCACCGTCGCCCGAAGACGTGCCGTCTTCGTTCTCAGGCGGCGCATCCTGCTCACCCTCCGGCTGCGGCTCCTGCGGCGTCTCCTGTTCTTCCACCGTATTCTCAGAAAGGCTCTCTATCTCCGGCTCCGCCGCCAGCAAGATATGCGGCGCATCGCCCATAACGAGCGCAAGACCAAGCAAAGCCGCGAGTGCCCTGACGTTTCTTCTGTTTTTCTTTCTATTTCGATTTTTTTGTCCCGCCATGCGTTTCTCCCGCTCTGTTAAAACAATTATTTTGCCGTTGCCTCATTGTAATTGTTTCTCTCGGGAATGTCAAATGGTAATCCCATCCTTTTGGAATTGGGAATTGTATATCTGGCAAAAACAGATTATAATGATACTTACCAATCAAAATCGGACTTTCCCGGAAGAGAAATTCATCAGCGAAAGGAGCTGCGAATCATGAATCATGCAGATAACATATGGGACTTTCCCGTTTTGGCGGGTGTTTCTTTTCAAAATGCAAATCGTGTACATCCGCTCATGCAGGAACGGGTAGAACGATTGATTCATGAATTCCAAAAAGACAAAAACATTCGCAAGATAATACTTTATGGAAGTTCTTTGGAATTTCGGTGTAACAGTTTTAGTGACATCGATATCTATATTGAAAAATTTGATTCTGAGAAAAAGCTGGATTTTTTACCGGAAATAGATTGCGAAGTAGACGTCATCACAAATTTACAGCCGGATAGCCCATTATACCGAACGATAGAAAACACAGGCTTATTATTATTTGAGAGGTGAGAAAATGTGCGATATCAGATTATTTAGAAGTGCAAAGATGGATTATGAAACGGCAGCGGTGATTTGGGGCAAATCTTATCATTACGGATTGGGTTGACGACCATTCAGAAATGCTTGGCGAATGGGAAGCGCAGACTCGCTATGATATGGATTTTCTTGTTGAAAAAAGAAAATTGGATACCGCGATGAATGAGATCCCATGAAAAACGCTGTCGCTATTCTCTTCCCCTTAAAAACTCCTCGATCTGCCTGTTCATGACCGCCGCAATGTCGCCGCCGTCCCGATAAGCGATCGTCCATTCCACGATTTTCTCCATCGCCTGTTCCACGTTCCAGACCGGTTTCCAGCCAAACACGCTTTTCAGCTTTGCGCAGTCCAGCTTTAGGAAATTCGCCTCATGCGGTCCGCCGTCATATTCATCGCGCCATACCGCCTGCTGCCCGGTCGCCCGATTCCATTTTTCACAAAAAAGCGTCACGATCTCTCCCGTCGTATAACAATCCGTTTCATCCGGTCCCACATTATAACTCCCCGCATATGCGGGATCTTCCCATTGCCGCGCCGCCAGCATCAGATACACCGCCACCGGCTCCAGCACATGCTGATACGGTCTGGTGGAATAAGGATTCCTGACAACGATCTCCTGATCTGCCAGCACGGCGCGCACACAGTCCGGAATGATCCGATCCGCCGCAAAATCTCCGCCACCGATCACATTGCCCGCTCGCGCGGTAGAAACTGCCGCCGGACGGACATTTTGGTCCTTTCCGCAGTCCGCCGGATTCAGGAACGAATTTTTGTAACTGCTCGTAACCAGTTCCGAACAGGACTTGGAATTGGAATAAGGATCGTAACCGTTCAATTCTTCATTTTCGCGGTAGCCCCACTCCCACTCCCTGTTTCGATACACCTTGTCCGTCGTCACATTCACAAAAGAACGCACACACGGGTTGGTGCGGACACATTCCAAGATATTGACCGTTCCCATGACATTCACTTCATAAGTGTAGACGGGATCGCGATAGGATTCCCGAACGATCGGCTGCGCCGCCATATGGATCACGATCTCCGGCTGCGTTTCCGCAAATACCTGCTGCAAATGCGCCAGATCGCGGATGTCGCCCGTCACGGAATCGATCTTATCCGCGATCCCGCTCAACGCAAACACACTCGGCCCCGCGGGCGGCTTTAGCGCATACCCTGTCACCTGCGCGCCCGCCTGCGCAAGCAGCATACACATCCAGGTGCCCTTGAAACCAGTGTGACCTGTGATCAATACTTTTTTGCCTTTGTAGAAATCTAATCCGAAATTCATTTATTGTATTTTCCTCTCCTCTCAGTTTGAATTATATATATCTATCCGTAAACAAAATCATTTCTTTCAGTAAACGAAATACATCGTTCTGATGACATTTCCCTATCATATTGCTAATCGCATACGGCAGATTTCCTGCCAAAATCAAGCCAACTGCCATCATCACAAACGAACGGTATCTTTTCTCCTCCCATATCCGCCCAAGCCAAAACGCCAAAAATATCATCCCCACAAAATAAGCCGGCATCATAAACCTTGACAGTTCCCACTTATAATTATTGAGTGCGAAACCAAATGCAATCACATACCCTGTCGCAAACATGACCGCACCCGAAGCCGCCCGATAATCAAATTTTTTCCTCCTATACGCAGCGCAAACCGTCAGCGCAATTCCAACCAGGGGCCAAAAAACAATTCTTATACTGTCCCATACAAGCAGACCTGCATAGTGAACAGTCAGACCAAGATTTTCGTTTTTAAATTCATCTATCAACCGTTGTACAATATCTCTAAGATAGCCCTCACCCCAAGAAGAACTTTTCAATCCGGAAATATAATAAGGCATCACCGGAATAAGTGATATTCCCAATGCAGTATCACTGTCGCGCGAAAACTGCATTACCCCGGCCAGATCAATCTGCTCTACCAAAAACCCGGGAGTCAGCATTCCACCCTCCAAAATCCCCAAAAGACATCCGCATAAAATCGCACCGGCAACCTTCATCGCATTCTTTACAAGATCATAGTCTTTTTTTACCAGCAAACGGCAGATAAAGCATACGCCGACAGCACCTGTGATGACTATATTCTGCGGTGCACTCATCACCCAGTATAAGACCCATACCACCGAAAACAGATAATCAAATATGGTCAATTTATGAGTGCCTTCCAGAATATGAATCAGGTAGACAAGATAAATCACAAAAGTAACGCAGCCCGCGACAGAATCCGTATAACCATTCTGCATTAGCGGATATCCGCTGTCCACCACAAGAACAGGATACAAGGTCAGGGAAACGCTTCCCATTGTTACTACACTTGTCAAAACAACACTCAGCCATCTTTTATACCGCCTCCTTAGCATTCCATATACAAACAAATGCAAAAAAGCAGCACTGGCGGCAAGCCAAAGAACCAATGTAAAATTAGTATTCTCAACGCCAAGCATTCTGGACATACTCCCCAGCATTGCCTGCCCGTATGATTGATTCAAAATCGGTATTTTATCATTCTCCGTAAACCAAAGAGCAAGATTCACATATCTGCACGAATGTAACGTTCCTATACTGGTAGTTGTAGTCAACTCCTTGTTAATCACATCACATAACCTGCGTACCAGATTGAGCAAAATAAAACCGATCCACATTGCAAAGGCAAAAAGATATGCTTTACTTTGCCCCCCCCCTGCCACATTCCTTATACCGTTCTTTTTAATTCGCAGAACCGAAAATGCCATAAAAGGAATCAAAGAGAACCAAAAACTCAGTTTATAGGAGGGCAGAAAATACGCAAGCGTTCGCAACAGAGCAAGCCACACTGCCATCCCGGCAAAAAAAGAGGCTGCAATATTCCAATAGCAATTACTGCTTTCCATATCTAACCGCTCAAGCAGCACCTCTCCTGCCAAAAGAAACATACAGCTGAACAATGCTACGATCATGCAACTGTAGAACATATATATTATAAAAGGCATCATTCTGTCCCCTCCTTATTATACCTTTCTCAAAATACTTGGCGCTACGCATCTCTTACTTACAAAACCGCCGTAATCAGCGTCCGCGCCATATAGTCGATCATCTCGTCCGTCATCCCCGGATAAACGCCGATCCAAAATGTATCTTCCATGATCCGGTCTGTGTTCGCCAGCCCGCCCACGATCCGATAGCCTTCCCCTCTCGCTCTCATTTCATCAAAACACGGGTGCTTTGTCAGGTTGCCCGCAAAGAGCATTCTCGTCTGAATGCCGTGCGCTTCCATGTGCTGCACGACCGCGTTGCGGCTGACGCCCTCCCTGCAAGTCACCATAAAGCCAAACCAGCTCGGCTTGGAATGTTCGCACGCCTCCGGCAGGATCAGGCGTTCCGTGATCTGCGCCTCCGCCGACAGCGCCGCTTTTAATCGGTCAAAATTATGCCGCCTCCGTTCCACAAAAGAGGGAAATTTCTCCAACTGCGCGCATCCGACTGCCGCCTGCATATCCGTCGCTTTCAGATTATAGCCAAAGTGGGAATACACATACTTATGATCGTAGCCCAGCGGCAATTCGCCGTACTGTCTGTCAAACCTGTGTCCGCACAGATTGTCCCGCCCCGACGGGCAGACACAGTCACGCCCCCAGTCTCTAAACGAGCGGATGCACTTATGCAGCAGCGGATCATCCGTATAGACCGCACCACCCTCGCCCATCGTCATATGGTGCGGCGGATAGAAGCTGGAAGTCCCGATATCCCCGATCGTGCCCGTCAGCTTCCATGTGCCGTCCATCTCATATTCGGACCCTAACGCGTCGCAATTATCCTCCACCAGCCACAGATCATGCTTTTTACAGAACGCACTGACCGCCCGCAGATCAAAAGGATTGCCCAGCGTGTGCGCGATCATGACCGCTTTCGTCCGCTCGGACAGCGCCTCCTCCAGTCTCGTCACATCAATGTTATATTGCGGAATCGTCACATCCACAAATACGGGTACCGCGCCATACTGGATCATGGGCGCCACCGTCGTCGGGAATCCCGCCGCCACCGTGATGACCTCGTCCCCTCTTTTGATCGCTCTCTCGCCTAAAAGCGGAGACGTCAGCGCCATAAACGCGAGCAGATTTGCCGAAGAACCGGAATTGACAAGCGAGCAGAATTTCACGCCCAGATATTCGGACATTTTCTTCTCGAATGTGTCCGTATACCGCCCTGCCGTCAGCCAAAATTCCAGCGCGCTGTCCACCAGGTTGACCATCTCCGCGCTGTCATAGACACGGGAGGCGTAGGGAATCCGCTGCCCCTCCTCGAACGGTGTCTTTACGTTGTGGTAAGTATCGCAGTATTCTTTTACCAGATTTAGGATTTCTTCTTTTGCCTGTTGTTCTGTTTTCGGGGACATAGCTTCTCCTCTCCGCTTAAGAACCGATCGTTCCTTTTAAGTATTCATTCTATCACTACATGCGTATCATACACAACCCGGCACGCCACCGCATCATATCTGCCCTGATTATTGATCATATCCAGATCATAAAACCGCAGATCCAGATCCTCCGGATAGGCAGGCACCCTGATTTCTTCCGCTCCCGTTACCCTTGCTTTCAAAATACTTGCACGCCATTCCTTTGCCGTCTGATGCACCGCTGACATATCCGAATAATTTGCTGCCGCCAATAATATGACTGCGATTATGCTTAACCCTGCCAGAACATTCAATATTTTCCCCATCAGATCTTCCTTTTTCGCCGCCGCGCTCCGTTCCGCTACCATCAGCCACAGCTCGCGAAATGTCCTGATCACACCGATGATCAACAACGCATTTGCCGCAAGCATCCCATAATTAGCCACCTGCGCAACCAATCCCCATGTGATCGCAGACATGATAAAACCCGCAAACCATTCCAGATTGTTCGCAGCCGCTGTCAACACGTCTTTCAAGGTCAGGCGTTTTTTCCTGAGCAGCACGATGAAAAGCGCCGCCAAGATCGGTAATACAAGCACAGGAACGATCCAGATTTTATACGCTGCAAATGCATGGATATAAAAACTGTTAAGCAGCCTTTCAAACAGCGAGACTGTCCGAAGCGCAGATTCATGGCTTTGCTGTGCCCGGTTAAAGTTACCCGGCGCGAAAAAGCAGATGCAGAATCCGACAAGATAGCCCACATACAGGAACAAATAGCGGATCGATATCTTCCGATGATTCCGCAGCCAGAATCTGACCAGCTGCGTCAGCAAAACTGCCCCGAAGATCACCCCGTACGCTTCATGTGAAAGCCCTGCCAGGAAACCAAGCAGATTGATCCAGATCAATGTTTTGATCGTGGGATATAAGTCTGCGGAGCGCTCGTATACCCGCCGTACCGCTATATAAAACAGCAGATACAATACCACCGACAGCACATAGATATTCGTAAAAGTATACATGATAAGCCGCGTCATATAAGCATAAGAATAGCTCGGAATGTAAAAAAGCAGTATTCCTGTCAACAACATGACCGTCGGCGCTTTTAATCCTTCTCTGATACTGCCACAGACCGCGCTCACCACCAGTAACAACAGGATGAGCTGGAACAACACGATATACAAACTGAACAACGTCCAACTGATACTGTCCGGAAGAGAAAAAATCATACATATGAGCGGCTTCACCAGTTTCGTTATAATTCTTCCGCTCCACCTAAAATACCCTTCAACGAGCTTAGTCCATGTCGTATGCAGGGAATAGTCCAGATTTAATTCACATTCCCCTTCCACGATTCGATCGTCCAAATAACCATTGTCGGGGTCGTTGGAAACCAATCCCCCTACATCATCGCCGTATAGCGGCACATCGTAACGCAGCAGAAACAAAAATAAAGCTGCCACAATAATAATAAATATACTGCACAAATTACGATATAAGTATTTACCCTTCACAACTTTCAAGTTTTCGTACCTCATTGTAATCCTTTGATTCATCAATAAATACGATTGAAATTTACCAGATTTTCCAAGGCGCCCTGCCCGCGCTCCACAGCCCCTCCAGATACGCCCGATCGTGTACCGTATCCATCGGCGACCAGAAACCCGGATGCCTGTATGCCGCCATCTGATGATCTGCCGCCAGCCGCTCAAACGGGGTCTTCTCCAACATTTCCGCCCCATCTCCCAGATAATCAAATATTTCTCTGTTAAACACCATGAAACCTGCATTGACCCATGACTGGTCTTTTCTTGCCTTTTCCTTAAAACTCTCGATCATATCCCGATCGTCTATCTTGATCGCACCAAAGCGCCCCTCCGGCTGTGTCGTGGTGATCGTCGCGATCCTGCCGTGCGACTTATGAAAAGCAAGCAGCGCCGGAATATCCACATCCGCCACGCCGTCCCCGTAAGTCAGCATGAAACATTCATCTTCCCCAATATAGTCCCGTATCTGTAAGATACGCCCCGCCGTCAACGTTTCCAGTCCTGTGTTCGCCAGCGTCACTCTCCAGGGTTCCACTGTAGAATTGTGATACTCTCTCGATTTGTCCAAAAGACCGAAAGTAGCATCAGACTGATACATATAGTAGTGAATAAAATAATCCTTGATCATGTGGCCTTTATAGCCGCAACAGATGATAAAATCATGATATCCGTAAGCGGAATATATTTTCATGATATGCCATAGGATCGGCCTGTCCCCAATCTCCACCATCGGTTTCGGCTTTAAAACAGATTCTTCACTGATCCGGCTTCCCTTGCCGCCGGCTAAGATAATCACTTTCATATTGGTCTCTATACCTTTCCCGACACCGACCTTTCCGCTGTCTTTGCCCGCTCATTCATTTGAAGACTTAATCGTTTTCATCCAAGGCGCCACTCCCGCGTTCCACAGATTCTCCATACTCACCCTGTCGCGATTCGTTTCCACCGGCGTCCAAAAACCTTTGTGTTTATAAGTAGCGATCTGTTTTTCATCCGCCAGATTACTGATCAGAAAACTCTCCAATTCATAACTTCCGTTTAAAATACTGAACACTTTTTTATTCAGTATGAACAGACAGGCATTTGTCCACGCCAGATCTGCTTCCGCACTGTGCCGCCTCCCGATAACAAATCCCTCTCCACTTATTTCCAACGGTTTGTTCCGTCCGGTCGGGCGTGCCACCGCCATTGTCGCCATCCGTCCCTGATTGATGTGATAATCGTACATTTTCGACACATCAATATCAGAAAGACAATCACCGTATGTCACGACGAAATTTTCTTCCTCTATATAATTTTGAATCTGTGCCACACGCTGACCGGTCGCGCAGTACAAACCGGTATCCACGACTGTCACTTTCCAATCTTCCGTACGGTTTTTATGAATCTCAATCTTATTATTCTGGAGATCGACTGTAATATCAGACTGATAGATATAATAATCCATGAAATATTCTTTGATCATATTGACTTTATAACCGCCGCATATGATAAATTCATTATATCCATAATCGGAAAAACTCTTCATAATATGCCAGAGCAACGGTTTCCCGCCGATTTCCGCCATCGGTTTCGGAATGCCTTCCTGTTCATTGCTGATCGAGCTCCTCGTTCCTCCCGCCAAGATAACTACCTTCATACCTGATATCCTTTCAGTTTTGTGATCAATATTCCCTCATACAACAGACAAAGCATCGCCATTAACACCATATAACAGATCGCCGCTCCCATCGTCCCATATCTTGATACGGCAAACGGCAGGCTGACCGTTGCCAAGACCGCAACAATCACATGCGGCAGCAAAAGCGTCTTTTGGCACCGCATGATCGTCAGCACCACCCCCTGATACCCCGATGCCGCCAGAAATGCACTCGCCAGAAGCAATATCATCAGTTCCCCTTTATAGGCGGACAGATCCGTATGATACAGCAGCGACAGTACCGGAATTCCAAGCACATATGCTCCGGTCAGGCACACAACGGCAAGTCCGCCTATGATAACAAGCTGTCTCCTGATCCGCCCTGCAAACTCTTTAAGCCGCCTCTGCTCCCACTCGACCGCCATAGGAACAAGCGTCGGCTGATAGATAAAATTATTCAGCAGTCCGATCACAAACACCGGCATCGCCACAAAACCATAGCACGCCTGTATCTCATCTGTCATATAGGCATCAATAGCATATTTAGGCACATTATTTTCATAAAACGCCAGAAAGGACATCCCAAACAACGGTAAAACCGTTTTCAGAAGTTGTCCGATTTGTAAAACATCAGGCTTTCTGCCGATCAGACTCGAGATCCTGTCTTCCTCACTACAGATGCGGTGATAAGATAGCCGCAATAATACCAGAAAAAGCAGCATTGAAAGCGCCATACACCACAACAGCGTATTTTTCAGATTCCGGCTGATGTACAATAATGCAAAGAAAGAACACAGGATGCCGATCCATCTTGCGCAGAACATGCCCGCGCCTGCATACAACATCCCCCGCTGCTGATAATATCCCCAGAATACATCTTCCAGCGCTTCCACTGCATAGATCATACACACCGCAAAGATAATCCAGACTTTATCAGGAGCATATTTCAATTTTGCTGTCGCAAATCCCAAATACCCGCAGACGGTTACGGTCATGAGTAAGACCGTTGCACATCTTGCCGACAAATATGTGCCAAAAGAAAACCTGCGCTCCACATCCGTCACCTGATAATTACGCACCCCGAACTTCCCGATGGGCAGCATCAGATTCCCTACCGCAAAAGCCATTGTCAGGACGCCGGCGTCCGCAAGCCCCGTCATCCGCGTAACGATCATCGACATGATGACCGCTTCTGCGGCATTGATCAGACCGGCGGCAGTATTCCAGATATAATCTTTCTTATGTGGTCTCTTCACAGGATTCATTCTTTATACCATTCGAAACAGGTTCCGCATCATCCAGATTCCATTTCTCGCTCACGATCACATCCGGCTGTCTCGATACCTTTCGGAGTATTGCCCCGATATACTCTCCCAATATGCCCATAAAGAGAAGCTGCACGGAACCCAAAAACAGCATACCGATCAGCATCGGCGCCACACCGGCCGAAAATCTGTACCAGACCGTCATTTTCATAATAAAATAGAAAACACCCAGCAGAAAACTGATCACAGACATACAAAAACCAACTACTGTCATAAGCCTGAGCGGCGCCGTGGATGTATTCACAAGGCTGTTCAATGCAAAATGCAAATACCGCCATACATTATAACTGGATCTTCCGCTGCGCCTTTTTTCCTGCACATACTGAATGAGCTTTATTTCATATCCCATATCAGCCAGTGCGTTCCTCAGCACAATATCTTCGTCAATTTTGCACAATTCATCCAAAACCGTACGATCATATACCTTAATACCGGACATATGCGCATACTGCGGAACTTCCGAAAAAGCATTCATGATCTTGTAGTATAAATGCCGAAAAAAATATTTGACCTTTCCCTCTTTGGAGCCGATCTTCTGCCCGGCAACCACCTTATAACCCTGTTCCCAGTATTTGATAAATTCCGGAATCAATTCCGGCGGCTCCTGAAAGTCACAAGGGATATTAACAATAACATCGCCGGTACAATAGCCGAAGCGCATACGCCGCCCACGTCCTCCGGCTCCATAATTTCTGTTAAGCATAATAACCTTTATGTGCTCATCTGCAGCCGCAAGTTTACGCAGGCGCTCCTTTGTCGTATCCGTAGAACAGTTGTCCCTGAAAATAATCTCATAATCATAGTCCAGAGACTGCATGATCCGGGTGAGCGTCTCCGCCATCGGCTCAACATTGCTTTCTTCGTTATAACAGGGTACACAAACCGATATCTTTTTTCTCATATTTCCGCCCTTTTCAACCTATTGCCAAGTTTTCATTCTCTGCATTTGTAAATAAAATTTCACACATTCTATCATACCCGTTATTTTCTATCTTTTCAACCTTTTTATCGCTATATACAAATTCACGACATCTTATAAACGATAACAGCTCTCCCTCTCAATAACCTTGCACGGAAATTCCACCCGCAGATACTCGCTGTGCCTATGCGTAATTCGATCCAAAAGAATCGTGACCGCCATTCGTCCCATTTCCTCTTTCGGTATATCCACCGTCGTAAGCAGCGGGGTTGAAGTCATTGCCCCGGCAATATTATCAATCGAAATGACAGATATGTCCTTTCGTTTCGCCTTGCCGCGTGAAACAGCGTCTGACTGCGCCTGTAAAGCGCCCAATGCAGAAATGTCATTGGCGCAGAGCACAGCCGTCATATCTCTGCTCAACAGTTCTTCCATAGCATGATAACCGCTTTCATAGGTCTGATCGGTGGAGTAAATATACTGATAATTAATGGGAATATTCTGTTTGATCAGCATTTCACAGTACCCCACATACCGAGACTCAAACGAACAATCCCCGATATAACCGATTTTTTGATGCCCCAATGCCAGCAGATATTCCATCGCTTTGATCGCAGCCGTCTTGCCGTTACAGATCACCTCATCCATCTTATAATCCGTAGGATTTCTGTCAACCCCCACGATATTGCGGGAACAGCGTTTTAACCGCGCCAAAAAATCTTCCGAGCATCGTCCGAGTACAATAATACCGTCTATTTTTTCCAAAGAGGCAAAATCCGCCTTATCTGCGTTTGTCACCGATTGCAGGATGCACGAATTCGCCAGCAGGCTCGCTTCAACGCTCTGAAACAATTCTCTGAAAAACGGATCTTTATCAAGAAAATCAAAACGGGTAAGGATGACGGCTATCTTATAGGATTTTGCGCTGTTGCTTTTCCCCGTTTTTAAGTTGCGAGCGTCAGCATTTGGCACATACTCCAACGCGTGGGCTGCTTCCCAGATCTTCTCCTTTAGTTCTGATGACGCGCAGTTCGGCACTGTATTGTTCAGCACCCGCGATACGGTAGAGGGTGACACCCCGACCATTTCCGCAATCTTCTTTAAGGACATAACTTCCGCCTTTCTTTATAAGCAAACGTTTGCCAATAATATGGTTGCATTTATTTTTTCATTCGCATATACTCTTTTTAACCAAATTATAACAAATTCTAGCAAAAATGCAATGATTTGTTGGTAATTTACGAATGTAGAAAGGATTGGTAATAAAAAATGAGGAAAAAATTCAAAGAAAACGTTTGCTTATCATTGTTATCTGCATCGCTCCTTGCAGGAGTTCTCACAGGATGCGGCGGAAGTTCCGACGATTCCAACGGAGAAAATGCCGCCATAGAACTGCTGAACGTATCCTACGATCCGACCAGAGAGCTTTATGCGGCCTACAATGAACTTTTCTGCGATTACTGGAAAGAAAAGACCGGACAGGACGTGACTGTCACACAGTCTCATGGCGGTTCCGGCTCTCAGGCACGCTCCGTCATCGAAGGAAATGAAGCGGATGTCGTAACCCTTGCGCTTGCACATGATATTACGGCGATCGAGGAAGCCGGACTGATCGAAGCCGGATGGGAAGATGAATTTGACAAAGACAGCTCTCCGTATACATCTACCATCGTCTTTCTGGTGCGGAAAGGCAACGCCAAAAACATTCTCGATTGGAACGACCTGATTCGGGACGACGTCGATGTCATCACACCGAATCCCAAAACATCCGGCGCTGCCTGCTGGAGTTTCCTTGCCGCATGGGCGTATCAGCAGGAGCACGACGGTCAGGATACGGCAGCAACGCAGGAATTTATGAAGAAACTCTATCAGAATGTATTGGTTCTGGACTCCGGCGCAAGAGGTTCGACAAACACTTTCGTAGAAAACGGACAGGGCGACGTCCTGCTCGCATGGGAAAACGAAGCATACCTTTCCATGCAGGAATATCCCGATCAGTATGAGATCGTAACGCCGAGCATCAGTATCCTGGCGCAGCCCTCCGTTGCCGTGGTAGACGAAAACGCCAAAAACCACAATACGCAGGAAGCGGCATCCGCTTATCTGGAATACTTATACAGCGATGAGGCGCAGCGGCTGGCAGGTCAAAATTACTACCGTCCGTCAAACGAAACTATCCTACAGGAGTTTTCCGGTCAATTTAACCTTGATATGAATCTTGTTACCATAGAAGATTTTGGCGGATGGAATGAAGCCTACAGAATGTTTTTTGATGACGGCGCCATTTTTGACCAGATCTATTCCGACTGATTCCGGATTTCCGAGTCATAATGATCCGCATGTAATGTCAGTGAGAAAGGACTTTCTTTATCATGGAACAGCAAATCGTAAAAGTAAAAAACAAAAAAGGCGTCAGGGTCATCCCCGGATTCGGATTTTCTATGGGCGTTACGCTGTTTATGCTGAGTATCCTTGTGTTGATTCCCTTAGCTTCCCTTTTTATCAGCACAGCCCGGCTCGACTTTCATGAGTTCCTGGATATCGTGACGTCCCGACAGATCGTGTCCGGCTATATCGTCAGTCTTTCCTGCTCTTTTATCGCCGCACTGATCAACGTCGTATTCGGTCTGATGCTCGCATGGGTGATCGTACGCTATGACTTCCCCGGCAGACGCCTGATGGACGGATTGATCGAGCTGCCCTTTGCCCTGCCTACCGCTGTGGCAGGCATTTCCCTGACCTATCTCTATTCCGATCAGGGATGGATCGGCTCTTTCTTTGCCAAAGCCGGGGTCAAGATCGCCTATACGCGCATCGGCATTACGATCGCTATGATATTTGTCGGCATTCCGTTTGTGGTCAGATCCCTGCAGCCGGTACTGGAAAAGCTTGACCGACAATATGAAGAAGCCGCCCAGATGCTGGGCGCCGGCAGAGTCTACACCTTTTTCCGCGTGATCCTGCCCGAATTATTCCCTGCCCTGCTTGCAGGATTCGGTCTTGCTTTTGCGCGGGGAATCGGGGAATACGGAAGCGTGGTGTTTATCGCGGGCAATATCCCTTATAAGACGCAGATCGCTCCCTTATTGATCATGACAAAGCTGGAGCAGTATAAGTACGCCGATGCCACCGCATGTGCACTGGTATTATTGCTGATATCTTTCCTATTGATGCTGCTGATCAACTCGATTCAGATCTCTATGCAGAAATTCAGCAAATGCTGATATCCATAATACAGGTTTTCTATTACAGATAAACCGGAAAGGCATGGTCATGACTATGGCAAAAGAACAAAAAAAAGAATATGAACAGGATCTTGTGGGAGACGGTATCAACTCGCTCCAAAAAGTCATAGATCCTCATAAGAATGACTCGAACCGCCTCACAAAATATATCTTGATAGCTGTCTGCGCGTTGTTTCTGTTCGTCATGCTGGTGCTGCCTTTGATCGTGGTGGTCATAAATGCATTACGGAACGGTTGGACCGCCTATACAAAGGCTGTATTTGACGAATACACCATTAAAGCGCTGCAGCTCACGCTGCTTGCTACCGTGTGCGCCGTAGCCGTCAATACGATCTTCGGTGTCTTCGCCTCCTATCTGATATCCAAATTTTATTTTCGGGGACGGCAGCTTTTATCCGCATTGATCGATATCCCGTTTTCCATCTCACCGGTCATCGCGGGACTGATCTTTATCCTGACTTTCGGAAACGTTGGCTGGATGGGCGATTTTTTGAAAGCGCATAGCATCAAGATCGTCTTTGCCGTGCCGGGAATCATTCTTGCCACGATATTTGTCACATTCCCTTTTGTCTTTCGGGAACTGCTTCCGGTTCTCAATGCACAGGGAAAAGACGAGGAAGAGGCTGCGGCGCTGATGGGCGCGAAAGGATTTACCATTTTCCGCAGGATCACGTTTCCCCATATCAAATGGGCGCTGCTCTATGGTATCGTACTGTGTACCGCCCGCGCTATGGGAGAATTTGGCGCAGTATCCGTGATCTCCGGTCATTTAAGAGGCAAGACGAACACCCTGCCCCTGCATGTGGAGATTCTTTATAATGAATTTAACACGACTGCCGCTTTTGCAGTCTCGTCGCTGTTGGTCCTGTTAGCGATCCTGATCCTGATCGCAAGAAATCTGATAGAGTGGAAAAGAAAGTGAAAGAGAGGACAATGACATGTATCTGGAAATGAAAAATATTTACAAGACTTTTGATGGGTTTCATGCCTCTAACGATGTGTCTTTCAGTATCGAAAAAGGCGACCTTGCCGCCTTGCTCGGTCCCAGCGGCAGCGGAAAGACCACTATCTTAAGAATGATAGCCGGGCTGGACACGCCGGATTCCGGAGATATCATTATAAATAATACGAGAGTCAACACCCTGCCGGGAAGCAAACGCGGAATCGGCTTTGTGTTTCAAAATTACGCACTCTTCCGCTATATGACGGTCGCCGACAACATTGCTTTCGGTCTGGAAGTGCAGAAGAAAAGTAAGGCCGAGATCAAAGAACGTGTAGAGGAACTTCTTGAGCTCATTTCCATGAAAGACTTGGGGAAACGCTATCCGCACCAACTTTCCGGCGGTCAGCGGCAGCGTGTGGCATTCGCCAGAGCGCTTGCTCCAAACCCGCTGCTTCTCCTTCTCGACGAACCTTTTGCCGCCATCGACGCGAAAGTACGGCGTGAACTGCGTACCTGGCTCAAAGAAATGATTGGCAGAGTCGGTATCACCAGCATTTTTGTGACACACGATCAGGAAGAGGCTATGGAAGTCGCCGATACCATCATCGTGACAAATCAGGGGCGTGTAGAGCAGATTGGAACGCCGGAAGAGATCTGCCTCCATCCCCAGACAGAATTTGTTGCCGATTTCATTGATTCCAAACGCTATCAAATGATGTTACAGTAGGTTTTCGATCCGATTCAAAATATAGAATCCTTTCGCATTCAGAGAGTCCTCCCGATTGTAGCGCATCGGCGTATCGTCCATCTGGCGGAAAATGCCTCCCGCCTCTTCTACGATGCACTGCATCGCGGCGGTGTCCCACTCCATCGTCGGATTATGCCGATAATAGATTTCCGCATCCCCTCTGGCAACCAGGCATCCTTTCAGGGAACTGCCGATTTTGACCAGATTTTGAAACTGATATTTTTGAATGAGCTCTTCCATCTCCTTACAACCGTGTGAACTGCTCATTACCACCCGGAAATCTGATTTCTGCGTACAGTCAGACACATTCAGCCTGGTCACATTTCCCTCCGAATCCGCAAGGAACGCTCCGTCGTTTTGGCTGGCATAATATAATTCTCCCGTGACCGGCACATAGATTACGCCCATCACCGTCTCATGCTGATAAGACAATGCGATATTGACCGTAAACTGCCCGTTATGTTTCAGAAATTCTTTCGTCCCATCCAGCGGATCGACAACAAAGCAGAGATCATTATGCAGCCGTTCGCGGTTATCCTTTTCCTCCTCGGAAAGGATCGCATGATCCGGAAATGCTTTCCGCAGCATTTCCACAATGATCGCATTTGCTGCTTTATCGGCAATCGTAAGCGGAGAATTTCCCTCCTTATATTCTACCTGTAGATCCTCCTGCCCGTCATAGATCCTCAATATTTCGTGTCCCGCCTCTACAGCCGCTTTTTTTGCGACTTCCAATTCCTGATTCCACATAATCGTTCCTCCACCGACGCTTCCTGTTATTTTGCCTGCGTCGGTTCGATTCTTTTCGTAATAATCCCAAGGATCTCATCCACGCACGCATCCACGCTTTTCCCACTGGTATCTATTGTGATATCCGGATGTTCCGGTTTCTCGTAGGGACTGTTGACTCCTGTAAAATTAGGAATCTCACCGCTCCGCGCTTTCTGATACAATTTCTTGACATCGCGGCGCTCGCACTCTTCGATCGGCGTGCTCACATAAACTTCAATAAAGTTCTCTCCGCCGATGATATCCCTTGCGCTTTCACGATCCGCCCGGTAGGGTGATATAAACGAGGTCAGTACGATCAGACCGGCATCATTCATGAGTTTTGCCACTTCCGATATGCGTCGGATATTCTCGACACGATCCTTTTCCTTAAAACCCAGATCCTTGTTCAATCCCATACGGATATTATCTCCGTCCAGAAGCATCGTATATCTTCCCATCAGATTCAGACGCTTCTCCAACTCGTTGGCAAGCGTCGACTTTCCGGCGCCGGACAAGCCCGTAAACCATATCGTAACAGGCGTCTGCTCCATTCTTCCCGCACGATGCTGCCTTGTGATATCCAGCTCCTGCCAGACCAGATTATCTCCACGCCGCAGCGTATGCTCGATCACGCCGCAGGCGGACGTCATATTCGTCACACGGTCAATCAGCACAAAACTGCCCAGCATCCTATGATTCGTAAACTTGTCCAGCACACACTTTTCAGACAATACCACGTCGCAGTATGCCAGTTCATTCTTGTAGATCTGCTCCGCCGGAAGATGCTCACCCGAGTTGACATCCACTTTATATTTAATGTTTAAGATCGTTGCCGGCAGCATCCTGGTACCCAGCTTGATATAAAAGTTCCTTCCCGCCATCAACTGTTCGTCATCCATCCATAACAACATTGCAGCAAACATGTTGCTGACCTTCAGTTTGGAATTTTCCGCCAGCACACATCCCCGTGAGATATCCACCTCGCGGTCAAGCTGTATCGTGACCGGCTGTCCGGCTTTTGCGTTTTGACTCTCCTGGTCAGTCACAAAAATAGCGCTTACTTTTGCCTTCTCACCACTCGGAAGAATGTCAATCTCATCTCCCACCCGGACGCTGCCCGACTCGATCTGTCCCTGAAATCCTCGGAATGTATGATTCGGTCTGCATACCCGCTGTATCGGCATCACGAATCCCGCTTCCGCATCTTCCTCAGAAACGTCCACATTTTCCAGATACTCCAAAAGCGACTTTCCGCAATACTGCGGCGCCCTGTACCACGGCATCCGATCCGACAGTTTTGTGACATTATCCCCTTCAGTCGCAGATACCGGAATGATCTCCACATGATCGATCTTTAATTCAAAGCAGAGCTGCCGCAGCTCCCTCTCGATCCGTTCAAAGCGGTAACTTTCATAGTGGATCAGATCCATCTTATTCACCGCGAATACAAAGTGGCGAATCCCCATCAGCGCGCAGATGCGCGCATGGCGTCTGGTCTGGATCAGGATTCCCTGTGTAGCGTCTACCAGAATAACCGCCAGATCCGCAAAAGAAGCGCCTACCGCCATATTACGCGTATACTCTTCGTGTCCCGGCGTATCCGCCACAATAAAGCTCCTGTTATCCGTCGTAAAATAGCGGTAAGCCACATCGATGGTGATACCCTGTTCCCGTTCCGCCATCAGACCATCCAACAGCAGGGAATAATCGATCATCCCCTCGCGGCTCCCCACCTTACTGTCCAGTTCCAGCGCCCGCTCCTGATCTGCATACAGAAGTTTCGCATCATACAGCATATGTCCAATCAGTGTTGATTTACCGTCATCCACGCTTCCGCAGGTGATAAATTTTAACAGACCTTTTCCCATCTTAGAAATACCCCTCTCTTTTGCGCCTTTCCATACTGCCCGCCGCCTCGTGATCGATCACGCGGCTTGTCCGCTCCGATGTAACGCTGCTCAGAGTCTCCTCTATAATGGCATCCAGCGTATCCGCCTGCGACTCCACGCCTCCGGTCAGAGGATAACAGCCAAGCGTACGGAAACGCACCATCTTATGTTCCACCTTTTCACCCGGCAACAGCTTCATCCTGTCATCATCCACCATGATGATATTGCCGTCGCGATATACTACCGGACGCTCTTTTGCAAAATAAAGGGGTACAATCTCTATGTTCTCTCTGCGGATATACTGCCAGATATCTTTTTCTGTCCAATTGGAAAGCGGGAAGACCCGCATACTTTCGCCTTTTTTGATTCTCGTATTATAGGCTTTCCACATTTCCGGCCGCTGATTTTTCGGATCCCACGCATGCTCCGGATTCCGAAAAGAAAAGATGCGCTCTTTCGCTCTGGATTTTTCCTCGTCACGCCTGCCGCCGCCGAATGCAGCCGTAAACCCATACTTATTAAGCGCCTGCTTTAACGCCTGCGTCTTCATGATATCCGTGTATGCCGCGCCGTGATCGAAAGGGTTGATGCCCTGACGGACTCCCTCTTCATTGGTATAGACCAGCATCTCCAATCCGTACTTTTCGGCAGTCCGGTCGCGGAACGCTATCATTTCGTGAAATTTCCATGTGGTATCGATATGCAGAAACGGAAACGGCGGTTTCTCGGGATAAAAGGCTTTCATGGCAAGATGCAGCATGACGGAGCTGTCTTTCCCGATCGAATACATCATCACGGGTTTTTCGCACTCCGCCGCGACCTCGCGCATGATATAGATTGCCTCCGCTTCTAAGGCATCCAAATGACTTAATTCGCTCATATTTTCTCCTTCCGATATCCGGCACGTCGCATTATTATTCACCGCCCGTTGTTAGTACCACACACCCTGTAAACTCCTGCCAATCATACCCTCCAGATCATGGATGCTGTCCATATAATAATCCAGTAAATTCTGTCGGGTGGATTCAAGCATGGGTTCGTTATAATCAATCAAGGTAAACTCCTCAACCTGCGTACGGATTTCCTTTAATAATTCCAACGATTGAGTATCATTTTTCTGCGCCAGCTTATGGCGCAGCTGGTCTATACTTATATTAATTTCCAATCCACTTGGATCCTTTGAAACTTTATTGCCTATATTTTCTCTTGGAAATTCCTGATAATCCAGTCTATCTTTGTCCGAAATTCCCAAAAAACTTTGTAAATCATTCATATGAGTGTGCACATCCGCATATAGTTCTTCATTTACAATGATCTTAATCTGATCTGTGGGATAATACTCCAAAAATGTTTTAATATAGTCCGCATACCGCTTCCTGAATCTAAATTTCATCGACCATTGTTCAAATAATTCGGGACACACATGATCAAAATCTCCCATCATTTCTGACTTTGGCGGTCTCGATTCCAGCATAAATATCTGCTGACCTCTCATTGCCATTTTAAATCGAGAATACAGTGCGTTTACCGGATTTCTCACACAAAAAATGAGTTTCAGATCATCTCCGCAATAACGGTATATCTCTTCAGCACTGCTTCTGTAACCAGGATCAATATCTCCCACCAACTTTCCTTTCACATCCTCAGCCTTAAAATGATCCTTGAAAGCAGCATGAGTGGTTTCATTAATCGCATATCGCAAAAAATAAGTTTCCTTTACACGCGGCAAAAAAATCTTAGGATTTTGTTCTAATGCATACTGCAAGGAAGTAGTTCCACTCTTTCCAAATCCCGCACAAATAAAATCAATGTGCACTTTGGAACTGCTGGCAAAAACTCGCTCTCTTTCCTCTTCAAAAAGCAAATCCACGATCTTATCTTCCGAGACATATGATAAAAGTTGATTCATTAACGTTTTCCTCGTAGTTCCAAATGCTACAAGCATAAATGTACAGTCCTCATATCCCTCCGGCATTTTATTCATCGGATAGATATGTCTCATATCATAAGAGTAATTATCAATTAAAAACTGCTCCTGTATACCATATTCCTCACTCAAAATATCCTTTACCATACCGGACAAATTACGAAGCGGTAAAATAACTATTTTCTTATTATCATTTTTCATAAAATATTTCTGCAAGTTTTTGCGGATAATTACCTTTTCGTTCATATCTTCTCCTTCTAAATATTCATCTGCACTGTAACCGTGCTATTCCATTTACTGTTAATACCACACGCCCTCCAGACTTCTGCCAATCATACCCTCCAGATCATGAATGCTATCCATGTAATAATCAAGTAAATTCCGGCGAGTGGATTCCAACATGGGTTCATTGTAATCAATCATGGTAAACTCTTCGACTTTTTCCCGAAGATCCAGTAATAAAGCAAGCGATTGAGTATCTCCCTTTTGAAGCAGCCTATTGTAAAGCTGCTTTAGACTCATATTGATCTCATAACTCGCCCGATCCTTAGATACTTTATTGCCCACGTTTTCTCTTGGAAATTCTTTATATTCCAATCTATTTTCCTTTGAAATTCCCAGAAAATCCTGTAAATCTTCCATCACCCCATATACATCTGCATACAACTCCTCAACAACAATTATTTTTATCTGCTCTATCGGATAATACTCCATAAATGTCCTGATTCGATTTGCATACTGCTCTTTATATCTGCACTTCACTGCCCATCTGTCAAACATTTCGGGCGTTACCTGCTCAAACTCCTCCACAACTTCTGACTTTATAGGGCTTGACTCCATCATTACCGTTTCTCGCCTCATGGCTATTTTAAAGTTCGAATATAAGGTGTTGACGGGATTTCTGACACAGAAAATAAGTTTCAAGTCCTTTCCAAAATAACGATACACGTCTTCTGCGTTACAAATATAAGAAGGCTCGATATCTCCGACAAGTTTTCCTGCTGTATCCTCTACCTTATAATAACTCTTAAAAGATTCGTGCGCCATCTCATTAACCGAATACCTCAAAAACTGCGTCTCTTTCACTTGCGGCAGAAAAATTTTCGGATTTTGCGCCAAAGCATGGTGTAGAGAAGTTGTGCCGCATTTTGCAAAACCGGGACACAGAAAATCTATATGCACCTTTTGCTCACTTGCAAAAATCCTCTCTCGCTCCTCATCGAAAAGGAGATCGACAATATGGTCTTCCGGAACATATTCTGATAATTTTTCTCTCAACGCTTTCTTTGTACTGCCAAATGCCGCCAGCATATATGTGCATTCCTTATAGCCATCCGGCATCCGATCAATCGGATAAATATGCTTCATATCGTACGCATAATTATCTACCAAAAACTGCTCCTGTATATTATATTTTTCGCTCAAAATATCTCTTACCATTCCAGATAAATTACGAATCGGTAAAATAACTATTTTCTTATTGTCATTCTTCATAAAATATTGCTGTATATTTTTGCTGATGATTTCCCTCTCATTCACGTCTTAATCTCCCACTATTTTCATTATTCGCTCCTATAACAACTAATCAAGACTACTAATACCAAACAGTTTTCAAACTTCTCCCCATAATCTCCTCCAGTTTACGAATATCATCCATATAGTAATCCATCAGCTTTTTGCGGGTGGACGCTAACATTGGCTCCTGATACTCTATCATGGTAAGATCTTCTATTTTTTTTGAGACATCCGTAAATAACTCAAGCGCCTGAGAATTTCCCATCTGCATCAATGTCAGACGAAGTTGATACAATTCCCTGTTGATTTCCAAACTTTGCTTATCCCTGACTACCCTGTCTCCGATATTCTGCTGAGGAAATTTATTGTAGTGCCGCCTTTCTTTCTCTGAAAGTCCCAAAAAATCTTGCAGTTCATTCATAACCCCGTCTGTATCCGCATATAATTCTTCACTGACAATTATCTTAATCTGCTCGCCGGAATAGTGCTCTAAATAATCCATAATACAATCCACATATCGTCCTTTTTCCCGATAGCGATCCGCCCACTGGTCAAACATCTCAGCACACACGCGTCCATATTGTTCCAACAATGCAGATTCTACCAATTCCGGTCCAAACATACTGACATTATTCCGCATCGCCATCCTAAAATAGGAATACAACATATCAGCAGGATTTCTGACACAGAAAATGATTTTCAGGTCACTTCCGAAATAACGATATACTTCCTCTGCACAGCTCTTATAGGAAGGTTCAATCCCTCCTACCAATTTCCCCTTAATCTCTTTCTCTCCATAATGGTTCTTAAAAGCCTCATGAGTCGCTTCATTCACTGAAAATCTCAGAAACGACGTTTCCTTTATCTCCGGCAGAAAAAACCTAGGATTCTGTGTCAACGCATAATGCAACGATGTAGTGCCGCACTTGGCAAATCCCGTACACAAAAAATCAAAATGAACTTTAGAATTACTCTGGAATACCGCTTCCCGTTCCTCATCGTAAAGAAGATCCACAATCCTTTCTTCTGATACATATTGTAAGAGCATTTTGCGCAATGTCTTGCGAACGCCTCCATATGCAGTAAGAAAAAATGTACATTCTTCATATCCTTCCGGCATTCTATCGACCGGATAAATATGCTTCAAATCATAGGCATAACTGTCTATCATAAATTGTTCCTGTATGCCATATTCTGTCTGCAAAATCTCCCGCGCCGTATTCGCAAAATCCCAAAACGGTAAAATGACAATTTTTTCATTTTCATTTTCTTTAAAATATTTCCGTATATTTTTGGCAATCAGTTCTTTTTCACTCATCATCTCTCCTTGCGGCAGACCACTTCAACATCTTCCATCAATAAAATATGCCCTTGTGTCTGCATAGGTCCCCGTATAATGCCGCATATATACCCTGTAATCCGGATTCCACTCCAGTATCTTATTGATCAGAGAATGTATATCGCCGACTTTATGATACAGACTAACAGAAAGCATCGGTCGATAATTCCGAATCGCCTGCTCACATCCATTTAATACCGAAACTTCAAAACCTTCCACATCCATTTTGATATAACTATCGCTGGAAAAAACGAAGTCATCTAATCGCTTCATCTGAACGATTTGTTCTCCATTCTCGCAAACTCTGCCAGCCCCCCCCACTATTATCATAATGAATCTCCGTTTCACAATCTCCTATTGCCACCGAAAAATATTCTATGTTTTTGTATTCCCGCAATCGTTTCTCCGTACTCTCAATAATATCTTTATCCGGTTCAAAAAAGAATATTTTCTTATATTCCGCTGCACACTGAATGAAATCCAATGTTGACTGTCCATCATATCCCCCTACATCATAAAAGCATGTCTCACTCGTAAAGTGATCGACAACGCACTTATCAAAATCTTGTATTCCCTGCTGCAGGGACAACTCAAATGCCGCAAGCGTATATTTATAATCCAGCGACATTCTGTACTCCAAAAGATTTCTGTATACTTCTTTGGAAATATCATCTTTTAATAAATCAAAGATATCAATGTACTTCTTCTTGTTTGTTTCCAGTTCATCAAAAATACCTTCAAAAGCCATATAATATGTTTCAAAACCATCCATTATATAGGCAAGTTCTTCATAGTATATAACCAGATCAATTCCCAGATCATTTAACTGCTTTGTAATTTGCGGATGATAAAATGACGCTATAATAACAACATCGCCCTTTGCAAGATGTTCCGGAGAATAAATTGCTTTTTCTGTGTCCCATCGTCTCGAATCATTATCCACAAATCCGTTTAATCGAATATTGTTTTTCTGCATTTGTTCAGCACAAAATTTTCCCAACATTCCCGTTCCAAAAACATAGCACCCGCCTCCAGACGCAATATGCTGCAAAATGTTTTCATGCCGCTTTTTCAAACTCGAAACAGAATTTTCTTTCTTATAATTTTGAAGCTTCTTGATCATGTCCGTGTTCATCTTTCAATATACCTCCAAGTCTCTGCTTTTCAATAATACATATTCCGTCAATGCCATTTCCGCTATAATAACTCGCTTTCATTGATCATATTCAGATTCTCTTTATAAAATTGGCACAGCTTCTCTAGCGATGTATGAAAATCCGTATAATGAAAATTGCCGATTTCTGTCAACAGCCGCCCATTATCTCCAGTATACTCCGGCTTCCATCCTTCTCTATCCACAAGAATATCGCAATTCATTCCTAATATTTCTCTTACCATAACCGCCAGAGAATATAAGTCAATCTTCACTCCTCTGCATACATTGTAATGCTTATGCAATGGTTTGTTTTCTATAAACCACTTCATGATTTCAGCCAAATCTTCTACCCATAAATAATCAAAGAAAACATTTTGCTGTATCGTGATATCCTTGTCTTTTAACGCCCGGCAAATCGCATTGGAAATAAATCTCCGTTCATATTCCTCATATTTTCCATATACTCCAAACAAGCGTAAATCGTATATATTATCAAACTCTTCAACAGATTTTGACATAATATATTTTGAAAATCCATATGGATCTGTTGGCACATAAGTATCAAAATAATCTTCTTTCATTTCAGGAATATAATGTCGCATATCATATTCTGCCCCTGAACCAAAATAATACATCTTTCCATAACATTCATTACAACGCGCCAAATTAAAAAACATTCGCAAATTACCATCCAGTGAAGCATACTGCGTTGTATCCCTATTTCTGCTTGTATTAATATTGGCGGAATGGATGATGACGTCAAAATAATTTTCCTTTAAATAAACTTCTACCGCTTCCGTATCCAACAAATCCAATTCTTTCCGTCCCAAAACGGCAAGATCATACATCGTCAGATTTTCTGCGAGATTCCGTCCAACAAATCCGGTTCCGCCCGTAATTAATACTTTCATGCCTCACTCCCATCTTTCAAATTGGCTGTTTTCCAAACATTTCAAAGTATTCCTGCGCTTTCTGCAAAGACACATTGAGTTTATTCTGAAGTCTCTGCAAGATATCATTTTCAGAGAGACCTAAATCAAGTGCAGTTTCAATAATACCCTCTGCTTTTCCCTCTGCTTTTCTTTCTGCTTTTCCTTCTTTTTGAATCTCATCAAATAAAGTACACATAGTAATCTCCTCCTTTTGGGATAAGGCATTATAATCGATCTTGAGGTTCATTGCACCTGCCACGGTCATAACCACTGTCCTGTCAACAGTATGCGTTAATGCATATTCTGTGACTTTCTGCCTTGCTTCATTCTTAGTCAGTGTCTTATCAAGCACTACCTCCATCATATCAAACAAAACGGCATTAAAGAAATCTGCTCTTTACTATTCATCTATAAACGGCCATAAATCACGCAGCTTTCCCGAAATCATGGAACCATTCTCTGCAACCCGCGACATGACTTTCGGCTGAATCGAAATATCATTCCGCATATGAACATAACAAAGCGATGGACCTTCCGCCTCTAAGGTCTTTTTGATTCCCTCCTCCAAATCTGTATGTCCTTTTACCTCAAAAGTTTTGATTCCATAAGCTTCTGCGACCTTTACAATGTCCGGCAGATACAAATGGCTTGTACTGTCTGCGCCGACAAAATGCCCTCCAAAATGGCTTCTCTGCATATTCATGATAGACAAATATCCATTATTCCCATTAATAAAGATTTTAATAGGAAGATGCATTCCGACAATGCTCGCAAATTCCTGAATATTCAGTTGAATGCTTCCATCTCCCTCTACGCATATCGTTCTTTTTCCGGAAGCCAGACACGCACCTATTGCCGCTGGAAGCCCATACCCCATAGAACCCAGCGATCCCGTCGCCAAAGTTCTTTGATCCCGCCTGTTTTTGAAACACATCCAAAACACATCGATCCCGGCCCCGGAACTTCCTGGAATGACCACATCATCATCAGCCAGTTTATCTGACAACACATCCATAAAATGATACGGATTTACAGCGTTTTCATCAGATCTGAACTCTTCCAGAACAACCGGGTATCTTTCCCGCCATTCTTGACACTGCTTCAACCATTTTTTCGTAAGATCATTTGTCTTGAAATCCTTTTCCGCCTCTAAAAGCATTTCAATAAACTGCGCCGCATCGGCCTGTATTTTCAGATCTATATCAAACCCGAACTTATTCAATTCATTCTCATCGATATCTACTATGACTTTTTTGGCTGAAGGTGCAAAATCTTCCGGATCATATCCTATCATAGCGGGATCAAGACGCGTTCCGATTGCAATAATCAAATCAGCATCCTGCATCGTAAAATTAGAATATCTGGGCGCAACCATTCCGGGTTTTCCCAAATTACACGGATGGTCATATTCAAGCAATTCAACTGCAATCCAACTAAACAGAACCGGAATTTCCAATTTTTCGACCAGCTCTCTAAATTTAGCTTTTCCATGATTACGTTCGATTCCCTGTCCGGCAATGATAACCGGTCTTTGCGCCTGCGATAATAACTGCGCTGCCTTACCGACCGCTTCCCTGCACTGCTCTCTGCGGCAAGCGCCCTCTTCTTCCGGAATATATCCCGCAAGCACATCAGAATCAATATCAGCTGCTTGAATATCCAGCGGAATATCCAGCCAAACCGGTCCGGGTCTGCCGTCCTTGGCTTCATACACAGCCCTGTCTAAATGATACCTAATCATTGCAGGGTCTTTTACTGTAACAGCATATTTTGTAATAGAGGACACGATATCTACAATGCCAATCTCCTGATTTCCTCTTTGCCGTACACCGTAACGATCTTTTAAATCCTCCGTCTTAGCCTGTCCGGAAATAACCAGCATCGGCGTAGATTCCAGCCACGCGGCTGCGACCCCTGTCACTGCATTTGTCCCTCCCGGTCCCGTCGTGACCAACGCGACACCCAGATTATAGTCTATCCTTGCATAGGTCTCCGCCGCCATCGCACATGCCTGTTCATGCAATAACGTCACATACTGTAAACGATCATTCTTTCCCAGCGAATCTACCAAATGCATCGCGCCGCCGCCCGGAAACATAAATACATGTCTTACACCTAATTCTTCCACATATTTCCATACATAATCCGATAATTTCATATCCAATCTCCACATTTCATGATTCGTACCATCACCATGCCGCTGACAATCAATCTATCGGCACAGAATGACCTACAGCCATTGATTCCTTAATTGCCAACGCCACCTTTAAGCTCTTCGTTCCTTCTTCCAGTGTGAGTGTCTCCTGCTTCCTTGTCTTGACATATTCCAGAAAACGCTTTACCTCTTCCATAAACATATCGTTTCGAGAAAAGTTCACAAACTTTTCCTCCCTGACTGTCTGTTTATCATACACCACATATTGGTTTTGCAACAAATCAACCTCGATCTGCCCCAATGTCCCTATCACTTTACATTTCCGCACCGGAGGAGTTTGTAAAAAATCCTGATGTATCATAATCGGGAAATCGGAATTTTCTTTCGTATATCTGCATATCGTAGTTACTCCGTCCTCCACCTCAATCTCCAAATCGCTATACTTGCCGCCAATACTATATACCTCTGTCGGCATACCAAATATCCAGCACAAATAGTCCAGTTCATGGATCTGACAGAGCACAACGCCGCCGCCTGTCGCCTTTTTCGCTTCGTTCATATCCCGATAATCTTCATACTTATGCATTTGCGATATCAACTCGCCCATTTGGCAATCTACGGAGACGATCTCCCCGATCCTCTTTTCATCTATATCCTGCTTTAATCTTATCAGGCACGGATGCAGCCGCATCTGATAACCGACATACAGAATGATTTTATTCCTATCGATCAGATCTCCAAGTTCGTCAAGCCTTTCTAAAGAATCCGACACCGGTTTCTCTAAAAAAATATCTATGCCTTCTCTTGCAACTTGCAGGGCAACTTCTATGTGCATGCTGTTTGGATTGCAGATAAATGCGGCATCCGGCTTCTCCCGCAGCGCTTCGTCCAGTTTATCGAATTCCTGAATGTGATATGCCTCTTTCACATTCTGACCCTCAACTACATTCAGATTATCATCAAACAACCGCGCATATTTTCTGACCCTATATGCGAGGAACTCCACATCATTTCCCAAGATTCTCTTGAGATTCCTCAAATGGCGCTGCCCTGCACTCCCAAGACCTATAAATAATATTTTCATCTACCCAAAACTCCCTTTAAGAACTTATAATTTCGTTCCGTATCGCATACGGCCTCATTGCCGTAATAAGATTCCAAAATATATGTTCCCTCATATTTTATTTCTGATAATTGATGCAGGCATCGTTCAAAATCCACATCACCTTTCCCAAGCATAACGGTTGTACCCGCTATTTTCTTATCCTTTATATGCACATCCTTTATTAAACTGCCAAGTTCCTCGATCTCTGCCCGCAGATCTCTTCCCAATCCTGCAAGATTGCCGAGATCCAAACATACGCCAATAGCATCGCTTTCATATCTGCCTATATACTCTTTCAACAACTTTGCTTCCATATTAGACTCAATGAGAATTTGTATCTGATCACCCTCTGATTCATCTAAAAACTGCTTGATCTCTTTTACTTCCGTTCCATTCGCATCCAGTAATTCGCTTGCCTCAAACATCGGAATAACAATAGTGGAGCATTTGATTCTCTTTGCGCTTTCCATCAGCTTTTCCAATATTTCTTCTGTAAGTTTTCTTTCATCCGGGTCAGTCGAATAGATGCAATGCTGCATAAAATAATTTACACAAACAGCACTGATAGAAACCCCGGTCTCATCGGATAAACGGTTTAACGCATCGATTTCCTCATCAAGCATGAGCGGATTGTTTCTCCATTCTTCATCGTTAAACATCCATTCAATACAATCAAATCCAATCTTCGCCGCTGCGGCGAATTCCTGTTTCCAATTCTGCGCCGGAAACTTCTGAGGGTAAAATCCACCCTTGTCCGTCAGGCGGCCCTGCATAAAACCTATTTGATTCATTACCATCTCCTTAAATCTTTACCAGCAAGTCCTGCCACCGTCAACAATCACAGTTGCGCCCGTCATATAGGAACTCGCCTCCGAAATCAAATACAAAACCGTCGCCTTATATTCGTCTTTGTCAGCCATTCTACCCATAGGAATCAGATTCGTTAATTTTCCGAGAAACTCTTCGTCCTGTCCGTTAAAAATTCCGCCCGGACAAACCGCGTTTACTCTTATATTTTGATTCGCCCAGTAAGTTGCGAGATATTTCGTCAGTCCTAACAATCCGTGTTTAATGACCGAATATGTGACAGGCTTGATCGTCTGATCTTTCTCATCCACCCCTTCTTTTCTGTAAATCCGTTGATCCGGCGCTATGATTCCCAGATCGGAAGAAATGTTTAAGATTACGCCGGAACACTGTTCCGCCATAACTGTACCAAACACCTGCGCACATAAAAAAGCGCCCGTCAATCCGACCATGATATCTGCATTCCATACTTCCAAAGGAAAATTATCAAATCTGATATTTCCAAAATTATCGCCCTTATCTTCCACTTTGGGATTATTCGCCGCATTGTTGATCAACACATCGATATGTCCGTATTTCTTCACGATCTTATCGCTGATCTCCATTAACATATCATGGTCCGTAATATCCGCCTTATATACGCCTATCTCCATCCCCTGATATTTCTTTTGCAGGCTGTCCTTTGCACGCTCCAACGCCTCTTCCGAAATATCCAGCAATATCGGTATCCCTTCGCCTTCCATTACGGCTTCTGCATGTTTCTGCCCCAACAGTCCGGCACCGCCCGTGATGATCACAATCTTCCCACTGATTTTGAATTTATCTATTACCGTCATGTCCGTCCTCCAAACATCCTGTGCTCCACATACTCCGCGATCACATGCCCGATAAAAATATGCGCTTCCTGTATCCTCGGCGTGATCAGCGACGGCACCTTGATGATATGATCCGCCACGCCGTCCAGCTCCGGATCCTCAAACCCGCCCATCAAAAGAACCGTTTCGATCTCATGGCTCCCCGCATAGCGAAGCGCCTCCAGCACATTCTTGGAAGTGCCGCTTGTCGTAATGCCGATAACCATATCCCCCGGCTTTGCCTTTGCCTCCAACTGTCTCGCAAACACTCTCTCATAACTGTAATCATTACCGATCGCAGTCAGCGTCGAAGTATTCACCGTCAGAGCTTCCGCATTCAAACCGGGACGCTCTTTGTAAAAACGGCTGATAAATTCCGTCGCGATATGCTGCGCATCCGCCGCGCTCCCGCCGTTACCGCACAGATACAAACCGCCGTTATGTTTCAATATCTCAATGATGCGGTCGCCGATCTGCATCACGGTATCCGTCACTTCCTGATCGGATGCCAGCTTCTTAAAAATCTGTGTATGCTCTTCCAGCCGTTTGAAAAAATAGTTATGCGCGGAATTCTCATCATTGTATTTCTCTAAAATAGAAATGATCTCCCAGATGCACCCTTTACCGCCGTCATTCTGGAGAATGATATCCGCCGCATTCTTCGCCTTATCGATCGCATTTGCCGGACACAGCCCCAGGTCTGCATAAGTCAACGGCTCGATATCATACTTGCCGTCGCCGACATAACAGATATGTTCTCTGCTGATACCGGTCCCGGCTTCGATCTGCTGCATCGTCTCTTTCTTAGTCTTATTGCCGCGATAAAAATATTCCCAGGGAAATCTCTTTTCAAAATAATCTACGATCTCCGTGTCCTCTCCCGTGATCGCAGCCAGTTTGAAGCCTCTGCGATGCAGTTCAAAGATTGCGTCTATATCTTTCAGATTGATCTGTTTCTGCTCGTGCCCGCTTGAATCAATGATTACAGAACCATCCGTGATCACTCCGTCAATATCAAATACAATCAACTCTATCATTTGCTTAACCTCTGAGTTTTTTCTTGACTTCTTCCTCCGCCGCCGTGAGTACCTTTTCCCCGCTGCCCATGATCTTCTCTGCATCACGGATGTCTTTGACCAGTTTGCAGAGTTCATATGGTTCGATGGAGGCTTTCTGATCGGAACCATACATATTGCGGTCCATCGTGATATGGCGCTCGATCGACGTCGCTCCTGCCGCTACGGCACATGTACTGACCAATGTACCTGCTTCATGCCCGCTGTATCCCACCTTGCAGCCGTACTTTTCCGCCAGCACACGGATCAATTTCAGATTGGCATCCTCCATCGGCATCGGATAGGTGCTGTTACAGTGCATCAGTTCAAACGGGCAGCCATGTTTTTTGAAAATGGCAATCGCATGGTCGATCTCGTCATAAGTGCTCATGCCGGTCGCAATAAACGTATATTTCTTTTCTCCTGCGATCTCTTCCAACAGCTCGTCCTTTGTCAGCATCGCGGAAGCGACCTTGTTATATTTGCAGTCATACTGCTGCAAAAATTTCTGGGAATCGATATCCCAAGCCGACGCGTACCATGCAATCCCCTTTTCTTTGCAGTAGCGGTCGATCTCATCATACTGCTCCTTACCAAATTCCAGCCCTTCTTTCTGCGCCCGCTGCGTGGTCCCCCAGGGACTCTGGCGGGGACCATCCAGATACTCTTTCGTATAGACTTTATCCACCGTGCGCTTTTGGAATTTAACCGCGTCGCAGCCGGCAACTGCCGCCGTGTCGATCAGTTTTTTCGCCAGTTTCATATCGCCGTTATGATTGATGCCGATCTCGGCAATGATAAATGTACCCATCTCTGTTTCCTCTCCTTATCCAAAAATCAACTCTTACAAACCGCTGATTTTCCGCATTCTACATATGATACAACCTTTTTCATTGTATCATAAAAGGATCTTATTGTATACAATAAAATGCCTGCCTGCATTTCCGAAATACATGCTTCACAGCATTCATCATAATATCTCTTTCTTTTTCCGTTCCACAGCCCGTCCATCCGCGATCTCATAGATCACATCACAATTTCTGATCGTCGTCAGCCTATGCGCCACAATGATCAATGTCTTATTGCCCTGCAAGGAATCGATCGCCTCCATGACCGCAGTTTCCGTATCGTTGTCCAGTGCAGACGTCGCCTCATCTAAAATGAGGATTTCCGGATCATTATACAACGCGCGCGCAATCGCCACTCTCTGCTTCTGTCCGCCCGAGAACCGAATGCCCCTGTCCCCGACCACGGTATCCAATTTCTGTGGCAGACTCAACACAAAATCTTTGAGCTGCGCTTCTTCAAGCGCACGCCAAATCTTCTCCTCATCGGGATGCTCCACGCCAAACGCCACATTGCTGCGTATCGTATCGTCCGTCAGATATACCGACTGAGGAATATAACCGATGTATTGTCCCCAGCTTCCTTCCATTGTCCTAATGTCCTTTCCCCGATAAAGCACATTCCCCTGCTTTGGACGGTACAGCCCCAATATAATATCCGCCAACGTCGTCTTGCCTGCACCGGACTGCCCGATAAACGCAACCGAACTTCCTTTCTCGATCGACAGATTGATACCGCTTAACACCTCCCTGTCCGCAGCCGGATACTGCCAGTGAATATCCCTGATCTCCAGATAAGTATTTGACTGCTGCTCCGCCTGCAATCGGATGTTCCCCGGTTCCCTGTCATTTTCCGCGATGCGGACTTCTTTCAGATTCTCATATGTGTTATCCAGTGACGGCGCATAATATACCATCTGATTAAAGCTGCTCGTAATCCTCCCAAGCGAGGGCAGAATGCGGAAAGCCCCCATCGCAAACGACGCCAATTTAGGGATATAGCTTACCATATCCATGCCGTTATACCCTCGAAAACTCACCGCCAGAATCAATCCCGCCACACATACTGCCTCAATGATAAATGCCGGGCTCTCCGCCCCCACTGTCTGCCCTACGGTCGCTTTCTGCTGTCTTGCAAAAGCCTCCTCGTATTTCTCTACAAAAAACTTCTGCCTGTGCATCACGATCACTTCTTTGATTCCCTGAAAAGCTTGCAGAGCGTGCTGGTTGACGTCTTTATTGCTTTCACGATACTGCACCCCCGCCTTTCGCATGGGCTCCCGCAATCCGAGAACCACCACGACAAAGCAAATTGACGCCAGACCAATGACGCAAAACGACATTCTGATATCTGTCTTCATGATATAAATGACAATCGCAATCGTCGTAAACAGTTCTGCAACCACCCGAAAAGCATTGTACATGATCTGATACACGGCAGCCACATCTGTTATAATTCCGCGTAAAAGATTACTGGTATTCGTCTGCGAAAAGAACAGATAGCCTCTTTTCATGTATGATTTCATCATGAGTACGCTCAATTCTCTCTGCACTTTAGTGGCATAACGCACTCTGCAATATGACAAGATCGTCAGATATACATTTTTCAGAATATACACAAGTGCGATCACACCGCCAAAAAACACAACGATCTGTATATCCTCTTTTATATGAAACCACTCCGTAAATGGTTTGATATACCGATTCTCGATCAGCTCCTGCGGATTCACCATAGCTTGTACAAAGGGAATGATAATAGACACGCCCAGCGTTTCAACCAGCGCACCGATCAATGTCATAAACAAAATAACAACACCGAGCCATTTCTGTCTCCGTGTCAAAATAAACATGAATTTTTTCCATATTGCACTTGCTTTTTTTAACGCATTCACGGATTACACCCCGTCGTATGGCAAAATCCCATATTTTCTCTTACCAGAATCAATGCAAATAATTCCCAATTTTACAAATTATAGCAATCCGCTTTATAACGATCCATATGATCCCTGATCCACGCGATCGTCTCGGCAATCCCTTCCTCAAAGGTATACTGCATCTTCCAATCTGTCAGTTCCTGAATTTTTGCATTGCTGCCGAGAAGCCGGTTCACTTCGCTCTTTTCGGGGCGCAGCCGCTCCTCGTCGCATATGATCTTTGCCTGCGGATCGATCTGCGCGATGATCTCCTTTGCCAGATCCCCGATCGAGATCTCCCTCTGCGTGGCAATATTGATCTCCTGTCCGATCGTCTTTTCGGACTCAGCGATCGCAATGAAGCCGTTCGCCGTATCCTTTACATAGTTAAAATCTCTCGTCGGTGTCAGCGCACCTAATTTAATTTCTTTCTTTCCCGCCAAAAGCTGGGTGATGATCGTCGGGATGACAGCTCTTGCCGACTGTCTCGGTCCATAGGTGTTGAACGGTCTCACGATCGAAACCGGAAGATCAAAGCTTCGGTAAAAACTCTCCGCCAGACGGTCGGCGCCGATCTTAGTCGCGGAATAAGGCGACTGCCCCTGATAGGGGTGTTTCTCGTCGATCGGCACATACTGCGCCGTTCCGTACACCTCCGACGTCGATGTGATCAGCACCCGCGCCATATCGAGGTCTCTTGCCGCCTGCAGCACGTTCAGCGTCCCTTTGATGTTCGTATCGACATAAGAGTCCGGTGAGTGATAGCTGAACGGGATCGCGATCAGCGCCGCCAGATGAAAGACTTCTCCCATCCCTTTCATGGCTGTTCTGACGCCGTTGGGATCCCTGATATCCCCGCAGAACACCTCCACATGCTTCATGATCTCTTCCGGCAGCGTATCCAGCCACCCCCAGGTATTGAACGAATTATAGTAAGCAAACGCCCTGACTTCATACCCTTTCCTGACCAATTCTTCCGTCAGATGGCTTCCGATAAATCCGTCCGCACCCGTGACCAAAACTTTCTTTCCCATACTTTCCCTCATTCTGCGCCGCTTCTGTCTTGCCGCATTCTTCTCTTCTACAGGCTCTCTAATCTTTCTTTCATCTTCTCCAGCTCGTCCAACTGTCCCATATCCATCCAGGCGTCGTCCGGAATCAGATAGCTGCCCACCCGTTCCCCGTCCGCGATGCACTTTTCGATCACATCCGTGATATGGATAAACCGACCCAGAGGAATCCGCTCCAGAAAGGCAGGCTCTATCACATAAAATCCTGTATTGACGCGATAGTCAAACTGCGGCTTCTCCTTGAGCGCCACAACCCGATTTTCCCGATCCAACGAGACGGTGCCGTACGGAATCTCAAATTTCTTCTCCGCACAGACCATCGTAATGAGATTCCCGCTCTGCCTGTGGTAATCAAGAATACCTGCGTAATCGGCATCGATCAGGATATCGCAGTTCGACATAAAAAAAGTATCCGTAACCCGATCCGCCAACAAGCGCAGACCGCCGCCGGTTCCCAGATATTCCTCTTCTTCCACAAATGTAATCTCTCTGTATATTTCATTATCTGTGTAATACGCTTTGATAAAATCTTTTTTATAATTTACGATCATGGTAACACGATCGCATCCATATGCCGCAAACCGATCCATAATGTGTTCCGTGATCGTCTTGTCCCCCACCGGAATCAGGGGTTTGGGGAGAATATCCGTATAGGGTTTCAGCCTCGTTCCTTTGCCGCCCGCCATGATCACCAGCGGCAGATTCAGGCTGCGCTTCTCTTCCGGCGCACCCTCCCAAAATGTTTCTTTCATGGAACGGATCCTTACGATCTCGCCCTGCTCATTGAGAATCGGCACCGCCGTTATAAAATGTCTGCGCATAAGCGCAAACGCCTGATCCTCCTGATCCTCCCTTAAAAAGATCGGTTCTTTATGCGCGATCTCATAGACGGCGCGTTCCAGACTTCCCCCGCTCAGGATATATCTGCGGATATCTCCGTCCGACACAACAGCGCGCAGCTGCAATCCCCTGCACACAAACGCATTGCCGATCGCACCTGCGTCGATCTTTTTCATTGTGTCAAAAACACTGGTATTTTCTCCTACGATACATTTTTGAATATCCATCCTCATACCCGTCTTCCGGCTGCCTTCCCACACGCAACATCCGCATTCGTCTTTCGCGCACTCAGATATGAAGCAGCGCCTCTATGATCCTCTCCTGATCGTCCTTTGTCAGATATGCCGAAAAAGGAAGCGAAAACGTTCTGTCCGCATAATCCGCCGTATTTTCAAACGTCTCATCACCCGCAAAGCAGTCGGCAAACACTTTCATCCGGTGCATGGGGTTCGGATAATACACGATTGTGGGGATGCCCTGCTCTTTCAATTTTTCCCTGATCTCATCTCTGTGCTGTGCGTTTTCCGCCAAAAGCGCGTACTGCGCATAAGAAGAGACGGTATTCTCCCTGACAGCGGGAACCACAAATCTGTCTCTCAATGCCACGTCGTATCGAGCCGCGATCTTTTGCCTTTTTGCGATCTCTTCCTCCAAATGCGCCAATTTCGGCAGCATGACCGCCGCCTGTATGGTGTCGAGTCTCGCATTCATCCCGACCCTGATATTATCGTACTTGCTGCTGCCCTTTCCGTGAACGCGCAGAGATTTCAAAAGATCCCGCATCTCTTCGCTGTCCGTATACACCGCGCCGCCGTCCCCGTAACACCCCAAAGGCTTGGACGGGAAAAAAGACGTTGCGCCGATGTCCCCCAGCGATCCGCATTTCCTGCCATGATAGGAAGCGCCCGTTCCCTGCGCCGCATCCTCGATCAATAAAAGGCCGTACCTGTCTGTGATCCTACGCAGCCTGTCATAATCCGCCGGATTTCCGATAAAATCCACTGCCACGACAGCCTTCGGCTTCCGCTCTCCTTTTGCAAGGACCGCTTTGATCTGTCTTTCCAGACTGTCCGGACAGATATTATAACTGTCCTTTTCGATATCGCAAAAGACCGGCTCCGCGCCCAGCATAAACGCAGGCTCCACCGACGCCACAAAGGTCATATCCGGACAGAATACCGCATCGCCCCTGCCGATACCATACGCCATATAAATCAGCTGCAGCGCATCGGTTCCGCTGGAACAGCCTACCGCATACTTAACGCCCACATAGGCGGCAAGTTTCTCCTCAAATTCCGCCGCCTGATCTCCCAGAATAAAATCAGCATTTTCCAACACCCGGTCAATGTTTTGATCGATCTCGCTTTTAAATGCACGATACTGCGCTTTTAAGTCAATGAACTCCATACCGCTTCTCCGTTCTGTCTTACCTGTATTCACCCATCGCGTCTATCTTTCCTCCGCAAAACCGTCCGCCGTCTCGCAATACTTCCGTCCACACGCCGGGCAGTTCCATACAGCATCTGTTTCCAACAGCTTAACGCCGCACGTACAGACATATCCGACAGTCTTTCCGGGATTTCCCACCACCAGCCGGTAGTCGCCTACATCGTGGGTCACCACCGTTCCAGCCCCCACCATCGCATAGCGCCCGATGGTATGTCCGCACACGATCGTCGCATTGGCTCCGATGGTCGCGCCTTTCTGAACGACCGTCTCTCTGAATTCCTGTTTTCTTTCAATAAAGCTCCGGGGATTGATCACATTCGTAAAGACACAATTAGGACCGAGAAAAACATCATCCTCGCATACCACGCCTCGATACAGGGCAACGTTATTCTTGATCTTCACACGATTGCCGATCCGCACACCGCTCTCAACGAATACATTCTGCCCGATGTTACAGTTTTCGCCGATAACGGAACCGTCCATGATATTGCAAAACTGCCATATCCTCGTCCCCTCACCGATCTGCGCCTCACCGCCGATCAGGCTGGTGGGATCCGCCTGATATCCTTTCTCCATCTTTCTGCCTTTCGTCCCGTTATTCCTTTTCCGCAAATCTGCCGACAAAATCCAGAGTACTGCAATCCTGCATCGGCAATTTAACGCTCTGCCCGGTAGAAGCCGCCTTGTAGATCGCCAGCACCAGCTCCAAAGCTCTGCGTCCCGCCTCGGCGTCCACATAGGGCGCGCGGTCCTGCTCGATCGCCTGTATCACATCCGCATACAACTTGGAATGCCCGAATCCGTATACATTCGGCGGATTTTCATGACACTCTTTCTTTACTTCCTCCGGATCGTCCAGATAATCCGAAAATCTCCACTCCTCTATGATATTCACGGCTTCCCCGCCCGCTTTGACCGTACCTTTCTCGCCGAAAATATATAAGGTCTCCTCCAGATTTCTGGGATAGATATTCGTTGTCCCCTCCACGATGCCATAACTTCCGTTCCGAAATCTGATCAGGGCGATCCCCAAGTCTTCCGCTTCAATATAGTCGTGTTTCAGACGATCGGTAAAACCGATGACTTCCTCCACCTCGTCACCCATCATCCAGCGCAGCAGATCGATATCATGAATACATTGATTCATCAGCGCGCCGCCGTCCTGCTCCCAAGTGCCGCGCCATTTCGCGCGGGCATAATATTCATAATCCCTCGCCCATCTGATATGCGCCGTCCCATAAAACAGTCTGCCGAAGCGCTGCATCTCGACCGCTTCCCGAATCTTTTGCACGGATTTATTAAAGCGGTTCTGATGGCAGGCGCATACCTTGACGCCTTTTGCCCTTGCTCTGTCAATGATCGCATCCGCATCCTTTAACGAAAGTGCGATCGGCTTCTCAATAATCAAATTACAGCCTGCGTCGATACAGTCCAGTGCGATCTGCGCGTGTTTGCCGCTCTCCGTCGCGATCGCGACCAGCTCCGGCTTTACTTCCGCAAGCATCTGATGATAATCGGTATACTGTGCCACCTCCGGCGGCAGCCTGTGCTTCAACACTTTATCTTTCATATGATCGGGCACAATATCGCATAGTGCCGCTATTTCCAGATGATTATTCAATGCCGCTACCACATGGTTCGGCGATATTCTCCCACAGCCGATCAGTGCATATCTCATTTCGTTCCCTCTTCTATCTTTTCTTTTTCAACGCCTTATCAATAAATCGGTTATATTGTTCCATATAATGTCTGATGTTGCTCTGAAACACCCGATCTGTCTGTTTTGACAGCGAGCACTTCTGAATCACCGAAGCCAGTGACGCTTCATTTTTCGGTTCGTAAAAATGAATTTTTTCCCGCAGTTCTTCACCCGACTGCATTTTTTCAATATCCGCCGCATGTCCGGGAATAATGACCCCCGCTCCGGCAAAAAGCCCTTCGTATATCGTTCTTCCGATGCAGAACTGCGGCTCCCCGCGTATAATGTAATCGCTGATCCGATAGATGCCGCCTGTGTCTTTCAGTTCCCCGCAATATATGACACGCTTGTCATTTTCTGTCATTTTCGCACATTCGCGACCGTAAGCATGGTCATTGTTCCCCACGATCAAAAGTCTGCTGTTCGGATTTGCATGCTGCATAAATGCTCTGAGCACAAACTTGGAACCTTTATTATCTCCTACCTGACCCAGCATCGCAAAAATCGTATTTTCCCGCGTAACACCGCATTCTTTCAAGCTTTTCTCATAATCGACGTTTTCCACCCACATCATATCAAAAGGGTTATTCAGCACCATCGCGCGCCTGTTCCGCATAACCGCCTCGATCGGTATTCTGGTTGCCTCGTCGATATAAATGATCCCCGCCGCATGTTCCAACGCTCCGGTAAACTGCCTGATTCTGCGGTACTGCGGATCAATGATCTCTCTGGCGTGAACGATGTATCCCGCCTGATCGTCTATCACGGGGAACAAAACAAGGGAATTTAGGTGAACATAGTCATATCCGCCCTGTCTGATCACACGCTTTCTTTTTCCCTGACTGAAAAAAGCCATAACATTATTGACAACATGAGAACATTCGCTGAATACACTCACCCTGTCATAATACTGGCAGCGGTATCTGGGCATCCATACCGTAAAAATACGTTGCAGATGCGGACCCAAAAGTCGGCGCAGCTCCGCCTCATCGGCTTTGCGGGTAAAACTTTTGCAGATCAGCAGATCAAAATCATACTCCAGATTTTGGAGAACACCCGCAATGCTGCGGTTGGCGCCATATATGAAGATGCCCTCATGCAATACGAACAATGCTTTCATGTATCTGATAACCCTTTATGCTTATTCTGACGATTTGGATAGGATTCCCATATGAATTTTACCATATCCCTGCTTTTTTGAACAGCACAAATTAGTGTGCGATAATGGCTTCGATTTCTCTTTTCATATTCTCCAGCGCGTTTTCTTTCCAAAAATGTTCTGTCACCTGCCGCGGTTTTTCGGAATCCAACAGGATCAGTCGGTGCAGATCCTGCGCCGTATCAAAAAACACAGCGATTCCTTTCTCGCACAGGGCAACCAACGGCGGATATGCGCCCTCACGCATAATATAAGTTTTTAAATCAAATTCCAGCCCTTCAAATGTCGCCGTAGAACCGTATCCCCCCACCTGATATTCCGAAGCCGCAAACAATTCATATAAATCAACTTTATTATGATCGACCACTTCTATGCCGGAAGCCGCCAGTTTCAAATAGCGCTCTCTCCACCTTTCATATTCTCCCGGATGCAGTTTATAAATGATTTTGTATTGCTGCTTATCGATCAAAGCATCCAATTCCACCGCTATTTCCGACAACACTTTGCCGATTTTAGGCTGCGAAATAAAAATAATCTGATGCAAAGCAGGTTTGACCGTATTTTTCTTTGCCAGATCCGCCTTTTCACTCAAATGCAGAAATCCGATTTCTTTCAGTCTGTTCGACGGAATGGGATAGTGTGCCGTTTCTATCCAAAAACGAGAAAACGAAAAGAAATACTGCGGAAACTGTTTCACTTTCGTATTCGGATAATAATTATAAGAGATATGCGTTTCTCCCGTTACGCCATGCTGTAATTCCGCAGTCGGAATGCTTCGTTCCGCCGCCAGTTCATTGACGATCATACAGTCAATGTTATATCCCACCACTTCCAGAATGATCTTCGGTTTTATCCGATCCATTATTTTGCCAAATTCCCGATGCTTGACCTGATATACATAGTAACCGCACACCATTTGTTCCAGAAGTGCATGATAATCGTATGCTGCCTGATATGCGGCACAGATTTCTTCTATCGGCGCGCAGATCTTCTCCCGCATCCTTTCTCTGACTTCGGCAATCTGCTTTTTATGCATTATCTGCGCATAGTACCAATGTATCATTGCCTTGATTTCAATAAAATCCGTATAGACCAGATTTTTTGTTTTAACTGGTCTGAAATGTTTCTGCATATAGGGTCGTTCCAGTACAACACTGTCCGGATATTCTGCCGCAATTCTATCCGTATAGATACATTCGTAACAATGATCCGACCAGACTCTGCGCTCGCCATTCAAAATCAGCATATCATGCCTGCCTTTTGGCAATCTGCCATACAACAAAGCATAGCGGATCGTGCCAAGTCTGGCTTTTACTTTCTGCCACCCGGAACGCCCCGGGTAAACATAGCGTTCCCCCGCGGAATCCATCTTCGTCATAATATCTACTGCCAGAATATTTCTAAAGTATGTCCAATAGGCAAAACCGTCAAGCTGTTCCTCGACCAATCCATATCTATGTTCTATTTCCAAAAAAGCATTCCAATTCATAACCGCCTTACCCCCGATCCGCCGCCGCTTTGATCTCGCCATACGCAGGATACTTCCGATAAAAATACTCCGCCAGCACCTCCATCAATTCAAAATCATCCTCGCTGTCGATATCCAGTATCCCCGTATCTTTCATCTGCCACACGACCTCATTTCTGGGCAGGACACGTTCCGACAGGGTATACGCCCTCCGGTAAGCATAAATCGACGCATTCATGTCATAGCAGACCGGGCACTGCTGTCTCGTCGTAAATCCCGTCTGCATCACGGTATGAAAATATCCGTCGTCCCCCTCCGCGACCATATTGAAATAGGGCGATCTGCGGGAAGACGTCACACTGTATGCAATATCCGCACCCGCATCCTGCAAAAGCGTCTCAAGCGTCCCCCTGATGTCGCCCGCCGTGCGCAGGGGCGAAGTGAGATCCAGATCGATCACTACATCATATACCTTTTTTGTCTTTTCTTCACATTTGATCAGCGTATCTCTTATGACGTCTTTTTTGGACACGGTATCCCCTGCCAGTTCCTCCGCCCGCGGAATATAAACATACGCCGTCTGCATCCTGTCCATCTGCTGTACCAGCAGTTCGCTGTCGGTATTGACCGCAAGAGTCATTTCTCCGTATGCACTCTGATAGCGTTTCCGAAACAATTCATATGCCGCCAACGTATACGCCGCCAGCGGCTTACCGCAGAATATTTTCGTATTTTTCCCTTTGACGCCCTTTGACCCCGCTCTGGCGCACACGGTAAATAAAAGACTGCTTTCGTTTTTCATGCTCTGCCCTCCGCAAGCATCAGTGTTTTCATCGCTTCCATGACCGTATTGTCATTCTCACACACACCGTTTATGATATCAAAAAAATGGGCGATCTCTCTCTGCTGATAAGCATCTCTTTCCTCTGACAAAACGATATCTTCTCCGGATCCGCCGAAACGGATTCTGCCGCTTCGCAGATCCGCCGTGACGGCCTCCGCAGGAAGAAAAATCTCCAGACATCTCTTTTCCTCCCTGCCGAAATAATCCAGATGCAGCTCATAGACCCTGTTTTCGGAATATCCCATATAGACGGCAATATCTTCACTGTCGATCTCCAGTGCGGAAACTTTCTTTCGGATACTCTCCACATGATCCGGTCTGCCAAACAGCCATGCCAGATAATCCCACTCATGGATCAGGTCGATTGCCACACCGCCGCCCATCGCCTTATGGGCGCTGTAAGTGTTTCGATAATCCACGCCCGGACGCCAGTTCGGCAGATAGGTAGAGCAGACTGCGCGCACAGCGTAAGCCGCGCCGCAATCAACATGCTCTTTCACATATTGCAGCGTCTTCGTGTAGCGCAGAGGACACGCCACATAGCAGATCAAGTCTTGGGAAAGCGTGCTGAAATCCCAGCCTGCATCGCTGACCACCGGCTTTTCGATAAACATGCTTTTCGTGCAATGCTGATATTTTTGGATGCACGCTCCATGTTCTGCGGTCGGATTCGTGATAAAAATGATATCATAGTCGCGCGGGATCTCCTCCTCGTAGGTATACTGTGCGCTGATATACTGCGCAAGATGCTTGTCCAAAGGCGCCCCCTCGCCGCTTCTGACCGCATCGATCCGGAATGTGCAGCCATGCTCCTGTAGATAACGTACCGTATTGCGCAAATGCCGCTTCCCGATGGATCCGAGTCCGCAGAACGCGATCTTATAATTTCTGTCCATATGCTATTCCTCTATCCTGTCGATCAGTGCCAGCGTTTTCTTATCCTGCTCAAAATCGTATGCGGGAACCGTCCCGTCCTTTATCTGCGCAAAAAAAGCCTCGATCTCATGCAGATAACTGTTCTCTATAATGAACCTGTCGTACCCCTCTCTGTGCTCGACCCTGTCATATAAGCTGACCGCTATTTCTTCTTTGCGCTCATAATCATAATAGCGCAGGCTTTCCGGTGTTCCGTTCCACGACAGATACAATTTCTCCGAAAAGACCTCAAGGTTTCTCACCGCTTTCCTTGACACCACATCCACCGCCAGAGAGCCATGTGCACCGTTCGCATGCTCCAGCAAAACCTGATAGCTGTCCGGATAATCGATCTGCAATTCAGTATTTTTCCCTTTTACCACATACATCCGCCGCACCGCGCCAAATATATGGAGCAGCCAGGGCAGCTCGATCGCAAACAACTCCCTGCATCCGTTCGTGCGCTTATCACCCACGAAATAATCCCTGTAATTTTCCCAGGGATGCCAGTCCGGCAGATATTGTCCGACATGATACTGATAGCTGACCGCACCGCCGCTCTCACGAACCATGCGGTCGATATAACCGATCTCTTCCCGATACAGAAACGTAGAAGACAAGAAAAGAACTTTCCCGTGTTCTTTTGCCAATCTTATATTTTCCTCATAGCCGTCCGAAACCAGATTGAGCTCCGTAAAAACGTGCATATGCAGATTCAGGCAAGTGCGGATCAGATCGCTGTGAGACAGCGGCGAAGTACATACAAAAGCGCAGTCATATTCGCATTCCCGCACATTCTCCATACTGTCCGACGTCCTGATATCGCACGCACTCTCCGCCTGCTTTCTTCTCTCTTCGGAAGTATCGATACCACATATTTCAATCATCGGATCATACTGTCTGATCAGGCGGATTCTTCTCCGCCCCATAGAACCGAGACCGATCACGATCACTCTCATAGCCATACCCTTACCTTTGTACAAAACTTTACCCGATGTCATAAAACTTTTTCTTCAAATCAATCTGTGCTCCGCTTTCTCCCAGCATATATTCACGAATGCGGTCGGCGATCGCTTCCGAAGGACGTATCTTTTCTCTTTGATGCAGCGACAGTTCCTTCGCCATTCCGCTGCGAAATTCACTCGTCTGCGTCCGTTTCATCGCCGCCACGATCTCCTCCGTGCAGGGCTTACAGTTTACGATGCTTGCCTCCTGTATCCTTCCCCGCTGCCTGTCTCCGATATTGACCGTAGGAACCCCCATCACCGGCGCCTCTGAGATTCCGCTGGAAGAATTTCCGATTACCATAGAACAGTATTTCATAGCGGACAAATACCGCATCATGCCCAGCGATTCCGTCAAATAAACGCTCTGCCTGTGGGACTGCGCATACGCTTCCAGACACGCATTGATCTTTCTGCCGCCCGCATCCGCATTTGCTTTGGTGATCAGATACCGATATTCCGTCATCCGATCCAATGCCTTTAACAATTCCTGAACCTGCGCGATTCCGTCACCCTCCTCCAATGTGACCGGATGAAATGTGACCAGACAGTAACGCTCTCCCAACTGAAATCGGATATCCGCTTCCAGCTCTGCCAGCGAAAGCCGCTTTCCATACAGAATATTTTCGGTTCCGAGCGCACCGACGCAAAAAACTCTCTCCGGCTGTTCCCCCAGCTGGATCACCCGTCTGCGATACGCTTCCCTGCTCGTAAAATGCAGGAAACTCATCTTCGTGATACTGTGCCGGATCGCATCGTCGATCGCACCCTCCGTCACCTCTCCACCGTGAATATGCGCGATCGGGATCTGTGCATTCATCGCCGCGATGCAGACCGCCATCGTCTCATAGCGGTCTCCCAATACGATCAGCAAATCCTGCCTGTTCTCCGCAAAAAAATGCCCGAAGCTGACCAACGCCTGCGCCATCGTCTCAGACACGCCGACTGCGCTGCCGTCCTGCGATAAAATCGGGATCTTCGCGGCAATCGGAATACCGTCGTTCTCGATCTCCCGATAAGTTTCGCCAAACGCCTGATCCAGGTGCATCCCGGTCACGGCAACGTTTACGCGAAATTCAGGTTCCTGCTGTAACCGCAATATTAAATTTTTTAAAAGACCGTACTCGGCTCTTGTTGCCGTAAGGACGCACAGATTTTTCATAAATACCCCCTGATCAGTTCATCCTCCTCATAATCCCTGTCCGCCGCCGTCCCGATCACTTCATTCCAGCGCATGGGAGAAATGCCGCTGCCCGGTCGTTTCGTGGTCAGATTCTCCTCCGTAAACATCTCGCCCTTATGAATCGCTCTCTGCGCCACGATACTCTTGCGTGCCACATCACGGTTCTTGATTTCCGAAGCCGAGGGACGCTTGATCCCATCACCCATAGCAGTCTCAATATTGCGGATTGCCTGCACCATCGCGCGCAGTTCCTCCGGCTCAAGGCTTGCCTTGTGATCCGGTCCCTCCATATTGCGGTCCAGCGTAAAATGCTTTTCGATCACGACCGCGCCCATAGCCGCAGCAGCGATCGGCACTTCGATGCCCTGTGTGTGGTCAGAGTAGCCTACAGGCAGTCCCAGCTCCTCCCGCAAGGTACACATGGCTCTTAAATTGACGTCCGACATGGGCGTTGGATATTCCGTATTGCAATGCAGCAGGGTGATCTCTCTGCTTCCGTTCTCTTGTAACACCCGAACCGCATCTTTCACTTCCTGCATTTCACACATTCCGGTAGACAGGATAACAGGCTTGCCGCTTCTGCCGATTTCCCGCAAATAGGGGTAATTTGTGATCTCTCCGGAGGGAACTTTCCACAGCGCAACCAGATTTTCCAAAAAATGAATGCTGTCGATATCAAACGGCGTAGACAGAAATTGGATGCCCCGATCGGCGCAGAACTCCGCCAGTTCCCGGTGCATCGACTCTGTCAGTTCCAGCTTTCGCAGCATCTCATACTGAGACTCCTGCTTGTCCGCAGCGTTTTCCAGCTGATAGTCCGCTTTGCGCGCATCCTTCCGCACCAGATGATCCGCCTGAAAGGTCTGAAACTTTACCGCGTCTGCTCCGGCTTCTGCCGCAGCATCTATCATTTTCTTTGCCGTTTCCAAACTTCCGTTATGATTTACGCCCGCTTCCGCTATCACAAATATCTTACTCATTCCAGACTCCTTGTCCGCCTTGTATTCATCTCATATACCATCTCATGATCCCGAATGCTTTTCCGCAATGTCATGCCCGCCGCGACAATACATCCGTCCCCGACTGTAATCCCCTGGATGAGCGTAGAACCCGCCCCTACAAAGGTGTTGCTTCCGACAGTGACACCGCCGCACAGAACCGATCCGACGGAAATATGACTGAAATCTCCCACCCGACACTCATGCTCGATCAGCGCACCGCTGTTGATAATGCACATGCTGCCAATTTTTGCATCCGCATTGAGCATTGCCAGTTTGCCGATAAAATTTCCCTCGCCTAGCCCTGCGTCTTCCGCCACGACCGCCGACGGATCTATGATATTCGGCAGACGGAAACCGATCTGCTTCAATCTGTCATACAAACGATTCCGCACCGTTGACCCGCCCAGAAATCCTACCGTCACAAAAGCATTGCGGACGCCCTGCGCATAAAGCGCCGGAAGATTATCGTCTCCGCCGATTATCTCATATCCCTTATAACATACTTTTCCGCGCTCTTCTTTATCCAAAAAACCGATGATTTTATATTCGCCCTGCCGTTTAATGCAGTCGATCACGCTTTTGGCATGACCGCCAGCTCCCAGTAAAATAATGTCTTCCATGCAATTTCTCTGCCTTTCAATCATACTCCGACTTTCCGAATTTCTTCCTGCTATAATCCGCAATCCCCCTGCACGTCGCGCGCACGAGTTCTTTCTTTCCCCGCAGCAGCCACAGCGCGCAGCACGCAGTCCTGTTTACCGCATAATAAAGCAGAAAAAGCGGATATCTTGCCCCCAGATGCAGTCTGCTGCACAAAAGCCAGTTGCGGGCAATGTAATAGGCGCAGAGCGCACTGTCCGCTCCTCCGGAACCGGCGCCGACTTTATGATAGACTACGCCGCGTGGGCAGTAGTAAATCGCAATCCCCGCCTTTTGCAGGCGGAAGCAATACTCCGTATCTTCATAATACAGGAAAAACTGCTCGTCGAGAAGCCCCGCCCGTTTGATCACCGTTTTCGGCAGTAAGAGACAGCATCCCGTAGCAAAGCCGATCCGGCGCTCTTCGTCAAACTGCCCTGCATCTTTCTGATCCAGTCCGATGTGACGCACTTTACGGATTACCGGCGATACTTCTCCTCCCGCCGACCAGAGCACGTCGCGCCTGTCGCTGTAACAGATCTTTGGCGCGATCACACTGTGCGGATGTCTGTCCGCGCACGCCAGAAGTTCCGAAAGCAGGCTTTCCCCCGCCTCCGTGTCGTTGTTGAGGAGCAGGACGTGATCGGCTCCCCACGCAAGCGCCCGGCGGATCCCGACATTATTGGCGTAGGAAAATCCGTAATTATCGTCGAGCAGGATCATCTCGACGCGGGAATCCCCGCCGAACTGTTCCGCTATGACCTGCATGGAATCATCCTGCGAGGCGTTGTCCACCATGATGATCTTCTTTTCAAACGCACCCTGCTGTTGCAAGAGCGACTTGATACATGCCACATTATATTGTTTTCCGTTATAGTTTACCAGAATGACTGCAAGTTTCATTGTCATGCAAAGATCTCCGATAATACCCTGTAATATTTTTCCGTCAGCTTCCTCTGATCGTAAACCGAAAAATCCATCTCGGCGATCCGATCGACCTGCCTCTGCATAACGCGAATCCACTCCTCCGCATCATAGGGATCTTTCACATAATTCGCCCTGCCCTGCGTGACTTCCGGAATAGAAGCCTTATCCGTCGTGATCACCACCGCGCCAAAGAGCATCGCCTCCACCGGCGGCATACCGAAGCCTTCAAACACGCTGGGAAACAGGAACGCACGGCAGTTTTGATACAGCGTGTTGCGCTCCGCATTCTCCACAAACCCCGTAAGGGTCACAACATCTGTCAGGTCTTTCTCTCTGATCTCCCGCTCCAGCGCCTCTCTCCCTTTTCCGTTCACGCCGGACAATACTAATCTGCACGGCAGATCGATCCGTTCTTTCTTGATGCGCTCCATCACCGCAAGGAGCGTATCGAGATTTTTGTGAGGAATCATCTGTGATACCGTATAATAATATTCGTTTTTGCGTATATCATATTTCTCTGCAAGCTGCGCAAAGGAGACCGTCTCCTCCCGATCGACCGTGATCGGATTATAGATCGTCGTGATCCGGTCGGCATTCACACGGTATCTCGCCAGAATATCGTCCCGCACCCATTCGGATATCGCGATCAGATGCGCCGAACAGTGCGTATCGAGCCACCAGCACAGTTTTGAGTAGGCGATCTCATGAAAAGGATGATACGCCGGATAATGCGCCGCCTGTAGATCGTGGATCACATTCACATAGGTAATGCCTCCGTTCAAAAGCGTCCTGCAATATACCGGCGTAAAACATTTCCGAATGCCGTGTTTTCGCAGGAAACGGTTCTGCCGGAAAAACTGCCACAGGATCCGTCCCGCTATATCCGCGGAAACCACCTCCGTCTCCAAAAGATCGATCCGCTCATCCTGCGCATAATGCCGAAACGTCTCCCGATTATCTTTCGACACCATCAGGGAAAGATGAAAAGGCTCCTCCAATTGCAGAAAACCGTCCAGCAGATTCCGAATATAAAATTCCGTGCCGCCCACCTGTTTCGGGCGAAGCCACAGCAGATCCACCGCAATGTCAAGCATCTGTCCGCCTTTCCCGATCCTGCCGCCCCGCCTCTTTGTCCTTTGCGGCATCTGCGGTCATCGCATTCCGCTCCAGTTCCCGCACCTTTTTATCCAGAATGGCCAGTTCCTGCGTCAGCGTTCTGATCTTGCTGTTCTGTCGGGACGCAATAGAAGTCAGCGAGAGCAGGATCAGGATGATAAAGCCGATCATAAAGATAAACAGACCGTTCATATTATTCTGAATGCCAAATATATGAATGACTGCCACCAAAAGCTCCGGTATCGCCACCAGAAGCCCCATCACAAGACCCGCCACCAGCCACAGCAGCGTATATTTGAGATTGAGCGCTTTCTGCTTCAGAAAATACAGGATCGCGATAAAGTAGCAGATGATTGCAACGATCAGCGAAATTCTGAGTGTAGCAGGTATCATTGCCGCTTACCTCCTTTCGCAGGGTCCGTTTTCTTTGCTCTGCGCAGACCGTAGCTCATGCGGCAGATCAGGATTGCCAGCGTTACTTTTATCATATAATAGACGGATCTGCGGAAAGTAATGGAACTGACCCCGCCCTCTCTCGCCCGCATCTGTACAGGCGCCTCGCATATCCTGCCACGGTGCATGATCGCGGAAACGATGGCCTCCGGCTCCGGATAATCCATCGGATAATCCCGACTGTAGATCTCAATAAACCTTTTGTTCACGGCGCGGTAACCGCTGGTCACATCCTTGATCCGTTTTCCCGTGGTGAGCAGAATGAGAAAACTCAGGATATTGATGCCTGCTCTGCGCCCCGCAGAACTTTGAAAGCCTTCTCTTTCCAGGAAGCGGGAACCGATCACAATGTCGGCTTCATCCCTCCTGATCGGCTCGAGAATTTTTTCCAGATAAGCGGCGTCATGCTGCCCGTCCCCGTCCATCTGCACGGCGATCTCATAGCCGTTCTTTTTCGCATAGATATATCCCGCCTGCACCGCTCCGCCGATCCCCATGTTGACCGGAAGATCCAGATATTGAAACTGCTCCTCCTGACAGATTCTTAACGTATCGTCCGTAGAGCCGTCATTCACGATCAGATAATCACACCAGGGCGCTTTCTCCTGCATATGCCTGACCACCTGCACGATATTTTCCGCCTCATTGTAGGCAGGTATGATAACCAGTACACTGCTCTTCTCTTTCACCGTCAGACTCCTCTTTTTCCCGGTAATCGTCTTCTTTTCACAAAGTCCCGCAGCCTCACGCGCCACAACTGCCGCAGAAGCACATAGTACGCGATATAAAAGGGACCGAACGCATATACCAGATAACGCTGCTGCCCGAAAAAGACAAGCGATATCACAATGACCATCACAAAGTTTGTGCCAAGTACCAGCGCCATCATCTCGGCGCTGTCATTTTTGATCCGCTCCTCCCGAAATCCCCATATCATCAAGGCTGTAGCCGACAAATACAGAAAAGCCGTGATCAGATGGCAGAGCAGATAGAGCGGCGCATATTGAAAAAAGACTGTACTGATAAACGCCTGCGGCAGCAGCATCAGCGTATGGTACAAAAATCTTCCGAAATGCGCCCCGATCAGGGTCAGTCCTATCGTCCGCATATGTCCCGCCCTGATTGCGCTGTAATTTTCCTCCTGAACGATCTCCAACGCATGTTTTGCATAATACTTTGAGGGAATCCACATACAGGTTTCCCCAACCTTTCCGATACCGCCCACGATATCTTTCCACATCCACAGTCCCTTTTCGGCATAAGCATAGCGTTGTTTTTCTGCGTCCGCTGCCTCATACAGCGCCAGATACAGCCCTTTCAACATCGGATCCGAAAAAAGTTCCGCATCCTCATAGTCCGCTTCATACATCCCTCTTGAGAAAATCAATGTCTGATACTGGCTGGTGGTAAAACGATACCCCTTTCTTCGTAACGCAGCCTCTTTCTCTTCCTCCGATAAGTTCGCTTCCTCTGCGGTACCCGTCTGCTCCGCAACTGCTTTTTGTGCTTTCTCCGCCATCACACTCTGATATTTTTCCGGCTGTTGCACCTGTAAACTATACAGATAAAAGGCATTGTTATTTTGCATGACAGCCTGATAGGCGCCCGCCGCTTTGGAAACCAATGCGATACCTGCCAGACTGACGACCACCGCACCCGCAATACCGACTACAACGCGTAATACTTTGTTTCCTCTGCCTTTCTCCTTCCCCCGCATACAGATCAAATACAGAAAGATGATTCCGCACACACCGAAAAGAATCTGCAGCTGGGAGCGGATCATCGCCAAAAGCAGCGACATACCGACCGCACCGCCAAGCCATGCATAACTTTTCTCCCAAACCGCCTTAAGAAGCAGCGCCCAAAAAAGATAAAACAGGGAATAGGCGACTCCCTCCGTCAAAATCGCCTGGGTCATTGCTGCCGCAGGCATTTCGATCGTATACGGATATAATGCAAATATGCTGATCAAAACGCCCTCCGCCGGGTGAAGACCAAACCGTTTCCTGACCGTCTCTTCCAGCGTGAACACGGAAAATGCCGCCAAAACAGCCTGTTCCGCAATGACCGCCCAAAGGTAATACACATCCCCAAACACAATCTGATTCAGCAGGATATAAAGCGGGTAAAGCGGCATAACGCCCTCGGCTTTGCGAATCATCAGATAACTTGCGCTGTCATCAAACAACACGGGACCGTCATGTCCCACCGCAAGGAAAACAATGAGCAGCGCCGCGAACAAACCCAGCTGAAATCCGTATTTACGATCGTTTCGCATAACTGCCCTCCATTACTCCTCTCTTTTCCTGCATCAACTATTGCCAGATCCACTGACAGGGCGCTCTCCAAACACCTCTTCCTTGCTCTTTTCCACTACCTTACCGTTTCCGACCTCGTAGATCCGGTCTACGTTACGGATGGTCGTCAGCCTGTGGGCAATGATGAGCATGGTCTTTGTTCCCTGCAGATTCTCGACCGCCTCCATGACCGCCGATTCCGTATCGCTGTCAAGTGCCGAGGTCGCCTCGTCCAGCACGAGGATCTCCGGATCGTGGTAAAGCGCTCTGGCGATCCCGATCCGCTGTCTCTGTCCGCCGGATAATCTGACACCTCTGTCACCTACGATCGTATCAAGACCCCGCGGCAGGCTTTCTATAAATCCTGTGAGCTGCGCCATATCCGCCGCCCTCTCCACTGCCGCTTCGTCGATCTCCGATTCTTTCACGCCGAACGCGATGTTATTGCGGATCGTATCGTCCGACAGATAAATGACCTGCGGGATATAGCCGACCTGCGTATGGAATGTGCGCGGTCTTTCCCGTACGTTCAGCCCGTCCGCCATAACCTTTCCCTCCTGCGGTTCGAGCAGACCCAAAATGATATCTACCATCGTTGTCTTGCCCGCTCCGGTCGTCCCGACGAACGCCACGGCGCTGCCCTTCTGTATCACAAGATCCGCATCCCGGATCACCGGCTCCTCCACATTCGGATAGGTGAATGTCACATGCTCCACACGGATCTCTTTCTCCAGGTTCCACGCTTCCTTCACCTCGGCGTCCTGCTGTTCCACATAGGCGGCGATCTCCTCCAGATCGTGGCAGATCAGATCCACCGACGGCAGCGCGTACAGGATGCTCGTCGTATACTCGTTGATCTTACCGACGGACGGCATCAGGCGGAGCGCCGCCACGGCAAACGTCGCAAGCTGCGGGAGATAGTAGATGACATCCGCCCCGCCAAACCGCAGTTTAATGATAATTGCCAGAAGAAGACCCGTCATGCACACGGCTTCCACAATATATTTCGGAAGAATGGAAATAACCCGACTGATGCGCAGCCCTCTGGAATATTTGCTGTAATATTTCCGGTATTCATCGACAAAATACGATTCCCTGCCAAGGATCCTGATCTCCTTGATGCCGCCGAGCGACTGGTTCATCCACTGGAATATCATTCCTCTGTAGCGCTGGTTCTGCTGTCCCAGACCTCTCGCGTATTTTTTGGTGATAAAAAAGAACAAACCCACGCAGAGGCAGAGCAGGGACAGAATAACGATGGTAATGGACTTGCTCTCGATCAACAGAAAGACGCCCAACACAAAACACGTCACAATCTCCGTGATCAATTCCAGCGAATACATGATGACCTGCATAAACTGACTGGTATCTTCCTGTAAGCTTCTCTGCAGCGTCGCGATATTCTTGTCGAGATAAAACGTATACGGCTCTTTCATATAAGTGGTGAGCAGCCGTGTGGACAGATTCTTCTGCGTATCGTAAGAGAATTTGAAAATATAGCTTCTCTCACAGATCAGATAAACATTTTTTACAACATAGATCACAATGATAATAACTGACAGGATTGTCAGAAATTCTTTGTAATCCCGACAGGCAAAAGCATCATACAACCGTTTCAGATACCATGTCTTTTGAATGGCGTCCGGATTGATCAGAATATCGGCAAACGGGCTGAAAACAGCGACTGCCGACAGTTCCAGAAAGCTGCCCGCGATCACCGCAAGCAGCAGGAGCATGACATTTCTCTTATCCCGTTTATCAAAAATATAGCCCAGTTTATATAAAACGCCCCTGATTCCTGTTTTTTCCATACTGATTTTTTTAATCTTTTCCTTTCCGTCAAATCCGGTCATTGAAAAAGCGCCTGACACAGACTCGCATGAGAAGCGTTATCGCTGATCTTTCGCGCGGGCACACCCGCCCATGTCGTTCCGGCTTCCGCAATGTCCGTCGTAACGACCGCACCTGCGCCGACAGCCACATCGTCTGCAATGCGCACCGCGCCGATCACTTTGGCGCCGCTCGCAAAATAGCAGTTATCGCCGATGACCGCCGCCTCGTGTCCCCCGCTCGTCGAACCGATGGTCACGCCTTCCTGCAAGCGGCAGTTCCTGCCTGCCCGCGCATTTGCATGAACGACGATCGTTCCGTAGTGCACGATTGCCAGCCCTTCCTGAAAGACATTCGGCGGAATCGTAAAACCGAGCCGCACACTCAGACAGTGAAAGCGGAACTTATCAAATTTCAAAATAAGCGCTGAAAGCAGCCCTTTTTTACAGTTGAGACCATATTCCACCCTGCGCAGCAGGATCTCAAATTTCCAGATCTCATCTCCAAAGATATGCGGCCGCCGATCTTTCTGCCGCCCCAGCGCGACCTTGTCCCGTTCCAGATAATGTCTGTACGCATCCTTACTGTCTATCATATCGCTTCTTACCTCGCAGCCATCCCTTTACAGCCACACCTTCACCTGACGCAGATAGGTCCCATACGCTTCCCCGGAAAGCGCCGCCTGCCGGTTTGCTTCCTCCCCCATGATCTCGTGCTTCTCAAGCTTACACTTACCGGAAGACTGCCGCACATACCATTCGTACTCGATATCCAGATTCCCGATATCCAGAACGCGATATCCCTGCCGGAACAGTTCCGCCGCCAGAAACTTTGCCGCAACCCCGACCGACAAGAGAAAAAGCCTGTCCTTTTCATACGCCTCACAAGCCGCTAAGATCGCGGGAAGCGCACTGTAGGCGTCGCTCGGCGGGCAGATGATGCGCTCAACACTTTTCGCCGTATCCAACAGATCGTTACCGACGCCGTTATGGGTCCTCGTTCCCTCCACGATCACAACATCTCTATTTTCCCATATTTTTCTGATTTTTGCAAACCATCTCCCGCAGGGGGTACGGTCTTTTGCAAAATAATAGCAGCGGGACACAAAAGTCGTGTAATAGACCCTGTCCGGATTGCAGTATGTCTCATAGGTTTTCCGGCAGAAAAGAAGATGGTCGCGCCAAAACTGACGGCTGTCTTTGTGGTGGTCCGACAGACCGTCAAAAATGTCGGGGATCGTCACGATCAGATCGTCATCCCGATAGGCAAGGATCTCCTTTAAGCCGTCCGCGATCTCCTCTGACGCCTTTTGCAGCATCAGATCGCCCCCTTTGATCATCACGATCTCACCGTCTCCGAAACGCACCATGCTCTTTTCCGTGCGCAGAAGTTCGTCGATGGTCTCGTCGATGCTATGCACTTTGATCCGATTGTGCAGGATGCCTTTTTCATAGAGAAAACAGACGACCGCCGCCAAAATGTCTTTTATTTTCCGTTTCAATATAACCGCTCCCGCAGGATCTTTTCCCGCATTTCCATGATTGTTTCATAATACCGTTCAAAACCATACTTTTCAAGTACCGCCCGATATCCTGCCGCACCCATGCGCCTGATCCTTTCGCGGTCAGAAATCATTGCCGTAAGCTTCTGTTCCAGATCCTCCCTGTCGCAGTCCCGAAACAGATATCCCGTCACGCCGTCCTCGACATAGCAAGCCGTCCCGTTGGTATCGCTGCAAATCACGGGAAGAGAATAACTCATGGCTTCCAACTGCGACACGGACGCCATCTCAAGGGTGCTGGGGAGCACATACACATCCGCCTCCAGATATTCCGCTTCCATTTCGTTTAGAGGAACATTCGTCTTTACCGTGACGATGTCTTCCATATGATGCTCCTCCACATACTGCCTGACCCGTCCGCAGTATTCTTTCTGAAAGGACGTCGTCGCCTCTCCCGTCAGCGTCAGACGGACCGGATAGTTCTCCCGCAGTTTTTCCACCGCCGCAAGCATCATCAGGTGATGTTTGCGCTCCTCATACTTCCCGATACAGAGGATGTGAACCGCATCGTCCGCAAAATAAGCCCTTTCCTGCGGCGCCCTGCAGGGTTCCACGACAAATGGCACAAAATAGTCATTCTCTTTCACGGACATTCCCGGACTCTTTACCCCTATGACCGGCGTCATACGCACTTTGGGCGACAGCCGATTCATAATGCGGTGCGCGAGGTCTTTTTTTTCAGGTCCGGACCATAGAGGGCTCTGGTTATAGAGGATACAGGGATAGCCCTTTCTCCTGCAGACCAGATACGCCGCCGCGGAATACACGGAACGCTCCCGCAGGATGACCAGATCCGGCGCAAAATCGCAGATCAGTTTCCGCAGCCTGCGCAAAGGCGGAAATCCATGTTGAATCTTATAAACGATCGCCGCAGGGTCTTTTCTGTGAAGCACTTTCACATAAAAAAGATCGAACCATCGGTACAGTCTTGAATATCCGAGGACAACAGGCGTCACATAGGCGTAATCCTCAAGGATAGCCGCATAGTGGCTGATAAAGCGTACTTCATGCCCCTGCTTCGTCAAGCCTCTCATGATTCCCGTCTGGTTGGTGTGATAGCGCGGCGCCACATACAACAATTTCATAGATTACACCCGCCCCACTGACTCGATAAATTTATTTTCTCTCAGGCTGTATTTTCCGCCTTTTAAGAATTTATGCTTCACAACCCACCAGCCGGGCACCCAGATATATTTGTGCATCGCAGGGGAAGCGGAACCGATCATCCAGCAGTTCCTGTCGCAGTTTTTCGTGCATTTGCGCACATTCTCCGCCTGCGGCGAATTCCACAGCTCGTCCCAGGTCTGTTTTCGCAGGTTCCCCATCACAGCCTTTTGTTCCATGCCGTTGCAGGGGATCACATCGCAGAACGGATCGATAAAGAAGGCGTTCTTTGACATATCGCAGGGCAGAAGCCGTTTATTTCCGTAGATATAATTGATGAGACCGTGGTTAAAGTAAGCACGGAACCATTTTTTCGGCGAACTGCTCTTTAACAGCTCGTTGATCAGCTTCTCGAAATTCTGCGCCACCTTGTACTTGTCGTCGATCTTATTGTCCGTTTTTCTGAAATAAAAGGAATTGTGGAGCGTCGCCGTGGCAAACTCCATACCCATATCGTTGGCGATGTTGTAAAGCGGCACCAGATCTTCGCAGTTCATATCCTGCACCGTCATGCCGAATCCCACGTCGGGGTGCCCCATCTCCACCAGCGTCTTTAAGGTGTTGTAACCCCTGTTGAAACCGTCGGGAATGCCACGGATCTTATCATTCGTCTCTTGCAGACCCTCAATGCTGATGCGGATGCCGACTTTCGGGAACTCTCTGCACAGGGCGATGATCCTGTCGGTAAAATAGCCGTTGGTAGAAATGACGATCCTGTCACTTTTTTTGTAAAGTTCCCGCACAATATCCGGAATGTCCTGCCTGACAAAAGGCTCTCCGCCCGTGATGTTCGTAAAAGCCATCTCCGGCAGTTTTTTGATCTCCGCAAGGGTGATCTCCTCTTCCGGTTTTGTGGGATCCTTGAAGCAGTCGCACATGTTGCAGCGCGCGTTGCAGCGGTATGTTACGATCACGGTTCCATATAATGTTCGTCGTGCCATACGGGTTTGTCTCCTATCAAAAGTTATTGACATTGTACAAATAGCATAACCAACGCAGACTCGCTTTCGCTCCATTCCAAACGTAATGGTACTAAGCTCGTGGAAAACCTCGCTAAGTACCAACGTTTTCCAAGGGTCTGCTTATGGTTATCCTATTTGCACAATTATTACGTTGTGATAAGTTTCACTATCACACTTGTCATAATGTATACTGCGCGGATGGACGTTGATTTCTCAAGGAGCCCCTAAAGTAACGCCAGCGCTTAACGAGGTTTGGAGTTGTGTGCAACTATAGTTGCACGGCAGCTCCCGAGTTTAGCGTCTGCTGCGTTACGACCGGAGCGAAAGCGCGGCGACGGAGAAATCAACGCCCATCCGCGCAATCCACGTCTTTATACATACACTTCATTTACTATTTTATCACAGTATTCCCCGACTGTGTAAAAATTTAACGACCGGCACGCCTCCCGGTAACGGCGGCACCTTTCGGGATCCTCCCACAGCTCTTTGATATGCTGCGCGAGTTCCTCCGCATCGCCGCCCCGAAACAGCTCTCCGGTGCTGCCCGCCTGCACGAGTTCAGGCGCGCCGCCAAGATCCGATACCAGCACGGGCGTGCCGTACATCTGGGACTCCATCACCGAGAAAGGGCAGTTTTCATACCACTCCGACGGATAGACGGAAAACCGTGCGTCCGCGATCAGCTTTCGCAGCGCGTCCCCCGCCAGATACCCTCTGTTTTCCACATTTTCCGCCTGCGCAACCAGCGCCTCCAAAGGTCCCGTGCCCGCGAACACAAAGGGAATCTCAGGGAGCGCCCGGCAGGCTTTTAGGAGCGTTGCGATCCCTTTCTCCTCGGAAAATCTGCCGAAATAGAGCACATAACCGGATGCTTCTTCGCTTTCCCGTACGGCGTGGTCTTCAATTTCCGTGCCCTCTCTCTCCGCCCCCGTATCCGGTCTCTCCACAAAATTGTGCATCATCACCGTTTTGTCCGCAAGGATCGGATCCGTGTCGAGCTGCCGCTTCATAAACGCGCTGGGACAGACGATCGCATCCACCAGCCCGTAAGTGCGAAGCCTGTGATAGACCGCGCCCTCCAACGCGCCGAGCAGGCTTTTGACAAAGGAGCCGTGAATACAGCGATTCTTCACACAGGAGAAAAAATGTCCCTCCCGACACGCAAAACAGATCTTTCCGTCCGCAGGAATGCGCATCATGTGGTTGGGGCACACCCACTGATAGTCGTGCGCGGTGTAGACAAGTTTTACGTTCCGCCCCGTCTTTCTCCGATAGGCGCGCACCGCATAGATCACCGAAGGCGTAAGCTGGAAATTGATATTATTCAAGTGCACCACATCGGGTTCCATATCGCAGAGCACCCTGTCCAGTTTCCGCTTTGCCTCAAACGAATAGAGGATCCGAAAGGGATACAGGAGTTTCGTAAGCTTCCCCGTATGGAAATCCAGATCTGCCGTGTAGCACTGCGCGCGATTTCCCACTGCACGCCCCGCATGCTCCATGCCGAAATACTGCACTTCATGACCTTTTCTTTGCAGTTCCTCCCCCAGCTGAAAAATGTAGGTCTCCGACCCGCCGTTGGGGTGCAGAAATTTATTCACCATCAAAACTTTCATAAAGTCCGCCCGCTCCCTGCCGCCCGCTCATACAAGGCCACCGTCTGTCTCGTCACATCGTCCCAATCATACTTCCCGCAGATAAAATCCGCGCTTTCTTCCGCCATGCGCCGCGCCTCGTCTGGGTGCGCCAGAAGCCATGCAAGTTTCTCCCGCAGATCCTTTACGCTGCCCTTTTGGAACGTAAGCGCCTTATCCTCCACCACCTCGGTATTTTCCCGGATATCGCTGACCAGACAGCAGGCGCCGTAACTCATAGCCTCAAGGAGCGTCATCGCCATTCCTTCCACGTCGCTTGGCAGCACAAAGGCGTAGGCGTTCGCATAGAGTTCCTCCAGAAGCTGCCCCTGCACAAAATCCGTCATCAGGATGCGCGCATCCCTCGCCGCCATCTTGTGGATCCGCTCCATATAGCCGAATGCCTGGGAACTTCCCCCGGCGATCACCAGCTTTTTGTCCGTGTCGAGCTTCAAATAAGCCTCGATCAGATAATGCAGCCCTTTTTCCGGCACGATCCGCCCGAGGAACAGAAAATAACCGTCCTTTTTCAGACCGTACTTTTCTTCGATCAGGGAGGCGCCCTGTAGAGCAGGTCTGCCTATCCCGTTGGGGATATAAGTCGTCTTTCTGTTGTAAGTATCCGCAAAATACCGCTTTACGTTGTCTGACAGTACGATGATCTCATCCGCGTACTTTGCCGCCATCCGCTCGCCGAATTTGATCACAAAGGAAGCAAAGTTTCCCCATTTTGCCCGCTGCCAGTCCAGCCCATGCACCGTCACTACGATCTTTCTTTTCAGAAAATGCGGGAGCCAGAGCATAGCGCACGGACCCTCCGCGTGATAATGGAGCACGTCGTAACGGTGAAACAGCGCCATGATCGTCGCAAAAAAGGAATAGACAATGGCGTTTAGGCTGCTCCGCTTAAAGGTAGGCACGATGAAGACGCGGACTCCCTTATAAAACCTACGCCCTTTCCAGCCGTATTCCTGATCGTATTTTTTGCCGGATACATGATGCCCGTAACGGTTGTAGGCATCCACCTGATGCCCTTGCGCCGCCATGCGCACAGCCAGTTCTTCCACCACCACCTCGATGCCGCCCTCTCTGGACGGGATCCGCTTGTGGCCGATCATGGCAATGCGCAACTCTTTTCCCCGCTTTTGCCGAAGCGCCTTTCCCTCTCTGTAAGTATAGTAAACGAAAGCAAAGTTCGTGTTCAGGTAGCGGGGCAGCATACGCCGCGGATCTTTCAGGATGCGGAACACCCATTCCAGACAGAGCTTCTGCATCCACATGGGCGCGCGTTTGGTCGTGCCCGCCGTGAAGTCAAAAGCCGCTCCCACGCCCAGCATCAGCGCATGGATCCTGTCACGGTGCTCATACATCCACCACTCCTGCTTGGGCGCGCCCAGCGCCACCCACACAAAATCCGCGCCGCTCTCGTTGATCTTTCTGACGATTTCCTCGTCCTCTTTCTTCGTCAGTTTCCGGAAAGGCGGAGCATACATGCCGGCGATCTGCAAGTTCGGATAACGAGCTGACAGAGCCGCCCGCAGCGCTTCCAGCGTCTCCTTTGTGCTGCCGTAAAAATAATGGCGGTATCCCGTCTCCTGCGAGAGATCGAGGATTGCAGGCATCAGGTCCGGACCCGGCACCCGCCTTGCCTCCGAAAAACCTCTCTTCCTGCTGACAATGGAGAGCGGCTGTCCGTCCGGCAAAGCCATAGCCGCGCTGTTCTGCACATTACGGTAAGCCGGATCCCGATAAGCCATCACTGTGGTATGCACGTTGGAAACGCAGATGTAGCTGCCTTTCAACTCCTCAAGATGTTCCGTGAGATAGGCGATGGTATCCTCCATGTTCGTCACGTTGATGTTTGTCCCTAATATGTTACAGTAAGTCAATTCGTCTTTCATATGCTTTCATTCCTATTCTTTATCATATCCGCTAATTTCCGTGACTGCCAAAGCAGATTTTCTTCCAAGGCGGTTCATATACCACAGGATCGCGGCCGCCGCTCCCGTAAGCCCTCCGAGCAGCGCGGCGCCCAGACCATAACGCGCCGTCTCCAGCTTCACAGCCTTTCCCGCTACGACCTGCATCGGCGTCTCGGCGTTCCGGTAATTCATGATCCGATATCCCTCCCATGCAGGATCCTCTGCGCTCTCCGGGTAAACAGAAGTCTCCTCCCTGCCGTCCGTATAGGAACGCGGCACCACATAACCCGCAGGCGCCCTGTACAGCAGACCGCAGAGAAGAAGCCCGCAAACCGCTCCCATTATCGTCCCAGCATACACCTTTTTTCGGTTTGCCGCGTAGACGGCGCGTGCCAAACAAAGCACCCTGTCCGGAAGCTTTGCAAACGGAACCGTCACCTTGCGCCACTGCTGCGGGAGCAGAGAAAGCAGGCTGTATTCCGCCTCACCCTCTTTCTGCAAAAACAGAAGCTCCCCCAGAAAGAGCAGGGTGATGTTTTTGAACGAAGTATTAAAAAGAAGCTGCTCCGTCCAGCCTGCCGCCAGAAAGCACACCACAACGACAAGTTCCCGCGTGCGCTGTTTATGCGTCAGATAAAACAGCAGGGCAAAGTACCCGAGCAGGATCAGGGCCGTAAAGACCAGTCCGTAATTGATATAGCACCAGATATAGGAGCAGTCCATATTCATGGAAGACTTCACGACGCGGGACACGTCCGCCCCGAACAGACTCGTATACTCTGACCGCAAAAACTGCTCCGCCAGCCAGATTCTGGTATTCAGCATAAAATTCAGCTTCTGCACAACTGCTGCAAACGGTTTTCGGTAAAGCAGAAAAGGCAGTACAAAGGACAGGATCAGGCAAACCGGCAGCACGAGATTTACCAGCATCTTTTCCGGCAGACAGAACCGCGGACGAAACTTCACATAAAGTCCCGCCGTCAACAACAGCGCCACGATTCCGAACCCCGTATAGCTGACAGAATAGAAAAACACCAGAAAGTTACCAAGTTGTAAAAGGAGATAGGTCTTCCATCCGTACCGCTCCTCCAGCTTCAAGATGACCAGCGCGCAGAGGAACAGATAGGTGATATGCAGGAGGTTCGGGTGCGTAAAACCGAGGCTCCAGCGGAAGATCGGTCCCAGCCCGAGTTTGGCGTGCACCCGGTACACAGTGTGCTCCAAAAAGAAAAAGGAGACCGCAGACAGCAGGAAAAAGCAGACCGTCCACACCCACAGCGCAATATGAAATACTTTTTTGATCGGTATCCCTTTCACACCGAGCACCGTAAACATCACAAAAAAAATACCGATCTGCCTTGATTCCAGATAGACCATCCCTGTCAACGCCATGAGCAGAATCTGTAAGACAGCCTGCCTTTTTGTGTAAGGCGTCACGAGAATCTTCAAAAAGCCCAGAAGCAGCGCGGGCGCAACAAGCAGCACAAAAACTTTCTGCCCCTCGTAGAATCCAAGTCCCTTTGCCAGAGACAGGAGAAGAAAGAATCCGTAGTAAAGCGCCTCCTGTATGCTGATCGTTATTTTGTTATCTTTCAATCGCTCTATCATATTATTCCCCTGACATTCCCATTTCCGTAAGCGCCCGCTCATTCCGCACAGGCTCTGCCGCCGTTTTCCGATCCGCCTGCAAAACCGCCAGCGCCGGACCCAGCGACCAGGGATATGCGCCGTAACGCTGGGGATAGCAGGAAAATCCCTCACATTCTCCGGAGCAGTCATACACCCGTCCGTTCCTGACAGAGCGTTCCAAAGCGCATCTCCCCAAAGACAATGCAGCTTCATATTCACTGCCCGAGAGAACGCCCAGCTTCATCCCATCCCTGACCGCTGCACAGATCATCCCTGTAGCGGACGTATCCGCAGGACCTTCCAACGCCGCAAGCTGCCAGGAAAAATAACCGTCACTGCGTTGGAAAGAAATCGCTTTTTCAACAAGTTCTGTGTAATGTGCACGCACTTTCTCCCTGCCGTAATCGGACGTCATGCAGCCCACCATACCGCGAAGAAGCCATCCCACAGCTCTTCCCCAGCCAATGATACCGCATTTGCAGCCGGCTGCCGTATCATATCCGTGATAGGGAAGTCCCGTCGCGCCATCCATTCCGTCTGACAGAAAGTTTTCGATCTGCCTGACCGCAAGCTCCTGATACGCCTGCTCGGCAGACAACTCTCCATAGCGGTAAAGAAAGGGAACCGCAAGACCGATGCCGTCTACGAATACAGTCTTCTCCCCATTTAACGGACGATAGAAAAAACTTCCCGCCGCGTCTTTCGGATGCACGGCAGCATAGCCTGCCATCCTATCAAGCGCAAGTCTGATCTGATCTGCAGACAACTTCGCGCAGAAAACCGAGTTACCGCTCTGCATCTCCCCATAAATCTCTGCCAGTGTCTCTCCGGCAAGCAGATCGTCCAGAACCGTCAGCGGCATTCCCTTTTGAAACCACCGCTCATAATAAGCCGCCAGCGTCTGCTCTATCATGCGGAGGGTCTTTTGCTCCTCCGCCGCTTCCGGCTTTCCAAGCTCTTTCTTATATTGCCACAGACCTGATGCCAGAAGTCCCGTCGGCCAGAAGATCAGATCCTCTCCCGCCGCCTTTCTTCGGAGAAGATAACGTTTGATCCAATATTTCCCCTTTGCTTTCCGGTCAAACACTCCATATTGCAGCAGATCGGTACAGGCGTTTTTGGCCAACGGAATCTTATTCATCCATGCCTCCCTTCCGGGATTCTTTCCCTGCGGTCTTTTTTGCCAGCGCCGGCACTCTGACCGCCACGGCATTCCACAGATAGGAAAACTCCTCCGTCCTGTGGAATACCGCCAAAAATACCAGATTATAAAGCAGCGTGATCAAAACCACCATAACGGCAAACGTAAGGATCGTAACCTCCCCCATGACCGCATGGCGGATCGGCGTGATCACCGCTCCCACTGCCAGAATCACACAGATATATTTCAGGGAATCTTTAAAATACACTCCCGCCTTTTTTTCGAAACAGACGCGGTAGATGATGCCGGGACGGATCAGGTTAGCCAAAATGCCGGATACCAGCGTTCCCACATAAACGCCCGTTACGCCGATCTTCATCACTAAGACGATCGAGACCGCCAGATTGACAGCTCCCTGTATGAGCGGCAGAAACCTGTCCTGCTCAAAAAGACCCGATGCGATCTTAAAATTGAGGAGTACCGTACGTCCGCCCTTCAGATAGAAATCCGTCACCAGAAGCGTCACTGTCATCTGCGGCAATGTCCAGCCCGCATCCCGCAGCCACACTCCGCCGATAAAAGGACTGAGCAGATGAAAAAAACCTACCGCGCCAAACCCGAAGAGCCAGCAGGCAAAAAAGCGGTATACCCGGAAGAGCAGATACTGTTTTTCTTTCGACTCCGTAGCCACCACATTACCAAAACCCGAAATTACAGAATCAAATATAATATTAATAAAATTTCCCACATAAGTGATGATGTAGGAATAATTGTCCACAATGGCCGCTGTATCTACATTGACAAAAGAAGAGATGATCAGGGTATCCGTTTGAAGCCTTGCCACATCGCCAACCTTATGACAAATCAGCGCTTTCGTCTTGGAAACCACCACCTGCGTCTCTTCCGCCGTCAGTTTCTTTACATCTTTATCCCGCAGATAGGGATAGAGCCTGTTCAGATAGGCCGTCACAAAAATTTTCTGTAGAAGTTCCACCACAGACTGCGCCAGCAGATAAAAGAGGAAATTGCGAAACAGCAGCAAAACGGTAATCTGTACCGAGGCTGCCGCTATCTTTGTCAACGTAGCAATGTTGGTCTGAATATAATTTTTCTGTTCCGCATTCACCAGACTGTATTTATAGGCGACAAAATAACTGATGACCGTGTTAAACAGGAAAAGATAATAGTACAACGTCAATTCTTTCACGGTCAGACTGCCCGGATTTTTCAAGATATATTTCAAAAACGGAGAGATCGCAGCCCCTAAAACCGCGATCACGCCTGCGATCGTCAGATAAGCTCTTTTATAAAAACGCATGTACGATTTAATTTTCTCAATATCGTGCTCCGCCACCGGCTTATAGAGGCTGTAGTTCAAAGCCGTACCGATCCCCAGCTCTGCAAGGGAGAGAACGCTCAAAACATTCGCATACGTTCCATTGACCCCCGAAAGCGTCTTACCAAGCACATAGATAAAGACTGTCCGCTGAACAAAGTTCACCAACAGGATCACCAGATTGCTGAGATATCCGAATATGATATTTTTTCCGGCTTTCTGTATTCTGCCCATCACTCGTTCTCTTTCAGCCCGCCGTGCGGTTCCGTCTGTTCCTCGTCCCGTCCCGCCGGATTCTCATGCAGGCGGTTCCACAACCCGCGGATCTCATCTCCCGCCTCTGCCGCCTTTTTGCAATAATCAGGCATGATTGCCTGTAATCTCCCCCGGATCTCCTCCTCATGTTCCAGTATCCATGAAAAAGCGCCTATCAATTCCTCCGGGTCTGCAAGATCCTGCACAGGCAACACATAATGTTCTTCCGCTCCAAACAGATCGCGGGCGATCCCTCTTGCTTTCACGGAATATCCCACCACCAGCGTGGGGACACAGGAAGAATAAGCTGCGATCGTGGCATGGGTACGCGCGCCGATAAAAAACCGGCATTTCGATATGATATATTTGATCTTTTGGCAGGACATATCCTCAAACAGGATGACCCTCTCATTGCTCTGATAACCGCTATACAGTTCATTTGCAGTCAATCTGTCGTCATTATGTCTCCACATGACATGGGGAATCAGGGCGATATGGCAATCCGTATTTTCCAAGATATAATCCATTAAATTACGGTAGTTTTTAATCGTTATTCCATTTTCATTCTCGTGCCGCAAGATCATGGGGCTGATATTGATGCCAACAGTGTTTCCTGCCAGAAATCCATGTGGGAGTTTCGTCTCCTCCGGCTCCAGCGCAAAAGCCGGATCAGGAAACTGCTTCACATTCTCCGTGATCCCCGCCTCCGCAAGCGCCTGCGTCGTGATAGACTCCCTCGATGTGATCAACGCATAGCGGCGCATATCCTCCACGATCTTCGGGTCCTGCAAAAGCTCCGGTTCCAGTGAGCAGCCCCAGAGAACCGTTTTTGCTCCGGCACGGTTAAAGGCACTGTTTGCAGTGACCGCCTCCTTTTTAGACAACTCATAGCAGTACATATCACCGCCCACGGAAAGATAAAGCGGCGCAAGATTTTTACCCAGCACGTCATGAAAACGGTAACGCATAAAGGATTCGGGATCCCGAAACACCTTTCTCCAGGCATAATACCACGCATGAGCAAAAAAATGCTCCGCGATCTTTCGCTCTTCCAGAATGTCGCAGAGCGGCTCCAGCGTATACCTCCTGTCTTCCTGTTCGCTCACGGTCACAAGAATCTTTGGAATGTCCTCCATCATATGACAGGTGCTGTTGACGATTGCTTCACAGCCATGATTTCCGCTGCCGCCGTGCAGATACATCACAATTCTATCGTTGCCATAGTCCATATTACTAACCTTTCCTTGCTGATTCACACCGTTATCATAATCTCAGAAGCTGTAATCTTTCGCAACTCTTTGGGCGCAGACTGCTGAGTCTGCGTTTAGTATACCATCATTGTGCCCCAATATCAAATAATCGTCCCTTCCGGCGTGATAAGTGTCCAGCCGGACCACAACTCTTTCATCCGTTTCGGCGCACAAGTCTGCGTATTTTTGTGGATAGAAGGACGAATCATGATCTTCGCGGCATTTCCGTTCAAGCGGGCTCCCCAGAAACTGAATGTACTGTTTGCGCAGATATTATGCCGACAGCAGCTCATGAGCTGCATATCATAAAAACTGTCTTTCCCCCGATTCCAGTCAACAATGCGGTACTCCGGTCCCTGATAACGCTCCCGGACATAGTTCGCATCGTCGGAAAAGACATAAAATACCGCTTCCGGTTCTTTTTTCTTTATATATCTGACGCATGTGTCATAATATGCCTCCGTACAAATGCCGCCAAACACCTCCGTATTGGCGGCATCCAGATAATCTCCCCTGCGGACATGGATGCTGACACTGCGCTGCATCCCCATTTCCTCCATGATTTCCCGATTGCGCGGATCACCGCTCTCGGGAAACCGAATCTCCTCTCGGAGCCCGCCCAAAATATCCGCATAATACGCCTCACAAGCCCAATACCCCACCAGATATTTATCCTGCCAGCCAAAAATCTCCGGATGAAACATCTCCGATTCTTCAAACAGGGGAAGTCCGCCGGGCGCAATTCTTCTTCTAATCTTTTCTGTAAGACTCCTCTTCTCCTCATACGTCCGCTTTAGAAGCGCACGCACCTCCTCCTCGGAAGCGGTCTCAAAAGGCAGCCCTGTAAAATCCGAAAGTTCAAAGCGTCTGGGCGCGTCCATGCCAGCCTGCTGTTTTTGTGAAAACCAGGAAAGATCCAGCTTCGTCCCGATTCCCAGGCTCTGTAGTTTTCTGTACAATGCGTACTGCTGGAGCTGGTTGCCCAATCCTCCCATGACCCTTATGATAATCATGCTTCTTCCCGCCTCATCTCTTATCATAGATACGCAGAATCATCCGTAACAGCCGCAGCAACACGCCGCCGGGATACAACATTCCCAGATACAGAAGCTGACCTGACCTTTCGCTCACGGTGATCGGCGTATTCTGTAGGAGTGTCCTGATCTCCTCCGCCCCAAAGATAGAACGTATCCGCTCTCTGTAATCCTTATCGGGATTTCGCAGTTCATTCTTCATTACATACAAAAGCATATAGCAATATTCCCTGTCCGCCGCCTGCATCCCGCCGGGCACATGCCTGTCAGCGATCACCCGCTTCAGGCAGGCTGTCACTCTCTGCAGACTCTCGTAGATTCCCTTATCATAGAGATGGATCATCGAGCTTTCCACATAGCGATAATGGTAATACAGCGCACCGTCCATAACAACCACCCGGCTTGCTTTCAGAAACGCCGGATACATCATATTCGTGTCTTCTCCAAACCGTATCCGATAGTCATAATATATTTCATTTCCCGCAAATACGGATTTCTCGCACAGCTTCATACAGCGAGACAGGGGAACCGCCCTCTTTTCCACACCGATCAGCTTCGCCCTGATCTCCGCATCCAGTTTCTCTCCCTGATAAATTCCCGGCGCAGCGACGCTGTACACCGGTTCCGTTCCTTTTTGCTTTTCGCGCAGATGGTTACAGCAGACGATCTCACCCGCCGTACCCGTCAAGCGCGCCACCATTTCGGTAAGCGTTTCGGGTTCGATGTAGTCGTCGCTGTCAACAAACATAATATAGTCTCCCCCTGCCGCATTCAAACCCGTCACGCACGCCGATCCCGGACCCCCGTTCTCTTGATGTATCGCGCGTATTTGTTCGTTTTCCCGTTCATAATCGTCGCATAGCTGTCCGCTGCCGTCCGTGGACGCATCATCCACCAGAATAATCTCCAGATTCCGATACTTCTGCCCCAGAATACTGTCCACACACTCCCGCAGATAGTCCGCCGTATTATAAACCGGCACGATCACACTGATCTTATATGAGTTTTCCCTCATCCTGCCTCTCCATTCCAAATCACTTTAACGCTGCCTTTATCTTTTGTACCGCATCATAGAACCGCACGTAGAGCCGGGGCGCTCCGGCAAACATCCTCACTTTTATTCCATAGCCGGCAGGAAGCCAGGCATAACACGCCTTTTGCCCTTTCAGGTTCCGCAGCTTCCCGCAGCATACCTGTAGATATTCCTCTGCTTCTCTCCGCTCTTTTCCGGAAAGCACAGCAATCTTTCCGACTGTCAGCATGAGCGCCACCATGATCTGCGCATCCGCCCGCACAGCCAAAGCCGGATCCTGCTTTATGATCAGCGCCCGCGCCTGCTCCCAGCAATAGATCTGATCCATGTAGGCAGGCGTAAACGGTCTTCCCATCGCACCTCTCGGATTCTGAAAATAGCCGTAACCTGCATACGGCGTTTCCGCCACCCGTTTCAGATGCGGTAAAAGTTCTACCAGAAACAGCATGTCCTCGCCAATGCTTAAGCCCTCACGAAACCGTATCTGCCCGATCAGGTTCCGCCTGTAAAGCTTGCTCCAGCATCGGGTATTTCCGCGCAGGATACATTCTTCTAAATAACGCCTGTTATCATAAATTGCCGTATCCTGCCCGTCCGGCATTTCTCCTTCCCGAATCAGATGTTCCCACTCCGCCTCCGTTTCCCACGCCGCAAAGCCGCAGCCTGCAAGATCGCTGTCCGTCTCAAGTAATATATCGTGCAATCCCCTCAACACTCCCGGTCGGAGCCTGTCGTCGGCATCCACAAACATCATATAATCGCCCTGCGCCTGCTCCAATCCGCTGTTGCGCGCCGCCGAAACACCCAGATCAGGCAGCTCGATGGTCCGCAGGCAGGCGTACTGTCTGCACAACCGCTCACAGATATCCGCCGTCGAATCCGTGGAGCCGTCGTTTATGATCAGGACTTCCAGCTCCTCATATGCCTGCGCAAGAATGCTTGCGATGCACTGCTCCAGATAAGTCTCCCCGTTATGAACCGGTACGATCACACTGATCCTCTCGCTCATGACGATCCGCCTTTCCCGATTGCTCCGCTGCCGTCACCATAGCGGCTTTTCACACAGTTTTCCCGCTTCTGATAAAAAAGGCTTCCCGTCGGCACTTCTCCGTTTACTACGCTTCCCGCCGCAACCACGCAATCGTCCCCGATGCGTGCGCCTTTCAGAATCGTGCAGTTTGCGCCGATCCAGACCCTCTCTCCGATCCAAATATCCCCGGCCAGATACTCTCCACTGTCGTCTTTGTAATTATGGTCATGATCCACGATTACCGTATTGTTGCCTATCTTGCAGTAATCTCCGATCCTTATCCGCCCCATACACGCCACATTGCATCCTGTATTAAAGAAGACATGACTCCCGATTTCCAGCTTTCCCTCCGACCCACACTGAATGGAAAGATGCCCTCGGCTTTGAATCCTCTCGCCAAAAACTGCCTTTCCACCGCGCGCAAGCTCCAGACATACGTGATCCAATCCCTGCACCATTGGGATTTCGATGCCCATCCCAAAACAACACTTCCAATATGCGCTTCGCACCGCGCTTCTGATCACGCGCCCCGCCATTCCCATATCCGTCACTCCCATATTCCCATTTTCGTCCTGCCCCGCTCTGCCGACGACATTACCGCCCGCTTTCCTGACAGGCACGCTGATAGATCTCACTCAATTTCTCCAAATGACTCTCCAAGCTGTATTCCGATATCGCCCGCGCTCTGGCTGCCCTCCCGCAGGCCGCCAGATATGCCTCATCCGTCAGAAAGCGCTCTGCTGCTGCCGCCATCCTCTCCATATCACCGGGCGAAACGAGCGCGCCGCTCTCCCCATCACGAATCAGCTGCGGAATACCGCCCACCGTTGTGGTCACGATACCCATTCCGTAAGCCATCGCCTCCAATACCGCCACAGGCATTCCCTCATGATAGCTTGGAAACAGAAAAATTCCGCTCTCCCGAAGCAGCTTTTCCTTTTCCTCACCCTGTACCCAGCCGGGAAAACAGACCGCATCCAAAAGACCTTTTTGTAAAAAAGCATCTTTTACGCGCGCCATCTCGCCATCTCCCGCCATCACGAGCTTTACTTCCGGACATCTTTCCCGCACCCGCTCCAGAATCTCAGGAATATCGAAACACCCTTTGCGCTCTCCCAATTCTCCCAAAAATAACATCTGTTTTTTATTTCTATCCGCATCACAGGGCTCCGAGGGAATCCGACAGTAGTTACTCAAAATGTCGATTCGTTCCCGGGGCACGATCTTTTCCAGACGGTCCGCCCACTCCGCCGACAACGCAATCAACCGCGTACACTTCGCGTAAATTCTGCGGATCCGCCTGCGCTTCGCCTCAGAAGCCTTTTCATAAAAAGCCTCAAATTCCGCCCCGTGGATATGATTAACCACAGGAATCCCCCGCGCCGCGCTCCACAGGATGAACGGCATTTTGCGGTAAAAACTTGGTCCGAAAGAGGAGTGGATGTGCAAAAGGTCCGGCCGATCCGTGCGCAAAAGCCTGCGAAACGCTCGATATCCTTGAAGCGCTTTGCAAAATTTCTGCCATTTGCTGCCATCCCGATAGGATTCGATGTAGGTGATACGGCAGCGCTCCTCGAGCGCACTGCCGCGATACCCGTTCACCACGGAAGCGATCCCGCCTTTCACGGCTTCGTTTGGCACGATCATACATACATGCAATGCTTTCACTTAGATCCCTTTCCGGTCAGCACGACCCAAACTGTGCGGAGCAGAATCTTGATATCCAGTCCCAGTGTCCAGTTGTCGATGTATTCCAGATCCAGCCGCACGACTTCATCAAAATCCACGATCTCGCTGCGGCCGCTGATCTGCCAAAGCCCGGTCAGCCCCGGCGTCATGCTGATCCGCCTCCTGTAGTGGGAATTGTACTGTTCAAATTCCTCCTCCGTGGGCGGTCTGGTGCCTACCAGACTCATATCGCCCCTGACGATGTTCAAAAACTGTGGCAGTTCGTCGATGCTGGTCTTGCGGAGAAATCTGCCGACGCGGGTGATGCGGGGATCATTCTCCATTTTGAACATCAATCCCTGCATCTCGTTTTGCTTCTCCAGTTCTTTCTTTCTCGCCTCCGCGTCCACATACATGGAACGGAATTTATAGATCTTGAACCGACGGCCATTCTTGCCGATCCTTGTCTGGGAAAAGAAGACCGGTCCGGGGGAGTCCAGCTTGATCGCAAGCGCCGCAAATGGTGTAATAACAAGTGTTATTAAACAGCCGACCAGACCGCCCAGAATATCGATCCCCCGTTTCACTACCATGCGCCTGTAGTCAAAATGGTTGATGGAGTAGGTCACTACGGTATAGCCGGCGAAATTTCCCACCCGCACTTCCTTGCTGGGTCTTTCGATGATATCAATATTGTAATGACAGGCGATCCCCATAGATTCCAGATCATAGATCATGTGTTTTACAAAGACCATATCCTCGTCCGGCAGATTGAGAAAGACCTCGTCGAGCGGCATCTGCCGCGCCAGAGTAAGCACATCCTCTCTCCCCGCATTCACCGTGACTTCCTCAAACGTTTCTTCCTTTGCATCCGCATCCACACAGGCAAGCGCCACGATCTCATAATTGATGTCCATAGCCTCTTTCAGCTTCTTCACCGTCTTTTGCAGGAGCGCCTTTTTCGTGATGATCATGATCTTCACGATATTGGAGTTTGCGGTAAAGTAGATGCGGAGCGCCTTTTTCATCCCAAGCCGCACAAGCCACACCAGCAGGACATTGAGGATCGCGAAATATCCGATCACCAAGCGGGAGACATCCGCGCCTCTTTGCAACATGAAAAGACATGCCATCACGGCCAGTTCCATAAAGACATTGAATTTCGTCACTGCAATCAGTTCAACCAGAACGCCTCTTTTTAAAAACTCCCTGTTCCAGTCAAAAAGAAAGCTGTAGATGGTACAGAACAGCAAAAAAACAAAATAGACCAGAAAATGCAGCTCCGGCTCCATGACCCGCGCAAACTTTTCAAACCGTATCAGGATCGCAACGGCATAAGCCAGCGAAATACTAACCAGATCCGCCGCAAGCAGCAGATAGCTCTCGATGAGTTTTGTTCTCCGATTCATAAAACACCTCTTAGTGACTATTATATCATAGACGCAAAAGCGAATACAGTAAATCATTTCGGAAAGAATGACGAAGTCATTCTTTGGTCGCAGACTGCCGAGTCTGCGACACTGCGACAGTGCACCCCAGCATCAGCAGCAGATAATTCCTGCCGAGGTAAACGGAGATCAGGTGCGCTTCCACCACGGTATACACGGCAAACATCACAAAAAGCGCCAGCCCGCAGCCATCCCGCCTTTTCCACAGCCGCCACAGAAGCACAAGGTTTGCCGCGATATACAGGGCGCCCGGTATCACGCCGTAGCGGTAAAACACCTTGACCCATCCCATATCAAAATAGTAATTCATGCTATTCTTACAGGAAAAAGCGGACCATGTCTGGATCATGCCTTCGTTCTGATAAGAGTCCGCCAGCGTAATGATCCTGCCGCTGAGATAGCGGTCGATCTTTCCGAGCGCCACGATATGACCATTATCCATAGGGTCATGATAAAAAAATTCATTCCACCGGGCATCACTCACCCGCTGGGCACAGACTGCCGCATCCACGGAAAAGGCGATGCACAGCGCAAAGACCAGAAACCCGCAGACATACAGAAACGCCTTTTCCCGAAAAGGTCTCACCAGACGCATCAGGAAAGCCCCCAGCAGAAAAGCTGCGGTAACGAGCATGGCGGTCTTGGAACGCGTCAGCAGATATAGCCCCGTATTCAGGAACAGCAAGAAGAGATACCCGTACCATTTGATCTTGTCAAACCAGACATAGACACCCAGCGCCGTCAGCATAAACGCCATGCAGGAAAGGGCGTTCGGATGCCCCATTCCCAGCGTATAACGGGTCTCCTGCACCGGCTCTTTCCCAATGTAGACCGTCTCCTCCGCCGTCTCATGGCCATACGCCTGTGTCAGACTGGTCTCTCCGTAAATGCCCGTCACCGAGAGCAGCACAATGCAAAGGCATCCCGCAAGCGTCACATAGAACGTATATTTCAACGCTTCGCGCAGAGGGATCCCCCGACATGCCGCCACGAACGTCACCATGCGGATCAGCTCGTTTTCTCCCGTGACCCGGTAAGAAACAAAGGCGATCCCCTCCAGCAGAACGATGAGCGCCCATTCCCGCAGCTCGTACTTTGTGAAAAGAAGTTTTGCCGCAAAGAGCAGAAACGTCAGGCGGAACAGATGCCCCTCGATGGGATTGGTATAGCTGCTCTTATCCGCGATGACCATGAGAAGCTCTATGGTCAGCCCAATATAGAAAACAAGGCGGGGGAGGTGGCTTTCATCCCGCAGCCGCCTGTATAGATCCTTGATCATAATCTTTCGTCCTCTTTCCTCATGAACGCCGAAGCAAACGTGCCGCTATCCCCCGCAGCCTGCGCAGGCATTGCCGCAGAAAAAGCCTTGTCCGTTTCACGAAAAGCGCTGTCCTGCCGAGTGCGGGCGCGATGAGAAAATCATACTCCTCCATATGCTGCCGCAGATAAACCGGAAAGCTCTCGTCGATCTCCACCCTGACAAACCTGGCGTCCCGGTCAAAGATGTCCTCACCGCAGAGCAGCCTGTCCACCGCCTCATTGAGATAACGCTTGTTATTATATTCCTGATGGGCAGCAGCCTGTACTTTCACGCCGATGCGCTTTGCCACATCCCGCTCGCCGTCGCCGCCCATGTAACCAAAATGCCAGCCCCCCGCAGGAACCCGCACACTCCGCGGGTCTGTCGGAGACACCTCCCTCAAAAATACGATGCCCTCCGCCGGAAGCCCTGCAAAGCTGCATACTTTCGTGCCCAGCCACTGTCGCTTCTCCACCCCCGGAAATTCTCCGGTGATCGACAACAGATTTCCCGACACCTCCTCCATATTCAGAAAGCAGTAAAACATCCGCTGTGCAAAGTGGTAGATCTTTTCGGGATCAAAGTCCCGCAGGATCCGCGCAAGCGTATCGGGATCCGGAATCTCGTCCACATCGCTGAAAATGATGATATCCTCCGGCTTTGCATCCGCCAGGGCGCGAATCAGCTGATTTTTCTGATATTTATCCCGCTCGTGGGTGGTGACGCCCTCCATCGGAGAGTCTTCCACCGCCACATAGCGGATCTTGTCCTCAAACTCTGAAAACAATACGCGGTTTTTGGCAAAGACCATCTCTTTCGGCTCTCCCGAAAAAGTGACCGCTGCCTCCTCCAGCACGAAATAGTCCACAAGGGGCGCGAGAATCTGCATCCGCAGCTTCAGGATATCCAGTTCGTTAAAAAAGGGAATACAATCAAATATCATGTGTTATTTTATCCTTTCCATCTGCGCCAAAACAGCAACGGCCGCACGATATCCTTGCACTTTTGCCATCTGACTTTCCACGGATTCACGAATTTCGGGTACTGCGCATTTCTGCCGCGCCACTTATGAAACAGGAAAGGAGCCTCCACGTCCTCGATCTCCGGAATCATATGCTCGTGCCCGAAATACTTTGCCACCTCAATGGGCGCAAAACGCATCCCCGCCTCCTCGATCACATTCCTGTATTTACAGCAGAGGAAAGTATCTTCATTATAATTGTCGTCCTCCTCCATCTTTTCCCACGGAAGATCCGCCTGCCCGGGGAAGTCCAACAGCCGTTTGCTGCGGATCGACACGCTGTTGCCGACGCGCACGATCTTTCTTCTGCTGTCCCGATAAGCATAGTCGTTTGTCGGCAGGGGCCAGGGAGAACCGATATAGTCATAGTCTAAAAATTCATCCCGCCAGCTCTCCGGATGCACCACAAATCCATCCGCATGTACGATGAGCGCAAAGTCCGTATGAATGTGCTCCCCCAGCTCGTACACCATTTTGTAGTTGAATTTGTCGATATCATTCAGTTTCGATGTGTGGGAATAGCGGATCCCTTTCGGCAGGGAAAGCGGCTTTCTGTGCGTGATCAGCACCACATCCCCGAACGCGATCCCCCGCATACTGTACTCCAGGGCACGGATCGTCTCATATAGGTTTACACTGGTCATCGCCGCAAGCGTCACATTCGGAAGCCGCAGCTTCTGTTTATCATTCATATTATGATACTCCTTTTGCAGAGAATGCCTTCTTTTCAGGCATTCTCTCGTGCGAGACATAGTACTTCTTGGCGTCGCGTCCTATGGCGCGGCGTCTTTAGAAGTACTTCTCGCACAGCTTACGCTGACTTTATGGTAGTAGTTCGCCACCGCCAAATTCAGCCAGTTTCCGGAATCTTCACTCAGATCCTCGAAAGCAAACAGATACGGCTTTTCGCTGTAAGGCGCGACAACGACTTCCTCCACGTCCGCGTCGGTATAGACCGCATAACGCTCCATCGCCTCTTCATAAAAGGTCTGCGCCTCCCCTTTTGCCAGGGACCGCAGGGCGGAAATGCTCGTGTAGGTATTCTTGTCCGCCGTGAGCGCCCACACCGCCAAAAGCACGATCAGGCAGACCGCGCTCATACGGCTGCCCGCCCGCTCAAGGAACAGCCCGAACGCCTCCGTTGCACCGCCGTCTTCCGCCGTCTGCGCAGAAACCGCACTGTCCTTATGCACCACGCCCGCCCTGTGGGAGAGATATCCCATCCAGTAGGCCGTGACCAGAAGCGCCGCAATATAATAGGTCATCTGTATGATATTATCCACCCGGGAAAGCCCTGCCATCCCCACCGCAAAGAGCGTGGGCGTAAACATCGCGGAGAGGACACAGTATGCCCCTGCCGTCACCAGGACCGGATGGGAAAACTCCCGATTCGACGCCTTTGTCAGTTTCCACAGAAGCGGCAGGAGCGCCAGCCACAGGATCACCACAAGCAGCGGCGTCCAGCGGATCGCAAACACCGCCATATGATAGAAAGAAAGCGCTATCGCCTTGACCGCGCCGTACCCCTCGTCCATATCGACGCTGCCGCGCTGCGCGTTGCCGGGCGCCAGCGTATTGACCAGAAAGCCTGCCGTCCCCGTAAGAAACGGAATAATAACATATGCTATTTTATTTCTCTTTTGCCAGATCGCATATCCCACGAGCGCTGCCAGCAGGATCTCCATCTGCAAGCCTGTCACCAGATTGCCGCCGCCCACGCCTACGGAAAGAACGACCGCCGCCGCACAGCAGCATGCCGCCCTGCCTTTGCTTTCCGCCCGGATACTCTCCGACACGAGCGTCAGCAAAAAGAACCAAAGCGACTGCATCAGCACATAGTGAGTCGAACCGTTATACCAGTAGATTCCCTCAAAAGGCGCCTCGATCACCTGGTAGAACACAAAGAGCAGGAGGATCATGCACAGAGAAGCGCCCCGCTTCTCGCAGCCGAGCCACCTGACAAAGATATGCCGCCCCAGCACAAACGAAGAAGATGCAAACGCTCCAATCATCAGGACAGGCACCACCCACGCGGTCTCATAGCGAAAATTCATCGGACACATTGCCATCAAAAAGCAGGACAGATAAGTCCCCTGCCAGTCCCGGTAAAAATCCATATTCTGCTGCCACGCCTCCTGCACGGACGCCAAAAAAGATCCCGTCGCCTGCCAGACGTCATGTACCCGTCTGCCGTAATCATAGTCGTCAATGCACATCACATTATATCTGCCCAGCAGAAAGAGAGGCAACAGCGCAAGAAGCAGGAACAGCGCCGCAGCCGCCACCATCCGCCCGGAAATATTCTGTTTTTCGCCCTTTTTCTGTTCCATACCACGATCCTGTTCTAGTGCGGAAGCACTTTTCCGAGCCGCCGCAGCACACCCCTGCCGATCTTGCACAGATACGCCTTTTTATAGAGATACTGCGCGTGCAGTTTCATCAGGGAAAGCCGTACCCCTTTCGGCCGCGCGTTCACGTCAGCGTAGCGCTTCGAATGCTTCTTGTACGCGGCAAGTTCCTCCCGGCACTGACTGTCCGTAAACACCCTGCCGTGCCGATCCATATAATGCCATCCCTGATAAATATTCTGCTCCGAAGCCCAATACCCGTCTGAGACATTGTGCCGCGCCCAGTATTTCGGCGCCAGGATATAGCGCACCGTATCGCTGGTAAAAGCGGGAAAATAAGCAAACGAAGAATTTGCAAGCAATAAATAACGAGCGTTTTTTAATATGCTGTAATCCTTTGCCAGATCAAAATTGTAAGCCGGAATCTCCGGCAGAAATTTATTGGCTTCCCGCACATCGTTGGTGATGATCATAAACCGCATATCCGGACGGATCTTTTTCATCTGCCGCATTCCCTGGATCCAATACTTTTTCCGCAGATACAGCTCCGGGGACCCCATATAATCGCTGCATCGCAGATGTAAAATGCAGAGATCGTCCTGACAATATTCCCTGCAGTCGTACTCAGGTTTTACAGCCAGCCATTCCCGGATCTCGTCCTTATGGGAAATAAAATAGTCCTCCGCCTGGAAATTGCCGTAGAGCAGGGTGCCGTCCTCGATCTCAAACAGCGCGTTGTCCGTGTCCGTGACATAAACGCCGTGCGTCAGATCATGTTTGGAATTTCCCACAAAAAGGCGGGTCTCTTTCTCATAATATACTTGTTTGTAATCCTCTTTTTTCGAAGGCAGCCCCATATCAAGATCCATAAAATAGAGTCCGCAGTCGCTGTGCATATTATTGGCAAAATGCTCCGGATCCAAAACGCTGAAAGCATACCCTTTATCCGCCGCGATACATCTGGCTGTCACATAGAAAAAAAGCTGATTTCCCAGACCGAAGCCTTCCTGTGTCTCGATTCCTAACATATCTCTGTCTCCGTGATTTTCCCGTTCTCCACCTTATAGATGAGATCGCATTTCTCGATCGTATTGAGGCGGTGTGCAATGATGATCATGGTCTTTCTGCCGTGGAAGCTGTTGACAGCCTCCATGACCGCCGTTTCCGTGTCGCCGTCCAGCGCGGAAGTCGCCTCGTCAAAGACCAATATCTCCGGATCATGATAAAGCGCCCTGGCGATCCCCAGCCGCTGCCGTTGTCCGCCGGAAATTCTGACACCTCTGTCACCTATTGTCGTGTCAAGCCCCTCGGGAAGCTCCTCCACAAACTGCTTTAACTGCGCCTCCGCAAGCACTTCCCAGATCCGCTCATCGTCGATCCTGTCCGCGTCGATCCCGAATGCGATGTTGTCCCGGATCGACTCGTCGATCAGATAGATCGACTGCGGGATATATCCGATCTTCGAGAGCCAGGACGGATAATTTTCAAAGACATTGCGGCCGTCGCAGGTGATCGTCCCCTCCTGCACCTGTAACAGTCCCAGCAGAATGTCCACAATGGTGGACTTGCCCGCTCCCGAAGGTCCCATGATACCCACAGACTGTCCTTTTTTCACCTCCATGTGCGCATCCGTGAAAATAGGCTTGTCCGTATTCGGGTAAGTGTAGCTGATGTGATCCAGCACGATCCTGTCCGTCAGGATAAGCGGCGCACCCTCGTCCTCTTTCTGCCCGATAAGACCTGTCACGCTGCCGTTCACGTCAAGTTTCATGTTCTCGGTCAGATTCTCATAGAGATAATCCAGACAGGGCTGCGCGTAGGCGATCTCCGACAGGTAGGTATTGATGCGGTTGGTGGCGGGCATCACGCGCACCGCAGCGACCGCAAGCGCGCCCAGACGGGAGACCAGCGAGGAAAAATCGCCGCCCCGCAGGGTAAATACCAGAATAAAGGACAGCATCGCCGCCATAAAGACCGTCTCGATCAAAAGCCGCGGCGCATTGTTCATGACGGCGTAATTTCTCGCCACATTGGCGCCGACCGCACCGCTCTCGTAATAGTTTCGTACAAAAAATTCTTCCCGATGCAGGACTTTCACATCTTTTAAGCCGTAGATCGACTGGATCCGCCACTTGGCGATCCGCGACTGAATCTCCTGATTTTTCCGCCCGATCCGATTCAGGCGCGGCTTCAGGATTTTTGTGATAACAAGTGTTATTCCAAGAAAAAGCAGCCCGCAGCCGATGGAGATCAGAGGACTCACAATCGTCACCAGCACGATACAGATCGAGACGGCAACCACGATCTCCGTGATCATCTGGATCAACACCAGAATCAGTTGAAAGGCGTTGGGGATATCGCTGTCCGTCAGGCGAAACACCGTAGGAATATCCGCGCCCAGATAGTCCTCGTAAGGGCGGTTCAAAAATTCCCGCATCACACGGCTGATCATGCGGTTGCGGTTTCTGGTGACAAATGTATTCTGCACATAGACCTGAAACAGGAGATACAGATTCTTTACAACAAACAATGCGATCAAAGAAACGAGCATCACAATAATAATCTGTCTGGAAGACTCGATGTGCAAGGCGGCAGCAATCCCTTTCACATAGCTTTTTTCCATGAATTCTTCCGGCGCCATCACCGCGTCCACCACGGGCAGCATCATCGAGACGCCCAGCGTCTCCAGCACGCCGCCGATCAGAATGAGGACGGCAAGTCCCGCAAGCTGCCAGAGCTGACGGCGGTCAAAGAGGTATGCGATTTTTTGCAGGAGGGTCGGTTTCTTTTCCATAAAAATAATTTCCTTTATTGAGGTGCGGATGTGTGATATTTCATCGTCGCCACGCTTGCGCTCCGCAAAATACGCAGCGGACGCTAGATTCGTGAAATACCTCATCAAGCGCCGGCGTATTTTGAGGGGCTCCTTATGAAATATCACACATCCGCACATTCATGCTGAGATGATAAACAAATCTTCTGCATATCGGCTCTGTAAAAATCACGGCAGTCTGTATCATTCAGCCAACATGGCGGCGCAAGTACCGTCTTCTCAGGGTTCGGGTTCAGGTAGGACGCCCACCAGCTAAAACTGCTGTTAGCGAGGATCTGGTGTTTACAACGGCTCATCAGGGCAAACGCGGCGCAGCCGTCATCGTCTCCCTGCGGCAAGTCAACCAACGTAATATCCGACAGCAGGCTTTCTCCCGTTTCCTGCGCCTCCGCCTGTTTCTTTCGTTCCTCGGCGAGCCGCCCGGCTGCCCATGCGCCGTCGTTGGTAAAGAGAAAGAAGCGGCAGTCCGGATACTTTTCCCGCATCCTGCGGATCCCTTCTATATAATATGCCTCCGTGCAGATACCGCCGAAAAGCGCCTGATTCTCCGGCGTCAGATAATCGCCTCTGCGGACATGAATACTAACAGAACATGTGTTATTTATTTCTTGCAGATATTGCGCAGCGCTCATTTCTTCCGCGCGCGCCCCGTCCCCGCCGCCTTCTTTGTCCCAGAAGCCTTCCCGACGCAACCAGTCGATCAATCTGTCGGTGTCGTACGCCTGCCGCACGGCGGATGCGGCGTCTCGAAAATACTTCTCCGACTGCCAGTAACCCTCCAGATAGATGTCATCCCAAGTCATGACCTCCGGGATAAAAAGTTTGCTCTCCTCAAAATAAGATTTCTTATGCCTGCCGAAGAGTTTCCGTCTTACCCGCTGCCACGGCAGCATAGACGAGTCGAGCATTTGCTCCAATTCTTTCCGCCCCGGTCTCTCGTACGCGATCCCGAACGGCGCAAGCGCCGGTTTCCGCTGTGCGTCCTGCGCGAAACCCGACACATCTTCGATCCGGACTTCTCTGCCAAGGCTCTTTAATTGCAGATAGAGAGCGTACTGGAACATCTGGTTTCCCAGCCCGCCCGCAAGCTGTATGATGACCAAAGTATTTTTTTCTCCTTGCAAACCGCTTTGTTATAATAACGCATGCTATTTATCGAATCCCAGCATCTTCCTGACCTGTCTCTTGAGCGGGATCACCACCTGCTCATCAAACGTAAGCCGCCTGTAATAGCTTTCCGGCGAACGGTAAAACCGCCGCAGCTTCCGCAGATCCCTTCGATCCGCGCAGGGTACGGCAAATGCTGCAAGCGCCCGCTCCTTTTCCTGCCGCAGGATCGTTTCCAATTCCCGCAGGTAAACCGGCGTTTCGTTCTGTCCCCGCAGTTCGCCGTAAAAGAGCAGGAGTCTCTTATAGAAGAAATAGTCGTGGGCCAGCGCAAGATCTGCCCGCCCCAATTCCCGCAGGAACGCAGTCTTCTCTCGATATGCCGGTATCTGATCGGTAAAGGTACGCGGATTGATCCGGCAATTCATAATGCTCCCCTCTCTGTCTATTATATAATTATACAGGGCAGTGTCAAGGTAAATACAACGCCCCGCCCTCGCCAGCGCCGCGGTTGCAAACAGGATATCCTCATACCATTTCCCCGCAGGAAAGGTCACATGTTCAAGGATTTCCCGGCGGTACAGCTTGTTCCATGCCGCATTCTGGATCTGAAATTCTTCCCGCTCCTCCACATAGACGGCAAGCGCCTCCTGTCCCTCGAAAAGGACAGCCCTGTCCGTCGAACCGTCTATCGTACGATCTTTCGCCACCTGACGGTAGCGGCAGATCGCGATATCCGCCTTCTGGTCCGCAAGCGCGCCGAGCAGTTTCTCATACATATCGGCGTCGATCCAGTCATCCCCGTCCACATAGCCGATATAGCTTCCGTGCGCTGCCGCCGTTCCCACGTTCCTCGCCTGCGCCGGTCCCTCATTCTCCTTATGGATCACCAGAACCCGGGAATCTTCCGCCGCCAGCCTGTCACAGATCTCCCCTGTCCGGTCCGTGGAGCCGTCGTCCACTACGATGATCTCCAGATCGCGGTAAGTCTGTTCACAGACCGATCGGACCCCCCGCTCGATATAAGCTTCTATATTATAAGCCGTGACGATCACGGAGAGCAGCCCTCCCGCTCCCTCTCTATGAAATTTTGGCGGACGGTATTTCTCTAAGATCTGCATCCATAAACTCCCATGTGTTATTCTTTATTCCGTCTTTTATGGTTTTCTATTATCTACAATAAATAACGCTAGTCACCTGTTATGAAATCATTTGCGGAAAAAATCTTTTTCTTTAATAACACCCGTTTCTCTTCATTTTGGCGCATTTCTTTTGACCTCGTTTATCAATTCAGCATTTAACTTTTTGCTCTTCTAACCACTGTTGAAATTGCAAAATATACCAAATTTGCGGTCTCCAGAAATCTCTCGTTATATAATCGTCCCATAATTTTCTCACCTGCAGCGTATCCAGGAACCCCTGCTGCTGAAGCTTCGACGGATCGAGCAGACTCTCCGCCCACTCTCGCAAGCGAGGCTGCTTCAGCCAGCGGTGCAGCGGAATCGAAAATCCTTTCTTGGGACGCTCCATCAGTTCACGCGGCACATAACGGTAGAGAATATCCCGTAGGACCTTTTTGCGGACCCCGTTTTCCGTTTTGTAAGAGAGCGGCAGACTCCAGGCAAACTCCACCACATCACGGTCGAGCATAGGCACCCGCGTCTCCAGAGAGACCGCCATTGCCGTTCTGTCCACTTTCGTCAGAATGTCATCCGGATGATACATCAGAAGATCCATCAGCATCAGACTCTGCTGTTCCTCTCTCAAAAACGCAACGCAATCATCCATCAGGGTCTGTCCCGCATAGCGCGGCTGTATGGCGTCCCACGCACCAAGATCGGGTGTTTTTCTTCCACTGTCGCTCCTGATCAGAGAAAGCCCCTCGCCGATCTCCGAGCGCAGATAAAGGTCTTCGACGGAACGCGCCCCGAGAAGCCGCGCCCTCGTGGCAAGCGCCGCATCTTCCGTTGCGCGTGCCCGACGCCCGCCCGCCCGGCTTGCCGCAGCGCGGAGCGGATA
>JAMPCE010000050.1 GCA_023666335.1 bacterium
GGCGGAAAAGGCATTTCTCTCCCGCCGGCTCCCATATTTACGCCTCTTTTTGCTCAAACAGTTCTATTTTGCCGCTTCTTCCTCGTCGTCCTCGTCCTCAAAGAAGTCGTCGTCAAAGTCATCGTCGAAATCGTCGTCAAAATCCTCCAGATAATCGGGCGTCAGATAACGGTATACCGCATAAGCGATCGCCGCCACAGCCGCCACCGCACCGATGACCGCCAGTACCCAGAGCAGGGTGTTCGACTTCTTTTCTTCCTCATGCTTTCTGCCGAGCAGTTCGTTTACGCCCGCATTGTCCATGATCTCATCCAATTTATTCAAAATATCTTTCTTACTCATCCTGTAACCCTCTCTTTCCTGTCGTTGTGCTACGCAATTATACTATCTAAACTCGCAAACCCGCGCTTTCAGCGCTTTATCGTCTGCTTCGCAGACTGTTTGCTCGTTAATGGCGCAAGAAAAACAAATGCCTCCTTCGGAGTCGCTTGTTTTTCTTTTGCGCTCATTATATCACATATTTTTAAAATTGACTATATCTTCCATATCTATTTTATGAAAAAAACTGCAATTTTATCCGCATTTCATATTTTTTGCAGTTTGGCAAAGCCCGCATACATGATCTTCTGCCCCATCTCGTCAAAAACCACCGTCACCTGGCTGTCTCTGGGTCCCGGCTCGACTTTTAGGACGGTGCCTTCTCCGTAGCGGGCGTGGCGCACGCGGTCCCCCGCCCCGTAAGCAAGGCTCCCCGCCGGAAGCGGCTTTGCGGGTGAAAACGGTTTCGCGCGCAGGAAACTTCTCTCACGAGAATCCTCCGCGTAATTCTCCTCTGACGATACGGATATTTTCCGCTTCGAGGGCGCGGGCGCGCCGTCCAGAAGCAGGGGCGGGATCTCCCGCACAAAGCGGCTGATGGGATTGTACTGCGTCTCCCCTCGGATCATGCGCTGTTTCGCACAGGTGAGCGTCAGATCCTCCATCGCTCTGGTGATCCCCACATACGCAAGCCGTCTCTCCTCCTCGATCTCCATAGGATCGTCCGCCTTGATGGTCATATAACTCGGAAACACGCCGTCTTCCATGCCCGCCAGATAGACGTGCGGAAATTCCAGCCCCTTGGCGCTGTGCAGGGTCATCAAAAGCACCCTGTCGCCGTCGCCCTCCACGCGGTCGATATCCGCCACGAGCGCGACTTCCTCCAAAAATTCGCTCAAAGAAGGCTCGTCGTTTTCCGTCTCGTAAGCCACCACCTTACTGACCAATTCATCGATATTTTCAATACGGTCCGCCGCATCTTCCTCATCGGATTCTTCCAGTTCTTTCACATAGCCCGTAATATCCAGCACATCTTTCACAAGTTCCTCTAAACTGTAGAACTCCTGTTTGCTGCGGAAACTCTGGATCATCGTCACAAAAGGTTTCAGTTTTCCCGCGCTCCTGCCGATTGCCGTGATCTGATCCGCCTCCGTGAGCGCGTCAAAGAAACTGATATTCCTCTCGTCGGCATATTCCTGCACGCGCACGATGGTAGCCGCGCCGATGCCGCGTCTTGGCACATTGATAATCCGCTTGACCGCCACATCGTCCCTGCCGTTGTCGATGGTCTTTAAGTAGGCGAGCACATCCTTGATCTCCCGTCTGGCATAAAAGTTCGTGCCGCCGACCACATCGTAGGGAATGCCCTCCATAATAAAGCGCTCCTCCAAAAGACGCGCCTGCGCGTTAGTGCGGTAGAGCACGGCGCAGCCGCCGTAGGAAGCCTCTCCTTTCCGCCTCTTTTTCGCCACATCCCCCGCTATATATTCCGCCTCTTCATAGGCGGTGTCAAACTGCCGGAAATGAACGCGCCCCCCTTCCGCCTTATCTGTCCAGAGCGCCTTGTCCTTGCGCCCCGTGTTATTTTTGATCACAGCGTTTGCGGCATCCAGCACCACCTGCGTAGAGCGGTAATTCTGTTCCAGCTTGACGACAAACGCCTCCGGATACACCTGTTCAAAATCCAGAATGTTGCGGATATTGGCGCCCCTGAACTTATAGATGGACTGGTCGTCGTCGCCCACCACGCAGAGATTCCTGTATCTGTCCGCAAGAAGCCGTATCAGTTCAAACTGCGCGGTATTCGTATCCTGATATTCATCCACGCAAATATAGCGGAACCGCTCCTGATAAGAGGCGAGCACCTCCGCGTCCGTCTTGAACAGCTCCACCGTCTTCATGATCAGATCGTCGAAATCGAGCGCGTTGTTTTTCCTTAAGGTTTCCTGATACTCGCGGTAGGCTCTGGCAATCTTTTGACCGTTATAGTCAAAGCCGTTTTGCATCTCGTATTCCTGCGGGCTGATCAGCTCGTCTTTCGCGGAGGAGATGGCATTTAAGATCGTGCGCTCCCTGAGCATCTTTGTGTCGATCTGCAGTTTCTTGCAGACTTCTTTCATGATGCCTTTCTGGTCGTCGGCGTCGTAGATGGTAAAGTGATTGTCGTACCCCAGCCTGTCTATGTAGCGGCGCAGGATGCGCACGCAGGTAGAATGAAAGGTGGAGACCCAGATCTGCTCCGCGCCGAAGCCCACGATCTTGTCCACGCGCTCCCGCATCTCACCCGCCGCCTTGTTCGTGAACGTGATCGCGAGAATCTGATAGGGCGCCACACCCGCCTTATCGATCAGGTATGCCACCCTGTGCGTCAAAACTCTGGTCTTGCCGGAACCTGCGCCCGCCAGAATCAAAACAGGACCGTCAGTGTGCATGACGGCCTGCTTCTGCTGTTCATTCAGTGTGTCGTAGATGCTCATATCTATCGTTCCTTATCATAACTGTATACGAATTTTCAGGTTATTATTTAGATTGTACAAATAGCATAACCAACGCAGACTCGCTCTCGCTCCATTCCAAACGTAGCGGTACTAGGCTCGAAAACACCTCGCCAAGTACCGACGTTTTCCAAGGGTCTGCTTATGCTTATCCTATTGTACAATCAATTCACTTTTAGATAAGTTTCACGATTCCTTACGCGAATGATGCAGGCTGTCATATCCATAAGCAGACTCTTGAAAGCCGTCAGCGCTTAACGAGGTCCGGGGTTGCTACGCAACTCCCGAGTTTAGCGTCTGTTACGGCTGGAATGAAGCGCAAGCGGGTCTGCGTTGGATATGACAGTCTGCATCATTCATCACATCATTGATTCGTCAACGCAATTCTAATACAGTTGGTTTCCGCAGTTCCCGCAGAACTTCGACCCTGTCGTCGGCGTGCCGCAGTTCGGGCAGAACTTCGGTCCCTGTCCGCCTTGTCCGCCCTGCGGTGCAGGCTGTCCCTGGGGCGCCGCATTCGCTCCCATGTTCATCTGATTCACCATCTGCTGTCCGAGCGCCATTCCCATCTGCAAGCCGACCATATCGGATGCCATATTTGCTCCGCCGCCGCCTTTTCCCATAGAATCCGCCGCCGCCATCTGGGTGTATTTGTTCACATCGCCCACCATAGCCTGCGCCGCTGCTTTCTCCTGCATCTTGCGGACCTCTTCCGGATAAGAGAAGCTCTCGATCGTAAAGCCTGAGATCGCAATGCCCAGCGTCCGCATATCCGCATCCAGTTCGCCCTCGATGCCCTTGGCGATATTTCTCGCGTCCGCCTGCAAGTTGAACATATCGCGTCCCTCCTTGCTGATCCAGCTCATCAAAAGCTGGTCGAGGCTCGCAACGATACGCTCTTTCACGTCGCCCACCGTATAGGACTGTCTGATGCCCGCCAGTTTATCGATCACCACATCATGCGCCGCTACACGGCAGTTGAACGTGCCGAAAGCGCGGATCGGCATACCGCCGGGAAGCCCGGGCGCCTGTAGATTGATGGCGTTCTTCGTGCCCCACTTCACCAGAAGTTCCTTGGTATTGATAAAAAGAATCTCCGCCCGAAGCGGTGTGCTGAAACCGAACTTAAAACTCTTTAAGGTCGTCAGGAAAGGAATGATGTCCGACTCAATGTCGTAGTCGCCGTCCTCCTGAAAGATTCCCTCGACCCTGCCGTTGTACAAAAAGATCGCGTCCTGTCCCGGACGAATGATCAGCCGGGAACCTTTCTTGATCTCCTGATTCTGAAATTTGTAAAACAGAACGCCCTCGCCGTTCTCATTCCACTCGATCACACTGGAAAACTGATTCTTCAAAAAACCCATGCCGTTTTCTCCTTTCTTACACCTGGTTCAACTCCTGCGCCTGCGCGCTGAGTTTTTCCACCAGTCCCTCGACTTCCGTAACGATCTTTGTATTATTCTCGCTCACGGCGAACGTCTCCTGCGAGTGTGCGGAAACTTCTTCCATGATAGACGAGATGGTCTGGATGCTCTCCACGATCACGCGGTTGGCGTCGGCAAGCTGTCTGACCGCCTCATCAAGACGCCTGCTCTGTTCGTCTACATGGTCGGTACCCTCCGCGATCTTTCCGAAACTCTCCGCCGCCTGCGTCGCGGATTCGTTCTGCCGCTGGTTGCTCTCCATCAGCTCCTCGACCGCACTGACAGCGACTTTCAACTTCTCCGATACGCTGTGGATCACGTCCGTGATATTGACGGTCGCGCTCTGGGTCTGGTTCGCAAGATTTGAGATCTCCGTCGCGACCACCGCAAACCCTTTGCCCGCCTCTCCGGCTCTCGCCGCCTCGATGCTCGCATTCAATGCAAGGAGACTCGTCTGGCTGGCAACGCTGGTAATCATGTCGATGATCGTCTGCATATTGGACGTGTGCGTCTCCAGTTCTTTCATATCCTCCACGACCTGTCTGCCCGCCCGCTCGGTATGTTCCATCTGACCGCGCAGCTCCTCCAGATTTGCCCTGCCCTGACGCACGCTGTCTTTCGCTTCCGACATACTCTGACCGATGCTCGTCATCACATCCGCCATCTGACTGATATGACTCTGGATCTCCTCGGTCTTTCCGAGCTGATTCTGCATGGATTCCGCCGTGTCGTTCGTTCCGGAAGAAACTTCCTGCATGGCGTTTCTCGTCTCGCTCACCGCTTCGCCCAGGTCTTTCATCTGCTGCGCCACATCCAGAATGCCGTTCGACATCTGACCGGAGATCACCATCACTTTATCCAAAAGTTCGGAGACATTGTCCTTTTCATGGTCCAGTTCCGCAAGTTTCGCCCGATTGATCTTCTCAAGCGTCGAAGCCGCCAGACACAAAAAGATCGAGATCAGCAAAAGCACCGCCGTGCGGATCTCATAGGTCGAAAGATCCTCCGATTTGATATTTCCAAGGATCCCCTGCCAGATCATAAAGATCACATTGGCGACAAAACCCGCGCCCGATACCCACGCGCAGAGCTTCACATCCGAATAGAGCATCAGCACGATGCAGATCGGAATGATATAAGTAAACGCGATCTGATTCACCGTGGTGAACACGACAAAAATATAAAAGATCTCATATAAGGCTCCGATCACATATTTCAGACGCAGATCCCTGGGGTCTCTTTGATAAAACACAAACTCGATCACGATCGGCAGGATCGTTATCAGCGAAAAGACCAGATAATACCCTATCGTCCGGCTTCCCTTGACAACTTCCAAAAGATAAGCCGCTTCCAGTATCAGACCGATCACCAGATGGCAGGCGATCGCGATCTTATTCATCGCCCTTGCGCCGTCGAACTCTTTTCCGTTACCCATTTTCCGTCTCCTCCGTTTTCAGTAAGCATGGCGTACACATAAGCAAAGTATACCATACCGTACCGTCATCCGACAAGATTTTTATGTGCAGCCGTTTCCAAAATTTCAGGCGGCAGCGCCGAGCACGATCCCTGCGATGATGACCGCCGCGCATACCATTTTATGCGCCGCGCCCTTCTCCTTGAACAGATATCTCCCTGCCAGGATCGTCACCACGCAGCCTGCCTGCTTTAAGAGGGTCATCACGGTAACGCGGCTCCCCTCCATGCCGTTCGCCACAAAGAGGGCGCGGTCGGCGATCACAATGAGAAGACTCAAAAGCCAGACCCACTTGTTGCAGACCGCCCGCTTCCAGTTTACGGGCATGCGGGTAAGCAGGATGAACGCCAGATAGAACAGCGTGAGGAACAAAAGATACCAGAATTGCAGCTGGGAACTGTTGATATCCCGCATCAGGAGTTTGTCTAAAAGCCCTGAAACCGCATTTAAGAGGCAGGAGGCAAACGCCATGACCACGATCTTTGTCTCCACCGCCTCCCCCGCCGAGGCGTCGGCGCCGCGCAGGCTCCGCGGTCGATATTTCAAAAGGAGCAATCCCGCCGATACCAAAAGAAGACCGATCATCTGGTAAACGCCCAGAACCTCCTGTAGGACGATCACACCGAGGAGCGTCGCAAAGAGCACTCGGGAAAGATCCAGCACCCCGTACAGGCTGATCGGCATTTTTTTGATGGCGCGGAAGCTGAACATCCACGCCAGAAAGATCACGAGAGATTTCATGGCAATGTAGAGATAAAAGCGCGGTTCCAGCCCCATTGCCTGTTTCACCGTGGGAAAAACCATCGCAAAAGACAGGAAAGTGTACATAAACAATACCTCTATGGTAGAGTTTTGCTGCAACGCTTTCTTTTTGACGATCTCCCGTACACCCTTTAGGATGCCGTACAACAACACCAGCCAGATCCACATTTTTCATCCATACCTCCAAAGACTCTGCTTATACGCGCAGAAAGTCGCCGCATCACTGCGACGACCTTACGAGAGCAGGCGAGGGGAATCGAACCCCCCTCCCAAGCTTGGGAAGCTTGTATTCTACCGATGAACTACGCCTGCAAACTTACGACTTAATCAGTATAGCATCTTCTCTCCAAAAAGAAAAGCGTTTTTTTCTCCGGCGCATAGACTATAAGTAAAAATGACATTAGGGATTGTCACAACTTTTCGGACAATCCGAGGAGGAACATGAAAAAAACAGGCAGTTTCTTACTGGCGGCGCTCCTTGTGACCGCCGTTCTGGCGGGCTGCGGCGCAGACTCCGGCGGTGCGGGAAAAACCCTTTCCGCTTCCGCAAAAACGCCCGTCGTGCTGAACGAAGTCGCGCACTCCATCTTCTACGCGCCCATGTATGTGGCGATCGAGGAGGGATACTTTGCGGAGGAGGGGATCGACCTCACTCTTGTCACGGGCTTTGGCGCAGACAAAACCATGACCGCGCTCCTGACCGACGAAGCCGACATCGGATTTATGGGAAGCGAGAGCACCATCTACACCTACAAGGAGGGCGCTTCCGACTATGCGGTGAACTTCGCGCAGCTCACGCAGCGGGCAGGTAATTTCCTGGTCTCCAGAGAGCCGATCGAAAACTTCACATGGGATATGTTAAAAGGCAAAAAGGTGCTCGGCGGCCGCGCAGGCGGTATGCCGGAAATGGTGTTTGAGTATATCTTAAAGAAGAACGGCATCGATCCCGCCGCCGACCTCTCCATCGACCAGAGCATCGACTTCGGCTCAACGGCGGCTGCTTTTTCGGGCGGGCAGGGGGATTTTTCCGTTGAGTTCGAACCGCACGCGACCTCCCTCGAAGCCAAAGGCGACGGCTGCGTCATCGCTTCCCTCGGCGAGGATTCCGGCTATGTGCCCTACACCGCTTTCTCCGCTAAAAAGAGTTATCTGGAGAAAAACCCCGCTGTGATCGAAGCTTTCACACGCGCCCTGCAAAAGGGCATGGACTATGTGCAGGCACACTCTCCCGCAGAGATCGCAAAGGTGATCGCGCCGCAGTTTGCGGAGACAGACCTTGCGACGATCGAGACCATCGTTGGCAGATATGCCGCGCAGGATACCTGGAAAGCGGACCTGATCTTCTCGGAGGACAGCTTCACGCTCCTGGAAAACATTCTGGAAGAAGCCGGAGAGCTGGAGGGCAGAGTGCCCTACGCCGATCTGGTCAATACCGCTTTTGCCGAAAAGGCGGCGCACTGAAAAACGCCGTAAAACAAACGGAGCTTTCCGGAAAATCGGGAAGCTCCGTTTTATGTAAACCATACGAGAACCGCTGCCGGCTTTTTAACCCATCTCGCCCAGCAGTTCCTGCAATGCGCTCTCCACAAACTGATACTGGGTCAGCATCTCCTCCACGCCGATCTCCATCGCTGCATAGTCTTTGTCTTTTACCGCCTGCTCCTGCTGCGCCGCAAGTTCCGAGAGATAGACCGCGCCGATCGAACGCATGGCGTTCTTCAAGCCGTGTACCTCGATGCGGTAGCGCTCGTAATCCTTTTGCTCGTAAACGCTTCTGATGAGCGGGATCTTTTCTTTTCCCTCCTCCATCGCTGCCCAGAGCACCTCCATATAGATCTCCTCGTCATCTCCGCACAGTTTGATGCCTTCTTTCACATCAAACCCTTTGATCGTCAGATCATCCAATGTCCGAATTGCACCCATTTTACTCTTCCTCCCGATCTTTTCCCTTTTTTCTCTTTGCTTTTTCGCCGCTGTCCGCAAAGCCGTCTATCATCTTTTCGATCAAAAGTTTTTTGACATAGACGTCAAAACCCAACATGCAGATAAAGGAAAAAAGTTTGAGAAACTCCCGGGTATCCTCCGGCGCGTCCTTGAAGGTTCCCTGAGCGATCCGAAATTTTTCCTCCACATCCGCTTTCAAGACATCCTTCTGTGCCTGCTCCAGCCCGAATACTTCCTCGTAAACGCCTGCCAGATCCAGCTCCTCACCGTTTGCAAAGAAACGATCCGTGATCGGCTCCAGAAGTTCCTGGATATCGCTGATCGACAGGATGCCTTTATAATAGTAAATAAAGATCAATAAAAGCACATGGTCCTTTGTGTATTTCTTTTTGGACGGCGGCGGCATCAGATTGTTCTTCGCGTAATTGTTGATCATCGTCTTGGTCAGGATCTTGTCCGTCTCGGGGTTTCTGGTCGTATTTTTCAACTGCGTCCCCATAAAGGTCGTCACCTGATCCATATAGAGTTCGATATCGGGGATATCTTCCGCCCTGATATAGTCTATCCTGTCCAGGCTTCCCATAATGCTGTTTAACAGATCTTCCACGTTGATCGTCATTTACCCGCTTTTCCCTTGTGCCTTCCGTCAATCTTTGCCCATTTATTATATATTTTTTCATCCCGTATGACAAGTATTTTCCGCAAAAAACAACCGCCGTTTACAAACCGCCGCATTTGTGGTATACTGTGTTAAAGTTTTAACGTGTGAAAGCAAAAAAAGAAAGGATGTGTCTATGAACAAAAAAATCAAAACAGAAGCCGTCGATCATCTGTTTCAGGCGGTTCTTTGTCTGAAAAGCGCCGAAGAGTGCTACGATTTCTTTGAAGATCTCTGCACGGTCAACGAGCTGCTCTCCCTGTCGCAGCGCTTTGAAGTGGCTTCCATGTTAAGTCGCCGCAATACCTATCTTGAGATCGCAGAAAAGACCGGAGCCTCGACCGCGACCATCAGCCGCGTGAACCGCTCCTTAAACTACGGCACCGACGGCTACCAGCTTGTCCTTGCGCGTCTGGAAAAGTAGTTTACATAAAAAAATATTTTGAAAATAAAAACATTTTTTCAAAACAATGCTTTACATTTTTTTAGATATATGCTATCCTATCAATGTTGTAATAACATAATTCTCATTTTTTTGGAGGTATCTACAATGAACAAAGGTACAGTAAAGTGGTTTAACAACCAGAAAGGCTACGGCTTCATCTCTGACGAGCAGGGTAACGACGTATTCGTTCACTACTCCGGTCTCAACATGGAAGGCTTCAAGTCCCTTGACGAGGGCGCTGAGGTTGAGTACGAGGTAGTAAACGGTGAGAAGGGACCTCAGGCTGTAAACGTTACAAAGTTATAAGAAGATATCACGATGTGCCAGTTCTTAAATAATATCGTGTTCTGAAAAAGGAGCAAGAATTTTTATTTAGAATCAGCTATTATTGTAACGGCTTAGAGAAGAAGAAAACCTGTCGGAAACGGCAGGTTTTTTCCTGTTGTTTTTTCCTTTCAGAAAATCAGGCGCGGTCGGTCTGTCCCAGCCTGCGCAGCACCTCCTCAAACGCCATCGGGCCGCCAAACAGATCGAGCGCGCTTCCGATCGTCACATCCACGCTCCCTCTTCCGAGTTCCCGCAATCTGTCCAGATCGGCAAAGCTGTGCACGCCGCCCGCGTAAGTGACGGGCTGCTTTCCCCAACTCCCCAAAAGCGCGGCCACCGACTCTTCGATCCCTGCCGCCTTTCCCTCCACATCCACCGCGTGGATCAAAAATTCATCGCAGCTTTCGGCAAATCGGTCAAGCGTCTGCGCCGTCAGCTCCACGGAGGTCTCTTTCTGCCATCTGTCGGTCACGATATAGTAGCGTTCCCCGCGCCGTCTCACGGAGAGATCCAGGACGAGCCGTTCCTTTCCCACCGCTTTTTTTAGTTTACATAACTTCTCTTCATCGACAATGCCGTTGTGAAAGACATAGGAAGTGACGATCACATGGCTCGCTCCCGCCTCCAGAAACGCCGCCGCATTCTCCGGCGTGATACCGCCGCCCGCCTGCAAGCCGCCCGGATAGGCGCGCAGAGCCGAAAGCGCCTGCCGCTTCGTCTCCTCATAATAGGGAGAGGACGCCGGATTTAAGAGGATGACGTGCCCGCCTTTTAAGCCGCGTTCCCGATAAAGCGCCGCATAAAAAGCCGCATCCTGCGTCGAGACAAAATTTTCCAGCGCAGCATCCTGCGCATCCGTCAGGCTTCCGCCCACGATCTGTTTGACCGCACCGTTATGAATATCAATACAGGGTCTGAATTTCATAGGATTATCATTCCCTCTCTTTTTTCGTTCAAAACACGCAGAAAATTCCAGCGCATATTTTATTTCCTACCTGACATAATAACATAAGAACAGGAAGTTTTCCAAACATTCTGTTCTTGATCTATCAGGTAAAGGAGTGAATGATAAAAATGAAAAAAATATTTTTGGTCTCTCTCATGATCTTGAGCATGACCGTGATGACCGCCTGCGGCAGCCGGACCGCCACGGACAGCGGCGATAGCGGCACGGGCATCACGAGCGATACCGGCACGACCGGCACGGGCACGAACGGTACAGGCACGACTGGCACTGGCACGAACGGCACGGGCACGACTGGCACAGGCACGAACGGTACAGGCACGAACGGTACAGGCACAAACGGCGCAGGTACGAACGGTACAGGCACGAACGGCACGGGTACGAACGGCACGGGTACGAACGGTACTGATACGAACGGCATCGGCACGACTGGCGCGGACGATCTGAACAACACCGACAACGTCAATGATGTGACTGCCGGAGATTACGACGGCACGAACAACAACGGCTCTATCGCGGACGGCGTCGGCGACGCGATCGGCAACGCCGGAAACGCAGCTTCCGACATCATCGACGATGCAGCGACAGGCGTGGAGAACATGGTGGACGATGTGACCGGAAACGGCAGCGCCACCAAAAACCGTTAATTTCCTATTAAGCAACGAAAAAAGAGTTCCCGAGGGATTCCCCGAGGACTCTTTTTTATTATCCTTTTTCTATCAAAATGCCGTCCCGGTACGCCTGTAACAGTTCCTCCAACTGATGGATGCTCTCGCGCAGTTCCGCGCCGATCTCCGTGTCCGCGATCTTCTGCCGCATGGCGGTCGTTTCCAGAATAAAGGAATCCGAAAAGATATCTGACTCCTGCCGAATCGCCGACTCCGTGGACTCGAAAGGCTCGTGCGCCACCAGACGCATCCCGTAGGAATTGACCACCAGCGTATACCCCGCGATCCCCGTCTTATCCTGATACGCCTTGGAGAAGCCGCCGTCGATGACTAAGAGCTTGCCGCCGCAATGCACGGGCGTATCACCTTTCTTGCGCTCGACCGGAACATGACCGTTGACAATGTGCGACCGCGTCTCGTCCAGCCCGAATTCCTGTAAGATGCGGTTCACCACCATCTCGCTGTCGAGCAGGCGGTAATAAGCGTTCTTCCGCTCTTTCTGGAGTTCTTTGTCCGTCAGGAAATACCGCTCGAACGTCGCCATCTTATCCTTGCCAAAGACCGGCGAATTCGGTCCCGCCCAGATATACCAGATAATGTCCTGCCCTTTCAGCTTTTCCTGGAGATCGTGGGCGTAATAGCCTTTTCTCGCATAGTGTTCCAGCACGTCGTAGAGCGTCTTGCCGCTGCACTCCTGCCCGTAGACGTTGACTTTGTTGAAGTTCCCCTCCTCGTCCATCGGCACGCAGCCGTGGTAAAGAAGATTGGAATTATACACTTTGTAGAGACCGCCCTTGGAAAAGAGAAAACGCACATGTTTCTGCAATTTTTCGCATTTGACGAACGCCTGCCGCAGCCGCTCCATCATCTGCTCCTCCCCCTCGGTCAGTTCGTAGGGGCGATTCCGATTCACGGTAGGAAAATCCACATCCTTCATCGGGTAGGAGACGCCGTCCAACACAAGCGCCCGATTCTCGTAATCCACATGGTCCAGTAACAGCCTGTCCTGCATGGCAAATTCCTGCCGCCGCATGATGAGCTGCCCCTCCAGCTTAAACTGTATGATCGCGATCGCCTTGTGCATCTTCATGTCAAGGCTCAAGTCCTTGGTATCGTAATCCGTATTATATTTGATGGCAAAGGCTTCGCAGTCCACATCCTTGTAGACATCCAGCGCAAAAGTCGCAAGTGGGATCAAATTGATGCCGTAGCCCTCCTCCAGCGTGTCGAGATTGCCATAGCGCGCCGCCATGCGGATCACATTGGCAATGCAGGCAAGATGACCGCTCGCCGCTCCCATCCACACAATGTCGTGATTGCCCCACTGTACGTCCACCGAATGGTAATCGCAGAGCGTATCCAGAATGATATGCGGACCCGGTCCCCTGTCAAAGATATCCCCCACGATGTGCAGATGGTCGATGACCAGCCGCTGGATGAGGTTACTGAGCGCCACGATAAATTCCGGCGCCCTGCCGATCCGGATAATGGTGTGGATGATCTCGTTGTAGTAGGCTTCCTTGTCCTGGATCTCCGCTTTCTCCGTGATCAGTTCCTCGATGATGTAGGAAAAGTCTTTCGGCAATGCCTTTCGCACTTTGGAGCGGGTGTATTTCGAGGAGACCCGCTTGGTAATCTGCACCAGCCTGTGCAGCGTGATCTTGTACCAGTCCTCGATGGAGTTCTCGTCCTCCTGCTCCATCACGATATCCAGCTTCTCCTGCGGATAATAGATCAGGGTCGCCAGACTCTTCTTATCCTTGATGCTCAAAGTATTGCCAAACTCCTCGTCGATCTTTCGCCGCACGGAGCCGGAGCCGTTTTTCAGGATATGATTGAACTGCTCGTACTCTCCGTGGATATCCGTCATAAAGTGCTCCGTGCCTTTCGGCAGATTTAAGATCGCCTGTAGATTGATGATCTCCGTCGAAGCCGCCGCGATCGTCGGATACTGTTTTGCCAAACTTTTTAAGTATTTTAACTCCAAATCGTCCATTTCATCCCTCATAACTTATGTTTCTGTCACAGAAACCATTTGTTTTTCATGACTCTCCGCAAAACTCTCACCCCATGGAAGAGTTTAACCGATCACATCCGCCATATCGTACATACCCGCCGGTTTTCCCTTTAGGAACTTCGCCGCCTGGATCGCGCCCTTGCCGAACACCGCCTTGGAATACGCCCGGTGGGAAAAGGTGACGACCTCGTCCGCGCCGGCAAAGATCACATCGTGATCGCCCACGATGGTGCCGCCCCTGACCGCGCTGATGCCGATCTCTTTCGCGTCTCTCTTCTGTCTGACCCGGCTTCTGTCGTAAACATACTCGTATGCCTGATCCATTTCTGCATTGATGGAATCCGCCAGCGCGAGCGCCGTACCGCTGGGCGCATCCAGCTTCTGGTTGTGGTGCTTTTCCACGATCTCGATGTCAAACCCCGCAGGGGCAAGCGTCTGCGCCGCCTCTTTCAGGACTTTTAAGAGCATGTTGATCCCCAGGGACATATTAGCGGATTTTAAGACCGCCGTCTGCTTTGCCGTCTCCTTTACTTTCGCAAGCTGCGCCTCGGAAAGCCCGGTCGTACACAAAACGCAGGGCAGCTTCTTCTCCGCACAGTAATCGAGCAGGGCGTCCACCGCCGCCGCCGTGGAAAAGTCGATGACCGCATCCGCTTCCACCGTGCATTCCCCGATCGCAGAAAAGACAGGGTAGGGATTTTTCCCCTCATCCCGGGTGTCGATTCCCGCAACGATCTCGATCTCCTCATCCGCCGCGACCAGGGCGGAGATCGTCTGTCCCATCTTCCCGTTGCAGCCGTGCATAATTACTCTTGTCATTCTATACTCTCCTTTTATCTTATCCAATCATATCCATACAGATTGACATTTCTGTAAGCAGGTGCTCTGAAGCCGCCGGTACTTATATGCCGTATTTTGGCATATTATGTACCGTTGCGAGCGGAAGGCAGCGAAAGCGTGCCTGCGGCAGAATGTCAATCTGTATCATTATGATAGAATGCCGTACTCCTGCATCGCCTGTTTCAGCCGCTCCACATTCGCAGGCTCCATCTCGGACAAAGGCATCCGCATCCCGCCGACCGCTTTCCCCATCAGATTCAATGCCGCTTTCACGGGGATCGGATTCACCTCGCAGAAAAGCGCGTCGCATAATTCGATCGCCCGCAGCTGCTCTGCCGCGCTCCCCGCCGTATCGCCGTCAAAGAATTTCTGACAGATCTCGTGCGTCTGCTTCGGCGCAACGTTCGAGAGCACGGAGATCACGCCGATGCCGCCGAGCGACAGGATCGGTACGATCTGATCGTCGTTTCCGGAATAGAGATCGACTTTGTCGCCCGCAAGGGATTTTAACTTTGCGATCTGGGAAATATTGCCGCTGGCTTCCTTGACGCCCACGATATTTTCCACTTCCGTGCAGAGTCTCGCCGCCGTCTGCGGCTGGATGTTACAGCCCGTGCGGCTGGGTACATTGTAAAGGATCATCGGGAGCTTTACGGAATCCGCGATCTTTTTATAATGCGCATACAGACCGTTCTGCGTCGCCTTATTATAGTAAGGCGTCACCACGAGCAGACCGTCCACGCCGTACTTCTCCGCCTCCGTCGAAAGGTAGACCGCCGTCTCCGTGCAGTTGGAGCCGGTGCCCGCCACCACGGGGATCCTCCCCTTGACACGCTCCGCACAGAAGCGGATCAGATCCAGATGCTCCTCGTGCGTCAGTGTGGAAGACTCTCCGGTCGTACCGCAGACGATGATGGCGTCCGTTCCACCCGCAATCTGAAACTCTACCAACTCCTCGAATTTCTCGTAATTGATACTGCCGTCCTCATGAAACGGGGTGACGATCGCCACGCCCGCGCCCTTAAAAATTGCCATGATATTCTCCTTTCCTGTTGCGCTTCCGAATATCAGCAGACTCGAATAAAGCTGACCGCATAGGGTCAGCTTCATTTCTTACATCTGATAGCGCCCCATCGAATCGATGACAGTCGCACAGTTCTTCACTGTACGCCCAAGGCTGAAACGTGCAGACCGTTTCCCCTTTCGGCGTCTTCTCCTTTCGGGACGGTTCTCCTGCGCCTGCCGCATCCCCGCCCGTACTGATAGAAAACGCAACCTCTATCTCACATTATTTGGTTAGGCTTATCATACCATCGGCGCGCCGCCGTGTCAATCCCATATCTTGAAAAGCATGGTCTCCACCTTTGTCACCTGATCCGCCAGCGCGCAGACTTCATCGTTTAAGGTGATGCCCGTCATGATAATGTCCATCTCCTCCGGCTTTGCGGCAAGAAGCGTCTTTAACTCCTCCACCGTAATGATGCCGTTATCAATCAGCCCCAGCACCTCGTCCAGGATGAGCAGGGCACATTCTCCCGTATTCATGACTTTTTTTGCAAAGTTTAAGCCGTTTCGAATATTGCCGCACGCCTCGGCTTTTCTCTCGTCGGAAAGCATGGAAAAATCCTCCTCCGACTTCTCAAAGCGGAAGATCTTGATCTCCGGTTCGAGCCGCTTTACAAACGCCGATTCCGCAAGTCCTCTGCCTTTCAAAAACTGTATGATAACGACATATTCTCCCTCGCAGGCTGTCTGGATCGCACGACCGAGCGCCGCAGGCGACTTTCCGTGGCCTTCCCCGCTGTAGATCTGAATCATGCCCTTTCCCATATATGCACCCCGTATCTTAGTCTAACGTTTATCTTGCATTGCTCATTGCCATCGCGAACATCTTAGCATAATCCGCCTTTTCGCGCAAGTCCTATTCCTCCTCCACCAGTTCCAGCTTGCTGACGGAGACCTCGTATGCGATCCTTCTCTCCAACTGTTCTTCCGACAGTTTTTTCATATATTCGCGGCTCTGGATCCTGCCCCAGATCGCGCAGCGGCTCCCCACCTCAAAACTGCTGGCAAACCTTGCGTTTCGTCCCCAGCAGATGCAGGGTATGTAGTCCGATTTCCCGTAGGGTCTGTTCACCGCTAACAAAAGATCCGCAATCTCGCGCCCGAGCGGCGTCTTTCGGTAGATGGGCGCTTTGCAGATATAACCGTCCAGAAAGATCTGGTTCGTCTTCGCCCCCTCTCCGATCTCCTCCACAAACTCGATCTCCCGTGCAAAGACAGAGAGCACCAGCCTGTTTTTGCGTTCCTCGTGCCTGTTATAAGAGCGGAACTGCCCGGTAATGCAGATCTTCATGCCCTTATAATCCTCATTCACGTCGATCAGACGCTCGGAGACCATCACCGGTATGATATCAGTTGACTCACTCAGTCGATCCACACTGATATTCACCATGTAGAATCCTTCCCCGAAAATCTCGTGGCTGAAAGAAAAATCGCTCACGATCTCCCCCATCACCGCCACCTGGTTGTTTTCAATCACCTTATCCGTCATGTTTCCTGTTTTCCTCCGTTCTGCACTCGCCATTGTATATTCAGAATCTTTTCTGTATTACCAATATATAAGATTCCGGGGGAGAATAGAACTGTCAGGCGTCGCGTGACTATCCCGATCTCGTTTAAAATTTCTTTTCCGGCAGACAAGGGAAGACCTTTCATGAAAATGTAATAGAAATATGAGCGTGATCGTGGTATGATCAGAAATACACAATCATAATTTTCAGGGAGGATCAAATTGTTATGTCATTCGTAAAAGCAAAAGAGTATTTACAAAAATTCGGATTAGAAAATAAAATTATGGAATTTTCCGTTTCATCAGCCACCGTTGAGGAAGCAGCAAAAGCAATAAATTGTAAGGAAGAAGAAATTGTAAAAACATTATCCTTTATTGTAGACGATAAACCAATATTGGTTGCGGTTGCAGGAGATTCTAAAATAGATAATCATAAATTTAAATCGGAATTTCACACAAAAGCGAAAATGATTCCTTTTGACAGTGTTGAAGAATTGACAGGACACGCCGTTGGCGGAGTTTGTCCATTTGGAATAAATGAAAATGTGAATGTTTATTTAGACAATTCTTTAAAACGACTCGAAATCGTTTATCCTGCCTGTGGAAGTTCAAATAGCGCAGTTAAATTGACTTTAGACGAATTAGAAAAAGCATCTGCCTATAAAAAATGGATTGATGTTTGCAAAGATATTTAAACATTAAAGAAACCTTGCAGATCATTACTTAAGAGACGCCGCGTGACTTGCAAGATGCCATCACAGGTGATATAATCGTCGAGAACTTTATAAATAAGGAAAAAAAGAAAGGCACGATAAATTATGATACAGACAAGAGAAGATGTGAGAAATATCGCGATCATCGCGCACGTCGATCACGGCAAGACAACGCTTGTGGACGAGCTTTTGAAACAGAGCGGCGTCTTCCGCGAAAATCAGGAAGTGACGGAGCGGGTCATGGACTCCGGCGATATCGAGAAAGAGCGCGGCATCACGATCCTCTCCAAAAATACGGCAGTCACCTACAAGGACGTCAAGATCAACATCATCGACACGCCCGGACACGCCGATTTCGGCGGGGAAGTGGAACGCGTGCTCAAGATGGTAAACGGCGTGATCCTTGTGGTGGACGCCTTTGAAGGTCCCATGCCGCAGACGAAATTTGTCTTAAAAAAGGCACTGGAACTGGACCTGTCCGTGATCGTGTGCATCAACAAGTGCGACCGCCCCGAGGCAAGACCCATTCAGGTGGTGGACGAAGTATTGGAACTTTTCATGGATCTGGACGCCAATGACGAGCAGCTTGACTGTCCTTTCGTCTATGCCTCCGCAAAGACCGGCACCGCCACCACGCAGCTCACGGTCAAGGGTCGTGATATGACGCCGCTCTTTGACACCATCATCGAACACATTCCCGCGCCGCAGGGCGATCCCGACGCAGGCACACAGGTGCTGATCAGCACCATCGACTACAACGAATATGTGGGACGCATCGGCGTCGGCAAGGTGGACAACGGCACGGTAAAGGTCAATCAGGATGTGGTCATCGTGAACCACCACGAACCGGACAAGTTAAAAAAGGTCAAGGTGAGCAAGCTCTACGAATACGACGGACTGAATAAAATCGAAGTAAAGGAAGCGGGCATCGGCGCGATCGTAGCCATCTCCGGCATCGCGGACATCCACATCGGCGACACCCTCTGCTCTCCCGAAAACCCGCAGCCGATTCCTTTCCAGAAGATCTCGGAGCCGACGATCGCCATGCAGTTTATCGTAAACGACTCTCCGCTTGCCGGAAAAGAGGGAAAGTATGTCACCAGCCGCCATCTGCGCGATCGGCTTTTCCGGGAATTAAACACCGACGTTTCTCTTCGGGTGGAGGAGACCGACACGACCGAGGCTTTCAAGGTATCGGGCCGCGGCGAGCTGCACCTTTCCGTGCTGATCGAGAATATGCGCAGAGAGGGCTACGAATTTGCCGTGAGCAAGGCGGAAGTGCTCTACAAGACGGACGAGAACGGGAAAAAGACGGAGCCGATGGAGCTTTGCTATGTGGATGTGCCGGAAGAATTTTCGGGGACTGTCATCGAGAAACTCAGCCAGCGGAAAGGCGAACTTAAGAATATGGGCATGGCGTCGGGCGGCTACACGCGTCTGGAATTTTCCATCCCCTCCAGAGGTCTGATCGGCTATCGCGGCGAGTTTTTGACAGACACCAAGGGCAACGGCATCATGAACACCATCTTCGACGGCTACGGTCCTTACAAGGGAGATATCCAGTACCGCAAGCAGGGATCCCTCATCGCCTTTGAGGCGGGTGAAGCCATCACTTACGGTCTTTACAATGCGCAGGAGCGCGGCACGCTCTTCATCGGTCCCGGCGAGAAAGTCTATTCCGGCATGGTCGTGGGGCAGAACGGCAGAGGCGAAGATATCGAACTGAATGTCTGCAAGAAGAAACAGCTTACGAACACACGTTCTTCCAGCGCAGACGAGGCGCTGCGCCTTACGCCGCCCAAGGTTTTGAGTCTGGAGCAGGCGTTAGAGTTCATCGACACGGACGAACTGTTGGAGGTGACGCCGGAGAGCCTGCGGATCCGCAAGAAGATTTTGGATCCGACGCTGCGGAAGCGGGCTGCGATCTCCGCGGCGGCAAAGAAATAATATTAAATACCTAATACGATCTCCGCGACGCGAAAATAAATTAAAAGGGAAATCGCATCTACGATCGTTGTAATAAACGGGCTTGCCATGACTGCGGGGTCAAGCCCGATTCTTTTTGCGAGCATGGGGAGGGTGGAACCGACAATCTTAGCCACGATCA
>JAMPCE010000051.1 GCA_023666335.1 bacterium
TTGATGGAACAATGGAAAATATATCAGCGAAAATATGATTACGCTGCGGATTATGATTGGGAGAATATTATAAAAAATATTGAACAATTGTTTGCTCAAGTTGTTTAGATTACGAGAACTGTATCATCATAAAACTAACTAAAAATAAGGTTTTTAGTAAAATCAAAAATCGAGGTCATTTTACTAAGAATGGATGAAAAAATTAGCGGCTGCCCGCCTTAGCAGAATAGGATAAAAAAACGACCGCCCGAAAGGGGCGGTCGTTTTTTTGTGAGAAATCTGTGAGAAATCAATCAAAGTAAGAGGAGCCGTTTCCATAATTAACGGCGTATATAATTTTTTTCACCTTAAGGTTGGAGCCGTCTTTCAGTTTGAAAGTCAGCGTCATTTTTTCACATTCTTTTCTGACTGTTGACCAGGTTGTATAATAAGCAGGGTTTTTCTTCGTCGTTTTAGTAGGCACAGGAAGATATATGGCATATATGGATCCGCCATCCGTCAATTGAACACGGCTCTTGCTCAGACCGCAATTTCTTGAACCGGATATCGTTGCGGTGCAGTAGTCCGGAATGGCTTTCTTCTCAAGTTCCGCCACAAGCTTTTCTGTCGTGAATTGATTCAGATTCGGCTTACCGTCTGTGGTGTCGAAAAGCATATATCCGCCTATGGCGTCGACCCAGATGAGTTCGACTTTACTGCACTTCTTCCGAATGTCTATACGATAGAGATTCGACTGTACACCGCTTCCGTCCGCGGCAGTCGCCTGCACATACACATAAGCGCCGGTGTTTGGCAGCGTCAGGGACTTTTGGACAGACAGCTTACCGGTCTTGTCGATTGTTACCGTATCTTGTAATGCCGCGTTACCATAAGCGCAAATATCCCATGTGATTTTCTTGCTGCCGGGGGTTCCGTAATTGCTGTAGTACTTGGCTGCCATTTTGATTTTTGCGCCGATAGCGATATCGCCCTCATTGCCGTCGGTAGGAGCGATCACCAGCTTGGACATCGGTGCGCTGACCGTGACCGCGCAGGTTGCCTTTTTGCCGCTGCCGTCTGTGGCAGCGCAGGTGATGGTCGCCTTGCCGGGCGCTTTGGCAGTAATCATGCCGGTCTGATCTACGGAAGCAATTGCTGGTGCGCTGCTGGTCCATTCGATCAGCGGGTTGGTTAAAGCGGTGGGTTTATTCTTACTGCCTGCCGCCTTGCCTTCCACGGCAGGGGTCAGAGCAAATGCTGTCTTTGCCGTTGCGCTTGTCTTAGGCGGGAACAGAGTCAGCTTGGTTGCGTTTAGTTTGATACTTGTAATCTCCTCGTTTGCGATCGTGACCGTGTAGGTCGCCTGTGTAGCTGCGCCGAGTTTATCCGCCGCATCAGCCGTTATCGTGTAGGTTCCTGCTGCGTTTTTGGTCGTGGTAACCTTACCGCCTGCATTGACTTTGACTGCGGCGCCGCCATCTTTTACAGCCCACACTACTTTTTTGTTGCCTGCATTTGCGGGCGCTACCGTAGCGGTGAGCGTGATGCTCTTTCCTGCCGCCACCTTTACGGGACCTTTTATAGTGATTCCGGTGACAGGCTGTACGACGGTCACGTTATAAGAAGCGCTCTTATTACCGCTGTCGTTGGAGGTCGCTTTGATGGTGGCTTTGCCGGGCGCGACAGCGGTAATCACGCCGCTGTCGGAAACAGTGGCAACTTTCGCATTGCTGCTGGACCAGACAACTTCCGCGAGAGCGGCAGTGCCGGTGAGATCGGTCTTTACTTTGGTTGATGGATCTGTCGTCGTCACGGTGAGGTAAGAGAACAGATTCAGAACGCTGCCATTCTCCTCCGTTGTTTTGCTGTCGGTTGTCTTAATGCTTTTTGCTTTGGGCGCCCTTTTGGTAGATGGATCGATAAAGGCTACTTTCGTGACATTAGAGGAGGCAATCACGGTGAATGAATATTCGCCCTTTTTGCCGTCAAATTTTTTGCCGTCATTTCCGACAGCCGTAGCAATGACTTTGTATGTTCCTGTCGGGGTAGTGGCTTTTGTTTTTACCGTACCGTTCGACACGGTGATACCTTGAGCGGTTGTCACGGCATTACCCGTATTATCCGTCACACTCCACTGCACCTTATTGGAGATTGCATAGGCGGGTGCGACTGCGGCGGTGAATTTCAGGCTCTTTCCGGGAACGATACGAGACACATTTCCCGCGGGCGTTACGGTTACGCCGGTAGGAATCGGCGTGAGCGTAACGGTCTTTGTGGCTGCCTTACTGACTTTGCCGGTAATCGGATTGACGGCAATGGCTTTGATGGTCTTGCTCTTAGCGCCGGACAGGGTGATCGGTGTGCCGAGCATGTAGGGCGCTGTATTGTCTGCATTCGTGATCGCACCATTCTTGTAGGCGGGCGTCTTGCCGTCCGTGGCGTAATAGATATCAAGACCCATAGCGCTCTTGCAGTCGATCGTTACATTGACGGACGCTGCTATGTAGTCTTTCTTGTTGGCGCCTCTGGTAAGAGAGGCTTCATTGACCACGGTAATGGTCGGCGTCTCCGGCGCAGTCGTCTCCGTGGCGAGTTTCAGGACGCCGGGCAGATAAGTCGTGCCTGCACCCATGCCGGAAGTAGCGCATTTGGTGGTGGAAGACTTCATAGCGGCAAGAAGCGCGTCAACTTTGGCTTTGCCTGACTTTTTACGAATCTCGGCTCCTTTGGGGGAGGAGAGGATGACCGCTGCAGTTCCGGCTGCCGCAGGGGAAGCCTGGCTGGTGCCGCTCATATAGTCATAGCCGGTGGGAACGGTAGAAAGGATATCCACGCCGGGGAAAGACAGGTTCACCGTGCTGCCGTAGTTGGAAAAGTACGCCCGGGTACTGTTTTCGTCTACCGCGCCCACGGAGATGGTGTACTTGTAGGCGGCAGGATAATTATTGCCGTTGGAATCGTCGTTTCCGGAGGAGGCGAAGATGGCTACGCCCTCATCATATGCCGCCTTGACCACTGTTTCGTAAGCAAGGCTATAGGATGGAGATCCCAGGCTCATATTGATGATTTCGTTACCGTCTTTGACAGCAGCGGCAATCGCGCGCATAACATCGTCAGATGCTGCGCCGTCGTCCGCCGGGAACACGCAGTATCCGCGCACTTTGGCGTCAGGCGCGATGCCGACGCCGCCTTTTTCGTTATCGTCCGCGGCAATAATACCCGCTACATGCGTGCCGTGCGTCTGGTTGTCGGTAGTCTGCGGCGTTCCGTTTGCACCGTCAACAAAGTTTCTTCCGGTTACGGCATTTTCGCCGAAATCTTCATGTGCTGTTTTGAGACCGGTATCAATGACGGCAACGTTAACGCCCTGACCTTTATATCCGGCAGCCCAAGCGTAGCGGGTGCCGATGTAGTCGTGCTGCCACTGATCGGTAAAATTTGGATCACTGGGCGCTAAAGGAGAGATTGTTGTATTTGTGTCAGCATCGGTGTGAAGATAGTTGTAGTAGTTGGGCCAGACTGCGGGCAGCTTGATCTCCGGCTCCGCAGCGGCGGCGACAGCCAGCGCCACGGTCGCTTTCTTCGGCAGAGTGATCACGGCTACCTCATAGGAATAGCTGTCCAGCGTACCGCCGAAAGCAGCAGCGACCTGTTCAGCTTCCTCTTTGGTCTCCGCCAGATAGACGACTTCGCCGGACACATAGTCTCCCTCTACACCCTGAAAGTCTGCAAGCGTAGCGGTCTCCATCGACTGAATCTGTACGACGTCCCCCACATGGGAAGCCAGTACGCGCTTGTCCGCCAGTTCCTGAGCGGAGAACTGATAGTTATCGCCCAGACCGGGGAAGATGGAAAAAAGACTGCTCTCGTTTGTGGAGAGCGTGTCCTCGGACAGGGTATTTTCAGAAACCGTATTTTCCGATACCGTGTTCTCGGATATGGAATCGTCGGATTCCGATTCTTCTGCAGCGGGATCGGTTTCTTCTTCGGAAAGCTGGTCAGAGATATCACTTTCTTCGGCAGCCTTATCCGATTCGCCCTCGGAAGGCTGGTCAGGGGTATCTTCTTCGTCGGTTGTCTTCTCTGATCCGTCGTTCTCATCCTCGGAAGGCTGATCGGGGGTATCCTCCTCTGCGGGAGTCTTGCCTGATTCGCCTGATTCGTCCTTTTCCTCATCGGAAGACTGGTCAGGATCGCTTGCCTCTTCGGCGGGCTGCTCCGAAGGGGATGTTTCTGTGTCTTCAAAAGTCTGTTCGATAGGAACAGATTCAGATGGCGCAGTGGCAAAAGCGTCAATTCCTGCTGTCTGGAACAGCAGAGAACCCGCTAAAATAAAAGATAATAGTTTTGCTCGTTTCATTTTTCTCCTTCTCTTTCTTGTGATAAGTGATTTGGTTTATGGTTCCGCATGGAGCTTATTGTCGTAACGATTGACAGATAATTCCGGATAACCGTTTTCTGTGCCAAATGCTATGAGTTCCTGTACGTCTTTGTCGGTCGTATAGGTCGCTACGCCATAGGAATAGGCGCTTAAGTCGATTTCGTATAGCTCGGCGATCTCTTCCGCTTCCTCGCGCGTTTCCGCCAGAGCGATCAATTCTACGGGTCCGGATTCTTCGTTTTTCGTAGATTCTATGGGTGAACCGTTTTCATCGACCAGTATCAGTCCCGGAAGTTCGTGCAGATCGCTGTTCGAAGTGCTCATTCTGGTCAATTCTTTCTTTCCGCAGCCGAAAAGCCCCACCGCAGAGAGCAGAATCAGCCCCAGCACGAGAACGATCAATTTCATTTTCAAGGTTTCACCTCCTTGCTGCACGGTTATTTTTAAGCATAGTCTGTTTTGTAAATAATAGATAATAGGAAGAAATGTATCATACTATCCATTTTATTCTTTCTAAAGCGGAAAAACAATACCGCATTTTTCATGAAATATTGGGGGGGGGGTAGAATAAATTTAGCATTTTAGCTGGAAACAGAAAAATGACGGGTATTGTTTCTTTTTTTTGTACTGTACTTTTTCATAATTTGTGATAAAATAAAAAATGACAAGTCTGTCGGGAGCATTCCACCCGACGGGAAAACGCGGAAAATCCGTAATTGTGGCTGGAAACGAAAGCGAGTGAGAAGCAGTCATGGATAAGATACAGACGGAAAAAGAGGATATCGCCTACAGACAGCAGGTGGTAAATGAATACAGACCGGACGTGGAAAAGATGGCGCGCTACCTGCCCTGGCTGGAGAGCAAGATGGGCACCAGCGTACAGCAGAGTTATACAGGCTCGGGCGTTGAGGAAAATTCCATCTCGTTTCCGGTGTATGACAGTACGCTGATGAGTTTTGTCAAAGAGGCGCAGAGGACGAAACTGATGGACCGCAATTACAGATACGTGTATTCCCGCTGCAGGCTCCGCACTTTGCAGGATGAGCTTCGGATCATAGAGAAGTGCACAATTCGGGAGATGGATGTCCTGAAAGGCATTCTTTCCAAATATGTGATGGGCGGCATGACGAAAGGGCGGATGTGGTCGGAAGCTGTGGAGACGGGCGTGTTTCTGTCTGTGATCAAACGGATGAAAGCAAATCTGGATTTTTGGGATACTCCGGTACAGACCAGAGTAGTCAATGTCCGGAAAGAGGAAGAACAGAAAACGAAAGCGGAACCGAAGTCTCCGCAGGATACATTTTTTTAGGGAGAGAAATCATGGGAGAAAAATCAGAGCAGAAAAAGAAGTATATCCTGGAAACCGCCAGAAAGGTGTTTGTAGAGAAAGGTTTTCAGAGTGTGACCATGAAAGATATCGTGGAGGCATGCGAGATCAGCAGAGGCGGTCTGTATCTCTATTTTGAGAGCACCGACCAGATTCTGCTGGAAGTGTTACAGATGGAGGCGGACGAGACAGACGACGTGTTTACGGAGCGGATCGAGCAGGGAGATACGGCGGCGGATATCCTGACCCTGTTTTTGAAAGAGCAGAAGAAAGAGCTTTTGCGGAAGAAAGATAATTTGACTGTAGCGGTCTATGAATATTTCTTTGTACATAAATCGACCGATAAGGAAAATATGCTGCGCAAGCGGTTTGACACGGGTGTCATGGTGATCGAGAAGCTGATCGAGGCAGGGATCGCCAGCGGAGAATTCTATTGCGAGGATCCAAAAGGGGCGGCGGCTAACATCATGTATGTGCTGGAGGGCATGAAGATCAATGCGCAGACATGCGGCATCACGGAAAAGATGGTGGACGAGCAGCTGCTTTACATCATGCAGGGTCTTAGTACAGAGATATAAGGAGAAATAGATAAAGATACTTCGCAGAGCGGAGTATCTTTTATATCATTATAGGGAATCACGACAGTGGAGGGGAGTAAGAGTATGGGAAATGTCAGGCGTATCTATGTGGAAAAGAAAGAGCCGTTCGCGGTAAAGGCGAGGGAACTGAAAGAGGAGATCGAAGGATTTCTGGGGATCAAAAGCGTGGAGCAGGTGCGCGTCCTGATTCGCTATGATGTGGAGAATCTTTCTGATGAAGTGTTTGAGAGAGCCTGCACGACGGTCTTTTCGGAGCCGCCGGTGGATATTTTATATCGGGAGAATTTTGAGGTTCCGGAAAACGGTCATGTATTTTCGGTGGAGTTTCTGCCGGGGCAGTTCGATCAGCGCGCGGATTCCGCCGTGCAGTGTGTGCAGTTTCTGCGGGAGGATGAGAATCCTATTATCAGAACGGCGGTGACTTATCTGGTCAACGGAAATGTCACGGGGGAGGAACTTGCCCGAATCAAGGCATACTGCATCAATCCGGTAGATTCCAGGGAGACCGATATGGTCAAGCCGGATACTTTGGAGACGCTTTACGAGGAGCCTGCGGATGTAGCTGTTTTTAGCGGCTTTGCTTCGATGGCGGAACAGGAGCTTAAGGAACTCTATGATTCTCTGGGACTTGCCATGACTTTTAAGGACTTTTTGCACATCCAAAAATATTACAGCGGTGAGGAGCACAGGGATCCCACGATGACGGAGATCAGGGTGCTCGACACCTACTGGTCGGATCATTGCCGTCATACGACCTTTTCCACGGAATTAAAAAATGTGAGCTTCGGGGAGGGGTATTACAGAAAACCCATCGAGGACGCCTATCAAAACTATCTGAGCGTGCGCAGGGAAATTTTCGGGGACAGGCAGGATAAGTTTGTCTGCCTGATGGATCTTGCGCTCGCGGCGATGCGGAAACTGAAAAAGGACGGGAAACTTACGGATATGGAGGAGTCGGACGAGATCAACGCCTGCTCCGTGGTGGTGCCCGTGGAGATGGATTACGGCGACGGCCCGGTGCAGGAAGAGTGGCTGGTGTTCTTTAAGAACGAGACGCACAACCATCCCACGGAGATCGAGCCGTTCGGCGGCGCGGCGACATGCCTTGGAGGCGCGATCCGCGATCCGCTCTCCGGCAGAGGCTACGTCTATCAGGCGATGCGCGTGACCGGTGCGGCGGATCCGACAGTGCCCGTGGCGGATACGCTCAAAGGAAAACTCCCGCAGAAGAAGCTGGTGCGCGGCGCGGCGGACGGTTATTCCTCCTACGGGAACCAGATCGGTTTGGCGACCGGATTGGTCAAAGAAATCTATCATCCGAATTATGTGGCAAAGCGCATGGAGATTGGCGCAGTCATGGGAGCGGCGCCCAGAAAGAATGTGATCCGCGCCGCGTCCGATCCGGGCGATATCATCATCCTTTTGGGCGGCAGGACAGGGCGCGACGGCTGCGGCGGCGCGACAGGCTCCTCCAAGGTGCACACGGAACAGTCCATCGACACCTGCGGCGCGGAGGTGCAGAAAGGAAATGCGCCCACGGAGCGGAAATTGCAGAGGCTTTTTCGGCGCGAGGAGGCGAGCCGCCTCATTAAGAAATGTAACGATTTCGGCGCGGGCGGCGTGTCCGTGGCAATCGGCGAGTTGGCGGACGGTCTGGTAGTGGATCTGGATAAGGTTCCCAAAAAGTACGCGGGCCTGGACGGTACGGAGCTTGCCATCTCCGAATCGCAGGAGCGCATGGCGGTGGTAGTCTCCCCCGATAATGTGGAGCAGTTTCTGGCTTATGCAGACGAAGAGAATCTGGAGGCGGTGCCCGTGGCGGTGGTGACAGAGGAACCCCGTCTGGTGCTGAAATGGCGCGGCAGTAAGATCGTAGATCTGTCCAGAGCTTTTCTGGACACCAACGGCGCGCATCAGGAGACGGACGTCTTTGTGGAGATGCCCGACGAAAAGGAAAATTATTTCAAAACGATAGAAAATCCCGTGGTGGCACAGGCGCTTTCCCGTGGAGATGTGCGGACGGCATGGCTTGCCCTTTTGGGAGACCTGAATGTCTGCTCTCAGAAAGGGCTTGTGGAAATGTTTGACGCCTCCATCGGGGCGGGCAGCGTGTACATGCCCTACGGCGGCAAGTATCAGCTTACGGAGACGCAGGCGATGGTGGCAAAGCTCCCGACCCTTGCGGGAAAGACGGATACCGTCACAATGATGAGTTACGGCTTCGATCCCTATCTTTCGAGTTGGAGCCCTTACCACGGCGCGGTCTATGCCGTGACGGAGTCTATGGCAAAGATCGTGGCAAACGGCGGAGATTACAGGACGATCCGCTTTACGTTCCAGGAATATTTCCGGCGCATGAGCGCAGAGCCGTCCCGCTGGAGCCAGCCTTTCGCAGCGCTTCTGGGCGCATACGATGCGCAGATGAAGTACGGGCTGCCCTCCATCGGCGGAAAGGATTCCATGTCCGGCACCTTTAACGACATCGACGTGCCGCCGACGCTGGTATCCTTTGCGGTGGATGTGAACAAGAGCGGCAATATCGTCTCACCGGAATTAAAATATCCCGGAGACAGGCTGGTGCGCTTCTGCATTCCGAAAGACGCCTACGATCTGCCGGACTATGACGGCGTTATGACACTCTATGATCATATTATGACACTAATGTCAGAGTATACTGACACGACTGTCATGAATGGGATTTCCGTCGATATGAAGAAGAGAAAGATCGTTGCGGCATATGCGCTGGATGCAAAAGGCGTGGCGGCGGCGATCAGTAAGATGGCTTTCGGCAACGGTCTCGGTGTGGCGGTAGATTCTTCCTATAGAAAAGACAGGCTCTTTGATAAAGGGCTTGGCGATATCGTGGCGGAGATGCCGGCAGGAGAAGTGCGCGCGCTGAAAGGTCTGGGCATCGCCTATGAGGAGATCGGTACCGTGACGGCGGACGGCACATTCAGCTACGGATCCATGAAACTGAGCGGAGCGGACGCGAAGTGGGCGTGGAGCGGAACGCTTGACAGGGTATTCCCCTATACGGCAGGGCAGGATAAGAGCCCTGTGGAATCACCGCTCTATCAGGCGAAAGACATTTATGTATGCAGGCATAAAGTGGCGAAACCCACTGTCTTCATTCCGGTATTCCCGGGGACGAACTGTGAGTACGACAGCGCGAAAGCGTTTGCGAATGCCGGAGCGGAAACGATCGTGAAAGTGTTCAAGAACCGGACGGCGGAGGATATCCGCGAGAGCGTAGATGCGTTTGAGACGGCGATCGGACAGGCGCAGATCATTATGTTTCCGGGCGGCTTTTCCGCAGGCGACGAGCCGGATGGCTCTGCAAAGTTCTTTGCTACGGCATTTCAGAATGCAAAGATCAAAGAGGCGGTCATGCGGCTTTTGCAGGAAAGGGATGGTCTTGCGCTGGGTATCTGCAACGGGTTTCAGGCGCTGATCAAGCTGGGGCTGGTGCCTTACGGTGAGATCCGCGGACAGGAGGAGGATTCTCCCACGCTGACTTTCAATACGGTGAACCGCCACATTTCCAAAATGGTCTATCTGAAAGTGGTCTCCAACAAGTCGCCGTGGCTTGCGGGCGTGGAAGTGGGTCAAACTTATGTAAACCCGGCGTCCCACGGAGAAGGACGCTTTGTCGCGCCGAAAGCATGGATCGACAAGCTTTTTGCAAACGGGCAGGTGGCAACGCAGTACGCGGACGCCGACGGCAGTGTGTCAATGGACGAGGAGTGGAACATCAACGGTTCCTACGCGGCGATCGAGGGCATCACCTCTCCCGACGGGCGTATCTTAGGCAAGATGGCGCATGCCGAGAGGCGGGGCGAGTCCGTGGCGGTCAATATCTTCGGGGAGCAGGATATGAAGATCTTTGAGAGCGGGGTCGCGTATTTTAGATAAGAAAGAATTATGTGACAAAGAGCGATGGAAAATCGTGGAATAATGTGACAAAGCGAACTTGAAAAACAAAGAAAAATGTGACAAACTACCACAAAAAACCGTGGAATAATGTTACAAGATGCTTGTATAACTTTCGGAAATATGTTACATTATATAGGCAGGAGCTGAAATGACATGTTTTTGGAAAGGGGCATCGGTATGCTGCGGAGAAAGTCTTACGAGAAACTGGCGGCATGGAAAAGAGATCCGGAAAAGAAAGCGCTCTGCATCACGGGGGCGCGACAGATTGGAAAAACGACGCTGATACGCGAGTTTGGCAGAAAGGAATATGCTCATTTTGCCGAGATCAATTTTGTGGCGGATGAGAAAGCAGCTGAAATCTTTGACGATGGGCTTACGGCGGAAGATATCATCACGAATCTGACTGCCTATGTGCGGAGACCGCTTACACCGGGGAATACCCTGATCTTATTGGATGAGATTCAGGAATGTCCGAGAGCCAGAGCGGCGATCAAGTTTCTGGTGGAGGACGGACGGTTTGATTATATCGAGTCGGGGTCGCTGTTGGGGGTGCGGTTTCGGGAGGTGAAGTCCTATCCTGTCGGTTTTGAGGAAATTTACAGGATGTATCCTTTGGATTTCGAGGAGTTCCTCTGGGCAAACGGTGTGCAGGAGAAGACGATCCGTTATCTGAAAAAGTGTTATTATGAGGAGGAGCAGGTATCGGACGCCGTTCATGATACGCTGCTCAGATTGTTTTACAGCTACATGATCGTCGGCGGGATGCCGGAAAATGTGCAGATCTATGTGAATACGCAGGATATCGCCAAAGTTGTCCGCAACCAGCGCAGCATTTTGGATCTGTATCGTCTGGATATCGCAAAATATGCGGTCGGCAGCGAGCGGGAAAAGGCGAAAGCGATCTTTGACAGCATTCCTTCCCAGTTGAATGAAAAGAACAGGCGGTTCATCCTGACGGCGCTTGATCCGAACGGAAGACAGCAGCGGTATGAGGACAGCTTTAACTGGCTTGCCGACGCGGGAGCCGCGCTGCCCTGTTACAATGTGCGGGAGCCGCAGCCGCCTTTGCAGCTCAACGAAAAGAGAAATCTGTTTAAGCTTTTTATGAACGACACAGGGCTTTTATGCGCTGCGTGTATGGAAAATATCCAGTTTGCCATCTTGAAAGGGGAACTGGGCGTCAATATGGGCAGCATTCTGGAAAATATGGCGGCGCAGCAGTTGACGGCGAATGGCTTTGCGCTTCACTACTACGATTCCAAAAAGACGGGTGAAATCGACTTTGTGGTCCAGCGGGGAATGTCTGTCGATCTCGTGGAGTGTAAGTCGGGGAGCGATTACAAAAAGCATCCTGCCCTGAACCGTATGTCCGCGGTGGAGAATTGGACTTTCGCAAACCGTATGGTATTTTGCAGGGGGAATGTGGAAAGAGTGGGGGAGATCCTGTATCTGCCCTGGTATCTGATCATGTTTTATCGGATGGATGAATTTCCGGAGCAGCTCATTTATCAGGTGGATCTGTCGGGGTTATAAAAATGAAAAAACCATCTTGACAGACCCTGCATCAAGTGCTATTCTATAGAAAATTTCATCAATGAAACCGTTGAAGCGGAGATAAAGGTGATGATGCCTTTACAGAGAGCCTGTGCTGCTGAGATCAGGTAAGAAACAAGTCATCAAATGGACCGCGGAGGGTGCAGTCAAATGTGCATTGCACAGAGTATTCTGCAACGTATGGCACGCGTCAGTTGCCGGGGATATGCTGGTATCCTGCTAAGTGCACGGGAGTCTCCCGTGAATCAAGGTGGCACCGCGGATTATATCAATTCGTCCTTGACAGAAAGTTTTTCTGTCAGGGATTTTTTTGCGCGCATAAGCAGACTCAGAAAGGAGACATTTACATGAAATTTTCACCATCGTTTGAGGAAGTGCAGAAACTCGCAGAAAGCGGAGCATATAAGGCGGTCCCCGTAAGCTGCGAGATGCTTTCGGATATCTGTACGCCGATCGAGGCGCTGCGGATCTTAAAGAACGTGTCCACCCACTGCTATCTTTTGGAATCCGTGGCGGAAAAGGAAAAGTGGGGGCGTTACACCTTTCTGGGGTACGATCCCAAGCTGGAGATCAGCTGCCTGGACGGTGAGATGAAGATCGGGGATGTGACTTTGCACACAGAGAACCCGTCCGAAAAGCTGCGGGAACTTCTTGCCGCATATAAGAGCCCGCGCCTTTCGGGACTCCCTTCTTTCACGGGCGGGCTTGTGGGATACTTTTCCTACGATTATCTGGGCTACAGGGAGCCGACGATCCGAGTGGGCGTGGAAGATACGGAAGCTTTTAAGGATGTGGATCTGATGCTTTTTGACAAGGTGATCGCTTTTGACAATTTCCGGCAGAAGATCATCCTGATCGCAAATATGCTGCTTGCGGACGGGGAGAGCGGCTATCATAAAGCGCAGCGGGAGCTTACGCAGATGGCGGATCTTCTGCGTACAGGTGAGAAGAAAAAAGAGGAGAAAGGGCGCCTTATGGGGGAGGTGAAGCCTCTCTTTGACAGAGCAGCCTACTGTGATATCGTGGAGCGGGCAAAACACCATATCCGAGAGGGCGACATTTTTCAGATCGTGCTCTCGAACCGTCTGGAAGCGCCTTTTGCGGGGAGTCTTCTGGACACTTACCGGGTGCTGCGCACCGTAAATCCCTCGCCTTATATGTTCTATTTTTCGGGTACGGATGTGGAAGTGGCGGGCGCGTCGCCGGAAACGCTGGTAAAGTTGGAGGACGGCGTGCTCCACACCTTTCCGCTGGCGGGTACGAGGCCCAGAGGAAAGACGGAGGAGGAAGACCTTGCGCTGGAAAAAGAGCTTTTGGAGGATCCGAAAGAGCTGGCGGAGCACAATATGCTGGTGGACTTAGGGCGCAACGATCTGGGAAAGGTCAGTAAATTCGGCACCGTCAAGGTGGAAAAATTCCACTCCATAGAGCGGTATTCCCACGTCATGCACATCGGTTCCACGGTGCGGGGAGAGATTCGGGAAGAATTTGACGCGCTGGACGCTATAGAGGCGGTGCTGCCGGCAGGGACGCTCTCGGGTGCGCCGAAGATCAGGGCTTGCCAGTTGATCGGGGAGCTGGAGCGGAACAAGCGGGGCATCTACGGCGGCGCGATCGGCTATATCGACTTTACCGGAAATATGGACACCTGCATCGCCATCCGCATCGCCTATCAGAAAAACGGGCGCGTGTTCGTGCGAAGCGGCGCGGGGATCGTGGCGGATTCGGAGCCGGAGAAAGAGTACAATGAGTGCCTGAACAAGGCGAAAGCGGTTCTTCGCGCACTGGAACTCGGTCAGGAGGAGGAATGAGCGATGATTCTTTTGATTGATAACTATGACAGCTTTTCCTATAATTTATATCAAATGGTAGGAGAGATCGATCCGGATATCCGGGTCATCCGCAACGACGCGATGACGGTGGAGGAGATCAGGGCGCTTTCGCCCGAGCGGATCATCCTTTCGCCGGGACCGGGGAGACCGGAGCATGCGGGGATCACCGTGGAAGCGGCAAGGACGCTGGGAAAGGAGATCCCCATATTGGGCGTCTGTCTGGGGCACCAAGCCATCTGCGCAGCCTTTGGCGCTGTCGTGACTTATGCAAAGGAACTGATGCACGGGAAGCAATCGGAGATCACGTTTGAGGCGGACTGCCCTTTGTTTGACGGCTGCCCCGAAAGAATGCCCGTTGCGCGATACCATTCGCTGGCGGCGGACGAGAGTACCATGCCGGACTGCCTGCGGGTGACGGCGCGCACGGCGGACGGGGAAGTGATGGCGGTGCAGCACAAAACCTATCCTATTTATGGTGTACAATTCCATCCGGAGTCGATCATGACCCCGGAAGGCGGGCGCATGCTGCGGAATTTTATACAATCCTAGCGCAAGTATACCGCAGGCATAGCAGCGTTACAGTGGCACGAAGAGAATTACATAATATAATATTATGTAAACTATATAAAAACTATATACAAACGTCATGAAAGCGATAAGAGGCTGAAAGAGTCTCGGAATGGAGGAAAAGAGCAAAAATGATCAAAGAAGCCATCGTAAAAATCGTAAACAAGGAAGACCTTACCTATGAGGAAGCCTACGCCGTGATGAACGAGATCATGAGCGGAGAGACCACCCCCACTCAGAACGCAGCCTTTCTGGCGGCGCTTTCCGCTAAGAGCGCAAAGGCGGAGACGACGGATGAGATCGCGGGCTGCGCTGCAGCCATGCGCGACCACGCGCTGCGGCTTGAGACAAAGCAGGATATTTTCGAGATCGTGGGGACCGGCGGCGACAATGCGCAGAGTTTCAACATCTCGACAACTTCGGCGCTGGTCTGCGCGGCGGGCGGTATGAAAGTAGCCAAACACGGAAACCGCGCGGCTTCTTCCAAGTGCGGTACGGCGGACTGTCTGGAGGCGTTGGGCGTCAACATCGAGCAGGACCCGGAGCTCTGCGAAAAGCTGCTGCAGGAAGTGGGCATGTGCTTCTTCTTCGCGCAGAAATATCACACGTCCATGAAATATGTGGGAGCGATCCGCAAAGAACTGGGATTCCGCACGGTGTTTAATATCTTAGGTCCCCTGACCAATCCCGGAAGCCCCAAGAGACAGCTCCTCGGTGTGTACGACGAGTATCTGGTCGAGCCGCTGGCACAGGTGCTGATCAGTCTGGGCGTGGAGCGGGGCATGGTGGTATACGGACAGGATAAGCTGGATGAGATCTCCATGAGCGCGCCTACCAGTGTCTGCGAGTTCAAGGACGGGTGGTTTAAGACCTATACGATCTGCCCGGAAGATTTTGGGCTCACGCGCTGTGCCAAGGCGGATCTGGTAGGCGGCACGCCGGAGGAGAACGCTAAAATAACACGCGATATATTAAACGGCGAAAAAGGGCCGAAGCGGGATGCTGTCCTGATGAATGCGGGCGCGGCTCTCTATATCGGCGGCAAGGCGGAGAGCATGAAGGACGGGGTGAAACTGGCGGCGAAGATCATCGACTCCGGCAAGGCGGCGGAGACGTTGCAGAAGTTTATCACCCTGAGCAATTCATGATCGATGTGAGTGAAATAAATAAAAACATGTGTTATTGAAAAGTGGATTGGCTTTTGCGGATTTTTGACGGCAAGAGGTATTGACTAAATAAGTCAACAACAGCGACTAAAACACTAAATCCTGTTTTAACACGGAAAGAAGTGGAAAAGACAATGGCAAATATTTTAGAGCAGCTTGCGGAGCATGCAGCGTTCCGCACGGAGCAGGCAAAGAAGAAACTGCCTGCCGCAGAGATAAAAAAACAGGCGCTATCTTTAGCAAAAGGGGACTTCGCATTTGAAAAAGCCCTGCAAAAACAGGGGATTTCCTTTATCTGCGAGTGCAAAAAGGCATCCCCCTCCAAGGGGCTGATCGCACCGGACTTTCCGTATCTGGAGATCGCCAAAGCATATGAGGCGGCGGGAGCGGACGCGATCTCCGTGCTGACGGAGCCGAAATGGTTTCTCGGAAGCGACGCGTATCTGCGCGAGATTGCGGAAGCCGTCTCCATCCCCTGCCTGCGCAAGGATTTTACCGTGGATGAATACATGATCTATGAGGCGAAACTCCTCGGCGCGTCGGCGGTTCTTCTGATCTGCGCGATCTTAAACGAGTCACAGATCAGGGAATATCTGGCGGTCTGTGAGGAGCTGGGACTCTCCGCGCTGGTGGAGGCGCACGACGAGGCGGAAGCGGATATGGCGATTCGGGCAGGGGCGCGGGTGATCGGCGTCAACAACCGCAATCTGAAAGACTTTTCGGTGGATACGGAAAACAGCCGCAGACTGCGGGAAAGGATACCAGAACAGGTGTTATTTGTTTCCGAAAGCGGCGTCAGAGGGCCGGAAGATGTGCGGCAGCTGCAAAAAATCGGCGTGGATGCGGTGCTGATCGGAGAGGCGCTGATGCGGTCCAAGGACAAGAAAAAAATGTTGACGGATATGAGGAAATCTACAAATGAAACGGGATGAAAAAAGTAAAATCAAGATTAAACTGTGTGGATTAACCCGTCCGAGCGACATTGAAACGGCGAATTTGTTACATCCTGATTACGTTGGTTTTGTGTTTGCAAAAAAAAGCAGGCGTTATGTTTCGCCGGACCGCGTCAAGGCATTAAAAGAAGTTTTACGACCGGAGATCATGGCGGTGGGTGTGTTCGTGAACGAGGAGCCGGAAGTGGTGGCGGACTGGCTCGCGGCGGGGATCATCGACGTGGCGCAGCTTCACGGCACAGAAGATGAAACGTATATCGAGAAACTGCGGGAGCTGACGGACAGACCGCTCATCAAGGCTTTTTCAATAACGGGTGTGCGGGATATCAGAGAAGCCAATGCTTCCACGGCGGACTTTGTCCTGCTGGATACGGGAGAGGGCGGCACGGGGAAAGCCTTTGACCGGGAACTGCTTGCGGGGATGGAACGACCTTACTTTCTGGCAGGGGGTCTGGATCCCTCCAACGTGGGGGAGGCCGTGAGGCGATGGCGGCCCTACGGGGTGGATGTGAGTTCGGGGATCGAGACGGACGGTTTGAAAGACTCGGAGAAGATGCGGGCGTTTGTAACGAATGTCCGGAAAACGTGCGAAAAGAACTTCTAAAACTTGCGCCAGAGGGCGCTTCGTTAAGAAGTTCTATGTTTCGCACAAGAGAATGTCTGGAAAACGACATTCTCCGCAAGTGGATTAAGAATATTAAGAAAGGGAAAAAATCATGACAAATAATAACGGGCGTTTTGGAATTCATGGCGGGCAGTATATTCCGGAGACTTTGATGAACGCGGTGATCGAGCTGGAAGAGGCTTATAACCATTACAAAGAAGATGCGGAATTTAACCGGGAGCTGACGGCGCTTTTTAACGACTATGCCGGCAGACCGTCCCGCCTCTATTTTGCAAAAAAGCTGACGGAGGATCTGGGCGGTGCAAAGATCTATCTCAAGCGTGAGGACCTGAATCATACCGGTTCCCACAAGATCAACAATGTGCTGGGACAGGCGCTTCTGGCGAAAAAGATGGGCAAGACAAGGCTGATTGCGGAGACGGGCGCCGGACAGCACGGGGTGGCGACGGCGACGGCGGCGGCGCTCCTTGGCATGGAGTGTGTGGTCTTCATGGGTGAGGAGGATACGATCCGCCAGGCGCTCAACGTCTACCGTATGCGGCTTCTGGGGGCGGAGGTGATTCCGGTGAAGACGGGGACGGCTACTCTGAAAGACGCGGTGTCCGAAGCGATGCGCGAGTGGACCAGCCGTATTGCGGATACGCATTACTGCCTCGGTTCCGTGATGGGACCGCACCCTTTCCCAACGATTGTTCGGGATTTTCAGGCAGTTATTTCCAGAGAGGTCAAGGCGGAACTGCTGGAAAAGGAAAGGCGTCTGCCCGACGCGGTGATCGCCTGTGTGGGCGGCGGTTCCAACGCGATGGGGAGTTTCTATCATTTTATTGAAGATTCGGGCGTGCGTCTGATCGGCTGTGAAGCGGCAGGCAGGGGGATCGACACTTTTGAAACGGCGGCGACCATCAGTACGGGAAAGCTGGGGATCTTCCACGGCATGAAGTCCTATTTCTGTCAGGATGAATACGGACAGATCGCGCCGGTCTACTCGATCTCGGCGGGGCTTGACTATCCGGGTATCGGACCGGAGCACGCCCATCTGCACGACATCGGCAGAGCGGAGTATGTTCCGGTGACGGACGAGGAGGCGGTGGAAGCTTTCGAGTATCTGTCCAGAACGGAGGGCATTATTCCCGCGATCGAGTCGGCGCATGCGGTGGCGTACGCGAGAAAAATTGCACCTGTTATGAAAAAAGACCAGATCATCGTGATCACCATCTCCGGCAGAGGAGATAAGGATTGTGCGGCGATCGCGCGTTACAGAGGGGAGGATATCCATGAGTAAGATCAGAGAGGCTTTTGACGGGAAAAAGGCGTTTATTGCATTTATCACCTGCGGCGATCCGGATTTAGAGACCACGGCGGCCTGCGTGCGCGCGGCGGTGGAAAACGGCGCGGGACTGATTGAATTGGGCATTCCCTTTTCGGATCCGACGGCGGAGGGTCCGGTGATCCAGGGGGCGAATCTGCGTGCATTGACCGGAGGAGTCACTACGGATAAGATATTCGAAATGGTAAAGGAACTGCGGAAAGATGTAAAGATACCAATGGTCTTTATGACCTATGCCAACGTGGTTTTCTCTTACGGTGCGGAGCGGTTTATGACGGCGTGTAAAGAGCTGGGCATGGACGGCATCATCCTGCCCGATCTTCCTTATGAGGAGAAAGGAGAGTTTTTGGAAGTCTGCCATGCAAACGGTGTGGATCTGATCTCGCTGGTTGCGCCTACCTCCGAAAACCGCATCGCCATGATCGCAAAAGAGGCGGAAGGCTTTCTCTATGTGGTGTCAAGCCTTGGCGTTACCGGCACGAGGAGCGAGATCAAGACGGACCTTACGTCGATCGTGGAAGTGATCCGGCAGAATACGGATGTTCCCTGCGCGATCGGGTTTGGCATCTCCACGCCGGAGCAGGCGGCAAAGATGGCGGGAATCTCGGACGGCGCCATCGTCGGAAGCGCTATTATCAAGATCATCGAGAAGTACGGGAAGGAGGCTGCGCCGCATGTCGGGGAATATGTGAAGCAGATGACGACAGGGATGCAATGATAAGCGGACGCAGGGAGGCAGCATATATCCAACGCAAACGGGATAACACTCCGGTGAACTAACTGCTAACTGCGACTACAGACGCACAGAAAAGATTTTGCGTCTTAGTCTCGTAAGCAGTGGATTTCACTTTCGTTAAGAACATCCCACAGTGTTTGCTTATGGATATATGCTGCCTCCCTGCTGTGCTATGGCCGATGTACAGTAAAAGAATTTTTGAAGGAGAGGATTCTGTACTTGAAAGGGATATCCTGTCTGTGATAGAATGAACGATAGTGAAAATCGTAAAAAAAGAGGGCGCAAGATGAAATCATTTCTAATATTGGAAGACGGCACCGTGTTCGAGGGGATACACATCGGGGCACAGAAAGAAGTCGTCAGCGAGATCGTATTTAACACTTCTATGGCGGGTTATCTGGAAGTGCTGACGGACCCCTCCTATGCGGGACAGGCGGTGTGTATGACGTATCCGCTGATCGGCAATTACGGGATATGCAGGGAAGATATGGAATCGAAGAAACCCTGGCCCGACGGATTGATCGTGCGGGAGTTGTCGAGGATTCCCAGTAATTTCAGAAGTGATAGTTCCATTCAACAATTCTTAGAGGAAA
>JAMPCE010000052.1 GCA_023666335.1 bacterium
GATTTCCTCCCTCGGAATGCCGGAATTACGGACAGCTTCTCCTACACTTTCTTCATTATGGTACATATAAGCCGTATCAATCAGCCGTACACCTCTCTCCAATGCTGTCGAAACAGAATCCACGCAGACCTCGTCCAAAAGACTGTATGTACCAATCCCATAAATAGGCATTTCATATCCACTGTTCAGCATTACCGTCTTTGTTTCAAAATTAAAATTTATATCATCTGTATTCTCTGTCAGGGCATCTTTGGCATAATCCGGCAGTGCTGTTTCCTGCTCCGTTTTACCACAGCCAGCCAATGAAAAAAGCATGGAAATTGCAAAGGTAAGGCTTATCAATTTTTTCATAAGAGTCCTCCACTTAAAAGCAGGACACTGTTCATAAACAGACAGTATCCTACAAACAATCATAGTGCCTGTACTCCCTGTTATTTCAGATACTTCTCAAAAAACTGCTCCAGCTTGTCAAACGGGATCGCATCCTTCCCGCCTCCGTCATACAGATCAGTATGCACGGCATCCGGAATAATGAGCAGTTCCTTATTGTCTGTATACGGATTATCCTTTACCATAGCCGCATAAGCGTCACGGCTGAAATAGCAGGAATGCGCTTTCTCACCATGCATGACCAGAACCGCGCTGCGGATCTCATTGCTGTACTGTAAGATCGGCTGGTTCATAAAAGACATACACCCGATTACATTCCAGCCCGCGTTAGAATTCAGGGAACGCTTATGATAGCCGCGGTCCGTTTTGTAATAATTGTGATAATCAGCAACAAAGAACGGCGCATCCTCCGGGAGCGGATCGACAACACCGCCGCCGGGTGCATAGCTGCCATTCTTATAATCGACGATTCTCTGTGCGTTCATGGCTTTCTTTTTCTCATACCTTGCATCCGCAGAAGCCTCGGAATCAAAATAGCCGTTCGCATTGACACGGGTCATATCGTACATGGTAGAAGCTACGGTTGCCTTAATGCGGGTATCCAATGCAGCCACATTCAACGCCATGCCGCCCCATCCGCAGATACCGATAATACCAATCTTTTCTGGATCAACATTATCCTGAACAGAAAGAAAATCCACCGCCGCCTGAAAATCTTCTGTGTTGATGTCAGGAGATGCCATATAGCGAGGTTCACCGCCGCTCTCACCGGTATATGAGGGGTCAAAGGCAATCGTCAGGAACCCACGCTCCGCCATCGTCTGGGCATACAGCCCTGCCGCCTGCTCTTTCACAGCTCCAAAAGGACCGCACACCGCAATGGCTGCCAACTTACCGGAAGTATCTTTCGGCTCGTACAAATCAGCCGCAAGCGTAATGCCGTAGCGGTTGTGGAAAGTCACTTTCCTGTGGTTTACTTTGTCGCTTTTCGGGAAAGTTTTATCCCATTCGTTTGTAAGTTGAAGTTCCATCATTTCATACCATCCTTTCATAAATGATCATTTTTTTGCCTGCAATTTTCCCTCCGATAAACCGAACAATCTAAACAGGTTATTCTATTATCTTACTCCATTGACTTTTCATTCGCTAATGGTTATAATTTATATCATGTTATTCCAATATCGAATATCAGGAGTGTTTATCAAATGGAAATACGGACTTTACGGTATTTTCTGGCAGTTGCCAGAGAGGAAAATATGACTCGCGCTGCCGAACTGCTTCATGTTACGCAGCCAACCCTCTCAAAACAGCTAAAATCCTTAGAAGACGAGCTGGGAAAGAAGCTGTTCATAAGGCATAGTTTCAGTATCCAGCTTACCGAGGAAGGTATCCTGCTCCGCAAACGGGCGGAGGATTTAGTGGACATGGCAGACAAGATCATTACCGAATTTATCACTCTTGATGATGTTACGGGCGGCGATGTCTATTTTGGTCTTGCAGAATCCTATCAAATCCGCTTTCTTGCAAAGGAAATCAACAATTTCAAAAAATCTTACCCCGGACTGCGCTACCACATTACCAGCGGCGATACGGAACAGGTTATCGAAAAGCTGGACAAGGGCATTATAGATTTTGCCGTACTTGTCGAAGAACCTAATATCGCAAAATACAATTATCTGTGTTTCCCCGAATCTGACGTTTGGGGCGTTGTTATGCCCAAAGACTGTCCCCTTGCCGAAAAAGAAAGCATAACGGCTGCGGATTTGATCGGTCTGCCTTTATTCTGTTCTGACCAAGGCTGGAACAGGGATATAACCCGCTGGTGCGGAAGACAGATTGACGACTTTCATTTGGAAGGGTCTTTCCGGCTTTCTTACAACGCATCCCTTTTCGTCAAGGAGAGGCTGGGCTACCTTTTAACCTTTGACCGGCTGATTGATACCAGCCCGGAAAACGAACTTGTATTCCGTCCCTTATTCCCAAGATTGGAAACTAAGATGTATCTTATATGGAAAAAACATCAGGTTTTTACCCCTATTGCAGAATGTCTTTTGGAGCATTTGAAAGTAAAGATGAACTAATCAAGGGAAAAGCTCCACATATTTACCATACACAGAGCCTGTCTAATATTTAACCTCACTTCGCCTCCACATCCAGCCCAAGGCCGCCTATCCAATCCGCCATATCCTCGCGGGAAGCCGAACCGCCGAACCGCTTCCCGTCAAGCCATGTCACATCATCCGCACACAGACCATGCAGATTTTTGGCACTGGAACCGATCCCGCTGCTGCCTGATGTACAAAATGGCACGATCGTCTTTCCGGCAAAATCATAGCTCTCCATAAAGGTGCTGATAATGCGGGGCGCTTCGCCCCACCAGATCGGATACCCCAGAAAAAGAATGTCATACTGCTCCAGATCTTCCACACCGCAGGAAATCGCAGGCCGCGCTGACGGGTCATCCATCTCAATGCTGCTACGGCTGTTACTGTCCCCATAATCCAGATCGGCAGAAGAATAAGGCTCCTGCGGCACGATTTCATATAAATCCGCTCCCAGCGCATCCGCCGCATACTCCGCCAATGTTTTCGTTGTTCCCGTTGCAGAAAAATACGCCACAAGCACTTTACCGCCCTCCGTTTCCATCGGCTGTCCATCCGTGCCGGAAGCCGCCTCCATATCCTGTTCCTTTGCAGAACTTTCTTCTGCTTTCACATCACTGCTTTCCTGCTGCCCTGATTCTCCCGTTTCCTGTGTCGGCGGACTGTCTAAACCTTTCTCCCCATTTGCGTCTGAAGAAGCGCAGCCTGCCAAGCCAAACAGCAATACCGGCAATACACATATCACACCTAAATATTTTTTTATTTTCATCCTGCATCCTCTCCCGCCATCTCCTCTTTCCACACATCCTTTGCCAAGCGGAACACCGCCCAGCCTTTCGGCCACCCCACATAGAAAGCCACATGGGTGATGATCGCCGCGGCTTCCGCTTTTGTCACACCGTGCGCCTTTGCATTTTCCAGATGATAAACCAGCGAAGAATCCGTGATGCCGGAAGACATCAGCGCCACCATTGTCACGATGCAGCGGGTTTTCAGGTCAATATCCTGATTGTTCCAATTCTCCCCGAACAGCACATCGTCATTATAATGCGCAAAATCCGGCGCAAAGTCACCAAGCTGCTGTCTTCCTGCCGTCTGTACGATTTTTTCCATTTTCTTTTCCTCCACTTTTCTATTTTCTGTTTCTTATACAACATTTCCTCACAAAACCAATTCCCTTGTCATCACTGAAACGGCACAAGGGAAAGCGTGACCTCTGTCTCTTCCCCACTCAAAACCGTCTCCAGCTCTGACGCATCCGCATCTGATATTTCACCAAGCCTTGTATATGCCCATGAATTGGAACCATAAAAAATGACGATCTGATTGCCATTGTACAGGCAGATATCTCCCGCGCGGGTCGTCATCTGACTGTCATTTCTCGGAAGTTCGGCGCCAAGGGAACATACCTTTTCAAAACCCCCATAATTGGAAGCCGATATCGTAATCGGTCCATCCGCCAGAAGTTCTTTTAAGGCTTCCGCCGATTCATTTTCTTCCAAAACTGCTGTCAATGTGCTTTCCCCTACTTTTATAGTAAGCTGATCCGTTTCCACTGTATCGTCCTCCGTTTCTCCCATACAGGCTCCTGCGACAAGCGGCAAAAGCAATATCCAAATAATCGCTAAGTACCTTTTCATCCTGATGCCTCCCTTTTCTCAGGCACAGATACATTTTTTCGCATGGCTGTTTCCGCCCTGTTCATTGATAACCACTTCGCCCTTTGCTTTTTCATCATCCATGATGATTTCCTCCACTTCCGGCACACGAATCCGGCCCGACAGCGGATTCTTAATACTAATAACAGGTGTTATGATTGTAGCCTCCACCTGAGATTTTTCAAAGGCAAGGTCCGTATCGATCATTTCACAGTCGATCAGTTTCAGATTTTTACAGCAGCACAGCGGCTGTGTCCCGATGATCTTACAATTGATAAGCGTCAGCCCGTCGGAGTACCATGCCAGATATTCCCCTTTCACCACGCTGTTTTTCACTGTTACATTCTCAGAATGCCAGAACGCATCCTTTGTATCAAAATCACAATTTTCAAATGTGGCGTTGCGGATATACTGGAACGAATACTTGCCTTTCAACTGCACATCCTCAAATTGCAGATTTTCGGAACGCATACAAAAATATTCGCTCTGCGCCGTAGTATGCCGCATTCTGATACCTTTCACCGACCAGCCAAACTCCGGGGAAATGATGTCACAGTTTTCAATCACGACATCGCTGCACTCCCGCAGCGCCTTGATCCCGTGCATCTTTGTATCCATGATCCGGATATGATCGGAATACCACAGGGATGCCCTGCAAAGTTCCGTCATCTCTGAATCCTTTATCACCAAACCGTGGTCATGCCAGAACGGATAACGGAGGTTAAAAAAGCAATGCTCCGCCTCTATGCCCTGTCCTTCCTTAAATGCGCTCTCCCCGTCAGCCGGACCGTCAAAAGAACAGTTTTTCACAACCACTCCGTCACTTCCATAAAGCGCTCTTTCCATATCAAAAGTCTGATTTTCGATCACTTTCATTCTACGATTACCTCCTCGCCTTTTTTATATCTGTCCTGTTACGATCGATCTGATAAACAAGATAATCCAGACATTCTATCTGTTTTTCCTCTTTGTGTACCTTATCCAGAATACATTTCCTGTGTTCCTCCATCAACCGCAGCTGACCGTTTAAGTCTCCCTGATTCATGCAATTCATAAAACGCTCGATTGTTTCCCGATCGCATCCGGCATCTTTCAGGTTCTGGATCACATCTTCCTCCGAATGATAGCCTATTGCCTGTGCCAACATATTCACCTGCCGTCCTTTCCCTGTCCCTGCTCTGTGTTCAATGTAACACCGTGGCAGCAAAACAGCAAATACTTATATTTAATATATTTGCATAGTTAAAACCTATAATAGCCCCTTTCGGGGCTATTTGTAGGGAACCGGCTTGTGCCATGATCATCTTATCGGATAAAATGCGTCCATCGGCGCTCCTCATATAACGGCTAACGATTTCTTTGTCCGGTGAAGCAGGATCCAAACGACAGGTAATGCCAGAACTTCCGCTGTAATATAGGCAAACCATACCGTCTCTACATTTCCCGCCCGCGCAAACAGTACCGCACAGGGAAGCAGGAAAAACACCTGACGCGCTAACGTCAATACCATGCTGAAAAACGCGCGTCCAAGCGCCTGAAAGAAATGCGAGATCAAAATACTCGGCACCGAAATCAGATAACTGACGGAAAGAATGCGGATAGCCGGAACCCCGATCAAAAGCATCTGCTCCGAAGCATGAAACATCGAAAGTATCTGCTCCGGCAGAGCCTCCAATCCCAAAAGCAATACGGTAAAAATCACAATGCCATCCGCCAGCGCCCAGCGCAATGTGCCCCAAATCCTCTCACGGTTCTTTGCGCCGTAATTATAAGCAACAATCGGAATCAGCCCCAGGCATATGCCATGTACACCAATCAGCGCAAGATTCTGGATCCGATTGCAGATGCCCGCTACCGCAACGGCAGTAGGGGAAAGCGCGATAAACACCGTATTCAGCAGGATACCTGCGCCCGAAGTAAGCCCCTGCATAAATGCCGTAGGCGTGCCGACCTGCAAAATCCCCAGCAGGCTGTGGACATCCGGGCGGAAAGTGAACCGCACCGGAATCTCACGGTTGCAGCAAAGATTCAGGAAAAGCGCTATCAATGCGCCGCAGGTCTTCCCTATCATAGTCGCGATCGCCGCGCCGGCCGTACCCATCACAGGCAGGCCAAACCATCCAAAAATAAAGATTGGATCAAGCACCAGATTTACCAGGGAAGCCCCGCCAAGGGATATCAGGAAAAGTGAAGAATGCCCTGCCGCGATCAGGCAGCGGTCAAAAACCCATTGGAACATATTTCCCAATGAAAAAATCATACAAATCGAAAGATAGCTGCTGCCATAAGCAGCGATCCTTTCGTTCCCTCCGGACTGCCAGTAAAAAAACGGTTCGACCGCAGTCAAGCCCACCGCTGCAAGGATCACCCATGCACAAAATGCCAGAAACAGACCCGCAGAAACCGTTTTCTGTACCGCCTCCCCATTTCTTTCTCCCAGCGCCTTTGAGACGGCAGCGTTCAGCCCCAACGCGATGCCGCTGCCAAGCGCATCCATCAAAAGCTGCATCGGCGCCGCAAGGGAAACGGCAGTAAGTGCCTCCTCATTAATCCGCGCTATGAACATACTGTCCACGGTATTGTAAAGCGTACTGAACAGCAAAGAAAGCATCAGAGGCACGGAATTTGCCAAAAGCAAACGTTGTATCGGCGCAGTCCCCATTCGGTTTTTCGATTCCATTGTCATATCCTCCTCGTATTTTCCCTGCCCTGACAACATGACTGCCCCGCCTCCGCCCTGACAGCTTGACTTTTCCACAAAATTATTATAGAATATATCTATCAATCGCCAAACAACATTTAACCGGAACGCTTAAATTATATTTGTATTTTGACAAATTATCCAATACTTCTTGTAAATCGCATAATAGATATGATCTATAATTCAGCGAGGGACTGTCATGGAACTTACACAACTCATACAATTCAAGGCAATCGCCGAATGCGAATCCATGACGCAGGCTGCGGAAAAAATACATATTTCCCAGCCGACATTGAGCGCCATGCTCAAACGTCTGGAACACGAACTGGAAATGCCGCTTTTTGATCGGAATAAAAACAGATTAAAGCTAAACGAAGCAGGCAGCATACTCCTGAGACATACCGACCTGATCCTGACGCAGCTTGATCAGGCAAAATCCGAACTGCGGGACTATGCAAAAAAAGATTCCACCATACGGATCGGATTCTGCGACCCCGGCCCTATGTGGTATTTCACCCCACGGTATTCCTACACAAGACATGAGAAAGAAATGGAACCCGGCCTCTATGATGATATCGAGAATGAAACAGCCTATTTACTAAACGATAAATACGACGCATTGATCTCTTTTGGGCATATTGACCACCCGGATATCATCAGCCGGCCGCTGATACATGAGCATTTCATGCTTTCCGTAACAACCGACAACCCGTTGGCAACGCAGCGTGAGGTGTCGATCCGCAGCCTGAAACTTCCTTCTATCCTGCTCCTTGATGTTGGCGGCTCTTTTTTCCGCAGTCAGGAAGCATTTTGGCGGGAATTAGAGCCGGACACGAAACTGGAATTATGTGATGACTTCTTCATCTACAATCAACTTGTGCAAAACAGCGATGTTGTCACCACTTCCACAAGAATATCCCGACATTATGGCTTTCATGGCATCGACCGCATCCTGATTCCCGTCACCGACCCGGAATTATCGGTCGATTACCATATTTCCTTTTTGAAAAAGAACAAAAAGCAAGTCAGCTTTTTGGTAGAGTGGCTGGAACAATGCTGTGAAGAAATCGAAAACAGCGGCTGCATATCATGAAAAGAAAGGACCTGTCAGAAATGGAATTAAGAGTGCTGCAATATTTCCTCGCCGTTGCCAGAGAACAGAGTATCAGCCGTGCCGCAAAGTCCCTGCACCTCTCCCAGCCTACCCTTTCCACGCAGATCAAAGCCATGGAAGAAGAACTGGGAAAACAGCTTTTGATCCGCGGGACAAAAGGCTCCAGAAAAGTCACGCTTACAGAAGAGGGAATGATCCTGCGGAAACGCGCAGAAGAAATCTTGAATCTGGTACAGAAAACAGAAAAAGAGATCACGCTCTCTGACCGGACTGTGGCCGGCGATATTTATATCGGCACGGGCGAAACCGACGCCGTCCGCCTGATTGCAAGAGCCGCCAAAAATTTATATGAAACTTATCCGGATATCCATTACCACATTTCCAGCGGCAACGCAGACTTTGTACAGGAACAGTTGGAAAAAGGACTGATCGATTTTGGCGTTATATTCGGTCCGGTAGATCAGACAAAATATCATTTCCTGCCCTTTCCCTGCAAAGACGTCTGGGGCGTTTTGATGCGGCGCGATTCCCCTCTTGCCGAAAAGGAATCCATCAGTCCGCAAGACCTGTGGGACAAGCCGCTCATCATTTCACAGCAGGAAAACGGAAACAAAGGACTGACCGAGTGGATCGGGCGCGATCTGTCTGCGCTTGAGATCGTCGCCACTTACAATCTGGTTTTTAACGCTTCCTTATTGGTGTCGGAAGGATTGGGGTATGCCATCGGTTTTGATAAGATCATCAATACTTCCGGCGACAGCAGCCTTTGTTTTCGCCCTTTATCGCCCAAACGGGAAGCCGGAATGAGTATGATCTGGAAAAAATACCAGATCTTTTCCAAGGCCGCCGAAAAGTTTTTAGAGAAAATGAGAGAAACACTGGTGTTATCGTTTTGATTTTGCGCGCACTACATAGACGCTGACATGCTCAATATCTTCTTTTCATTTGCCCTGGTAAACTCGCTAAGCCGATAAGATCGAATCCTCTCCTTGACGATGATTGGCACCAAAAAGCCATTGCCTGCCAGTTTCACACATCGATTAATGACCGTTTTGTTGGAAACCCCCAGCATTCTGCTCACATCGATCGGCGTAAATTCGTACAAATGCTTTCTCGCCAAAAAAGCAAGGAACTCCTTCTCTTTCAAATTCAAATGGGAAAGTGCGGCATAGAGACTGTCATCGCTTGTTTCCAACGACAAATTGTACGCCCTTGCTGAATACAAGGTAACCATGCGCAGGAAATAATCGATCCATATCTCGGGGTGCGGCGGATTGTCCCTTCCGGAATAATATAGTGCAGGCAGCCCCATCTGCAAAGAGCGATAATACTCATCTGCATCATAAGCAAAATATTCTTCCAAAGAACCGATACCGCCAAATCCATATCCATACCGATCCAAAATAAAGCCGGACAACAAACGTGCGGTACGACCGTTTCCGTCTTCAAACGGATGTATCGTGACGAGCTGATAGTGTACGATCGCCGCCACAATAAGCGGATGGTCATCTGTTGTATTTACATAGTCTGTCAATTCATCCAGCAATTCCGGAATATCCACATACTCCGGCGGAATATAGTCGGGAGTCCCTGTTGTGGCATCATATACCGCAAACAACATTCCCGGAGGCATTGCCCCTCGTAAACCGATTTTTTCTTTGGATGCCCCTTTTTCAACCAACGCCTGCACTTCCATGATCAGGTCTTTTGAAAAAACGACATTTTCCGCTGCCTTCTTTTCCAAAAATTCCAAAGCCATATAGTAATTCCTTATTTCCTGTTCCGGCTTCATAAAATGCCTGTGTGCGTCACTCTCGATTGCTGTATCCGACTGCTCCTCGGTAAGCGGATTCCCTTCGATTTTATTGGAAGCATACGAACTTTTCTTTTTGGAATTTTTTCTGAGTTTATTGACCGCGGTCGGCGGAATCGCAACTGTACTCAGCGAATGGCGATTCTGATCAATAGCCGATATTCTTTTTAAAATATCATTGGTAAGATTTACCTTGATCAAAGTCGTCATCTCCTTTCCTCTATGACATAATCATACCATCTTACCACCTGGAATTCCACTAATATTTCACTATTTTTTCATTATTTTTTCACTCATGACATTTCCCGCACGATATCGAACGATCCTCTCACGCAAAAAACGCTTTGATCCTCTCCCCGTCGCGCATCCCCGACTCGTACAGTTTATTCAAAGACTCTTTATCTTTATGGAGCGTATCCACGCCAAAGGTATCTTTCGGCGACAAGATCAGCGCTTTCCCCTGCTCGGCATAAGACTTTGCCAGTGCAACACTGTCGTTGTAATGCTTCGCCCGCAGCCGAAGCTGCTCTGCCGCATGGGGATACTTTTTCCGGATACGGGCGGCGATCTTTTCATCGCTTCCGACTTCCCGCGGCTTATCCGCCGGTTTTGTCAGGATCAGGACGACCTTATCACAGCCGAGATTGAAGGCTTTCTGCACGGGAACGGGATCCCCCAGCGCGCCGTCAAAATACAGTCTGCCGCCTATGGGATAGGGCTTGCAGACGAACGGGATCGAGGACGACGCCATAAACGGCTCATAATGATCCTGCGACAGGTCGTTTTTGAAAAAATAATGCGGCTTACCCGTCTCGGCATCCGTGGCGATAATGCAAAATTCCATCGGATTTTCCGCCACCGCCGCATAGTCCAGCGGATACTCGCCGTCATGATTGCTCAATGTCCCATAGACATAATCCATATCGATATAGGACCTTGTAAAAATAAAGTTCCGCAGGCTGGCGTACTGCTTCCGAAAAGCATATTCCGTATAAAAAGTATAGTTCCGGCCCCGCTGGCGCGAAGCAAACGAAGCCAGATTCGCGCTGCCTGCGGATATCCCGATCCCCAAATCAAATGTGATCGCATTGTCCTGACAATAATCCAATATGCCCGTCGCATAAATGCCGCGGAATCCGCCGCCTACGTCTATCACGCCTGTTTTCATAGCTGTATATTCCTCCTATCCTTTCCCGTCTATTTTATCACAATTTCACATACAATGCCATCCTTCATAACCCCCGTATTTCCCCCGAAACCTCGGTCGAAGTTTCATTTGAAACTTCGACCGAAATTTCAGTCGAAATTTCGACATTGCAACCACCGGTTGACAAATTTCCAAGCGGTCTGTATGGATATTTTCCGCCGCTTTTTCTATAATGAAAGCAAATAACAGAATAACCAACGCAGACACATCACAAGAAGGAGAAGACAACAATGACACTGGGAGAAAAAATCTACAGATTAAGAACAGAACAGGGGCTTTCACAGGAAGCCTTCGGGGAAAAGCTGGGCGTTTCCCGACAGTCCGTTTCCAAATGGGAGACAGACCAATCCGTTCCGGAACTGGATAAGATCGTAGCGATCAGCGATTATTTCGGCATCAGCACTGACAGGCTCCTGAAAGAATCGGAAGACATCTACGGAACGACAGACGAAACATATGCCGTTGGGGAAACAGAAGCTTCTTCGGAAGACAGTCTGCTCCGAGTCGAGTACCGTTTCGGGCAGAAACGCCGTTTTGAATATAGAAGTAAAAAAATGATTGGCAGTCTGCCTCTTGTGCATATCAGCAGCCGCCGGGCGAAAGGCGTGATTGCCATCGGCGCGGTCGCCGAGGGGTGGCTTGCCGTCGGTTTTGCGGCATTTGGCGGCGTCTCGATCGGCATCGTCTCGCTGGGGCTGTTTGCCCTTGCCACTTTTGCCGTCGGTCTCGCCGCATTCGGCAGTTTTTCCGTCGGGGTGATCAGCTTCGGCGCTGTCACGTTCGGCATCTTTTCCGTGGGCGCACTGACATTCGGGCAGTTTGCTTTCGGCGCTTCTGCCCACGGCGCACAGGTAGCGGTCGGCGATGCGGCGACAGGCGGCAAGATCGCGCTTGGCTATTCCCGCGCAGTCGGCAGCTATACGCAGATCAGCCACCGCAAGCCTTTCGACTGCGAAGAAGCCTGCCGCATGATCGATGCGTACGTGTCGCCGCACTGGGGCTTTTTCAAGACATGGGCGAAAAGCGTCGTCAGGTGGTTCTAGCCGCAGACTGCATCGCCAGATTGATCCGCTCCGTGAACGTCTCCTCTTTGACGAGGGCTAATCCCTCTTCTTCGTCGCCCAAAAGGACCAGCCTGTCGCCGCCCTCGATCGCAAACAGGTCTCTCGCCTGCTTGGGGATGACGATCTGCCCGCGGTCTGAGACGGTGACCGTGCCGAAAATATGCTTTCCCCGCGGCGCGGGCGGAAGCGTCGTACCGTTTTCCATCGTCTCGGAGCGGATCAGGCTGTCGATCGTGACGCCGTACACTTTTGCCAAAAGGGCACACTTCTCAATATCGGGAACAGTCTCCCCTTTCTCCCATTTCCCGTACGCCTGTCTGGAGATCCCGATCTTTTCCGCGATCTCCTCCTGCGAATACTTATTCAATTTTCGAAGCATTATCAAATTCTCTTTTATCATGTTTCCCATCTTTCCCATCTTTCTTTCGAATCCCCAGAACAAGACATCTGACCACGGGGATCCTGCGCAGGACCTCGTACCACAACGGCGTACAGACAAACACGATCAATAACATCGCCGGATAAACGATCCCTGCCGGCAGCGCCAGTCTTTCTTTCAGATAATAGCCGGGGATCGCGATAAACGTATAGTGGAGAACATAAAGTCCGTAGCTGATCCTCGTCATATAAGCGCCAAAGCGGGTCTGTCTGTCAAACTTCCGCTTGCCAAAACCAAGGACCGCAAGGACCATGAGCCACGCGTATCCGTTCGTAAACAGGCTTTTGAGCACGGAATCGTCCGCATAATTTTCTCCGAAATAATACACGACATAGACAACGCCCGCCGCTATCCCTGCCAAAAGCAGCGGCAGACTGTACTTTTCAAGGGTCTCCTGCACATGATTATGGGAAAACACGAAATATCCCAGCAAAAACGCGCACAGATAGATTCCTGCGCGGTACATGGTGAGCACCGGAAGATTGAGGATCTGTGCGCTCCCCCAGAGAAGAACGGCAAACAGAAGCAGAATGATGATATTGCACTTTTCGCCCGCTTTCCACAGGCAGTCGTTTTTGTCGATTTTTCTAAGCAGGATAAGGATCAGGGAGTACAGCCACAAAAGCTGCGCAAACCACAGCGGTCCCGTGCCGGAGAGCGCAGCGACCGGATAGACCAGAAATGCGGGAAGATACTCCAGACCGCCGCCCGCCATGATGTTGAAATATCCCACGATCCACTGATAGACGAAAAGTCCCAGCGTCGAGGGGACCAAAAGCTTCCATGTGCGCTTCCGCAAAAACTCTTTCGCCGTCATCTTCTGCGCCGCATACCGCGCGCTGATGCCCGCGACCACAAAGAGCAGCACCATGAACCACGGGTAGACAAAGTATAAAACGGCGTCCTGATACTGTACTTTTGAGAAACTGCTGACGCCGCCGAGGACCCCCGCAGCGTTAAAGATGTAAAACACATGATAGACCATCACCAAAAGGACCGTCGCCCACCGGATATTGTCCAGATAATATTTTCGCATAGCCGCCTCCTATAAACGTACTTTTCATACTATTGTACACTATTTTTGCATCTATGCCACCAACCAAACTTTACGCGATTCCCCAAAAAATGTTATGTTTGGTTGCACAAAAGGCAAGGCTATGTCAATACCGCCTAATCTCCTTTAACTCCTGATACAGAACTTTATAATTTTCATACCGCACCCTGCTGATCGCGCCCTGTTCCACGGCTCCCTTGACGCCGCAGGACGGCTCGTTGATGTGGGCGCAGCCCCGAAACTTGCAGGACGGCTCATACCGCCGAAATTCCGGATAATACCCGCCCAGCTCCTCCTTTGTAATCTCCGAAATATCGAGAGAGGTAAAGCCCGGCGTGTCCATGATGTAAGTGCCCTCTCCCAGCGCAATGATCTCTGAGTGTCTGGTCGTATGTCTTCCGCGTTCGATCTTTTCGCTGATCTCCCCCGTCTCCATATGGGTGGCGGGAGAAAGGCAGTTGATGAGCGAGGATTTCCCGACGCCGCTCGGACCTGCCAGCGTGGTGGTCTTTCCGGCTAGGATCTTTCGCACCTCGTCGATTCCTCTGTTCTCACGGACGCTTAAAAATAACACCTGATATCCACAGGTCTCATAGGCACTCCGCAGCGCTTCTTTCTCCGCGGGGGAAGCGATATCTTCCTTGTTAAAACAGACGACGGTGGGAAGCCCCTGCCGTTCCATGCGGATCAAAAAACGGTCGAGCAGATTAAAATTCGGATTCGGCTTGACGATTGCAAAAAGAATGAGCGCCTGATCCACGTTCGCCACAGCAGGACGCACCAGCGCGCTCTTCCTGGGCAGAATGCGCCTGATATTGCCGAGCATTTCGGTCGCATCCAGCACATCCAGCTCCACATTATCACCCACCAGGGGCTTTACGCCCTCTTTTCTGAAAATCCCTTTCGCCTTACATTCATAAATGCCCTGTTCCTCCACATGGACATAATAGAATCCGGCGATCCCTTTCATGATCTTTCCCTGCATATCCTATAACCAACATTTTCTCTGCTTCTTTTCGCTTTATTCTTCCACAAAATTGACCTGCCGCTCCACGGTCCTGATCTCCGAGGTACCTCCCTCGGTCGTCGTCTCTCCCGTCTCCGGATCGGTGATCGTGATCTCTTCCGTCGTCACCGTAAAGTTATAGCGGATCGTTCCGGAAGGAGACTTGATCCCCGTATAATTGACCGCCACCGGGAAACTCGCCGTCTCAGTGCTCAAAAGCTGCGTGCCGTCCGCCGTGGTGAGCGTCACCGTCACCGACATCCCGTTCTGATAGTCCGGATCCTCCGTGGGAGCCGTGATCCCCTCCGCATAGCGGTAAGTCTTCTCGGACGGACCGGTGCTGATCCGCAGATCGACGGGCGTTCCCCTGTCCACATAGGAGCCGACCGAATAACTCTGATAGCACACCTTGTCAGTAAGCGACGCATCCTCGTTCTCCGTCTGGGTCACATTCCCTACGGTAAGACCGCTCTCCGTCAATATGGCGGTCGCATCCATCTCCGTCTGGCCAATCACCTCCGGCACTCTGACCTTATCCTCCTCCGGTCCGGAACTCACGCGAATCGTAACGTTAGATCCTGCGGCAGCCGTAGTCTCCGCCTCTGGCGACTGAGAGATCACAAGTCCTTTCTCCACCGTAGAATCGTGGCTTTCCGTCACATCCACCTCGAAACCTTCTTTCTTTAAGATGGAGGCTGCTTCCTCCTGCGATTTCCCTGTCACAGACGGAACCTGCACGCCCTCGGCGGCCTCCGCCACCGTGAGGATAACATTCGTCCCCTTATCTACCATCAGACCGTCCTGCACACTGGCGCGCAGAACCGTACCCGCGTCATAGGACTCGTTTACCTCATAGCGAATCTCCGGCACAAGATCCCGCTCCAAAAGCGCGCTCTTTGCCTCGTCCACATGCATGCCCACCACGCGGATCATTTCCACCTGCTCCGTCTCTTCCGTCTGTTCTTCCGCCTCCCGCGGCGCGCCAAAGGAAAAGACGCCCATCGTCCTGCCCACCATAAAGATCACGATACCGCCGACTAAAAGCGCCGCCACCACCGCCAATATGGTCGTGATCTTCTCCATCTTGGGATCGTAGTCTTCCTCGTCGTCCTCCCAATCCTCGTCCTCTTCTTCCGTCTCGTAGCTTCTCTCGTCGTCCAGGTTATCCCTTTTCAGGCGCATCGCCTCATCCAGAGAATCCCGATTCTCCGACTGGCGCTTGATCTGCACCATATCTCTGTCCGTGATCGTACGGGTGGATGCCGCTTCATCCGGCTCCGCCACCTTGACAAAATCCTCATCCGGATTGATCAGGGACTGCTTGAGATCCACGATCAGCTCCGACATGGACTGGTATCTCCTGTCGGGACTTTTCTGACAGCACTTATAGACGATCTGTTCCACACAGACCGGAATCTCCGACACATATTCTCTGGGGGAAGGGAACTCCTCCTGAATGTGCTTGATGGCGATCGCTACCGTGGTCTCTCCGTTAAACGGCACGCGTCCCGTCAGCATCTCAAACATGGTGACGCCTAGGGAATAGATATCGCTCTTCTCGTCGCTGTAGCCGCCCCTTGCCTGTTCCGGCGACGTATAATGCACGCTCCCCATGACATTGGAAGTGATGGTGTTGCTGGTGGCAGCCTTGGCGATGCCAAAGTCCGTCACTTTCACCTTGCCTTCCTTGGAGATAATGATATTCTGCGGCTTGATATCTCTGTGAATGATGTGATTGTTGTGCGCAGCCTCGATGCCCATAGAGACCTGGATTGCGATGCTGACCGCCTCTTTCACGGAAAGCCTCGCCTTTTTCTCGATATATTTCTTGAGGGTGATGCCGTCCACCAGCTCCATGACAATGTAGTGGTTCTCCCCCTCCTCGCCCACATCGTAGACGTTGACGATATTGGGGTGCATCAGCCCTGCGGCTGCCTGCGCCTCGATACGGAATTTCGATACAAAATTAGCGTTCTCGCTGAATTCCTGTTTCAGGACCTTTACTGCCACAAAACGGTTCAGCTTATGATCCTTTGCCTTATATACATCTGACATACCGCCGGTCCCGATCTTTTCCAGGATCTCATAGCGGTCTCCTATCATCATACCTATTTTAATCATGTTCTACCTCGTCTGCCGAAAGTTCGATAACGATCACGGAAATGTTATCCTTGCCGCCGTTTCGGTTGGCTGTTTCCACCAATTCTTCTACCCTGTCCTTAAGACTGCCGCCGTTTTTTAAGATCCGGCGTATCGCCTCGTCGTCCACCATGTTAGTCAAGCCATCAGAACAAAGTAAAACCATATCTCCTGTCTGTAATTCCAGATCAAAAAAATCGACCTCCACATCGTCTCTCGCACCCACGGCGCGGGTGATGATGTTTTTATCCGGATGGTTTCTGGCTTCCTCTCTGCCGATCCCGCCCATCCGGACCATTTCCTCCACCAGCGAATGATCCATCGTGATCTGGGTGATCTCATCGCCCACCACATAGAGTCTGCTGTCTCCTACATTTGCCACTTCCAGATACCGCCCCATGCAGGTCGCGGCTACCAATGTCGTTCCCATGCCGCTTAAAGCGTAATTCTCGCTTGCCCGCTGCCGCAGGACCGTATTTGCCCTTGTGATCGCACGCTCCAGTATCTTTGCGGGATTTTTCTCAAAGGAGATGCCGATTTCTTCCACTACGGTCTCTACTGCCAGAATGGAGGCGTAATCCCCCGCATTATGACCGCCCATGCCGTCCGCCACAAGAAAGAGATTCGGCAGATTCCCCACCGGCTCCTCGGAGCAATAAATAAAATCCTGATTTAATTGTCTTTTTCGCCCGATATCCGTCAGCGCATAAGACCTGAGCACGGTTTCCCCTCCGTTTTCCCGTAGTTTACTTTTTTCCATCTAATCATGTTATCACAGAAACGCCAAAAGGGCAAGTCTGACCCTACCCGTAGACTTTTCCCTCCCCTAAAAACCGTCTTCTCAGCTGTCCGCAGGCGCCCTCGATATCCCGTCCGAGTTCCCGCCGCACCGTAGCGTTTATGCCTTTTTTTTGCAGGAGCGCCGCAAATGCCTCCACCGTCTGCCTTTTCGACTGCGCATAGGCTCTCTCCTTTACGGGATTGACAGGGATCAGGTTCACATGACAGTTCATCCCTCTGAGCAGAGCCGCCAGCTCCTCCGCATCCCGCCGCGTGTCATTCACATCCCGCACCAGACTGTACTCAAAAGTGATCCGCCGTCCGGTCTGCTCAAAATAGTACACGCAGCAGCCCATCAGTTCCTTTAAAGAGTACCGCTCGGCGATGGGCATCAACTGCCGCCGCTTTTCATCCGTGGCCGCGTGCAGGGAGAGCGCGAGCGTGATCTGCATCTTCTCCTGCGCCAGTTCCCGCATCTTCGGCACAATGCCGCAGGTGGAGACAGTCACATTCCGCTGGCTTATATGCAGGCCGTTTTCATCCGTGAGCAGGGCAAGGAAGCGCAGCAGATTCTCATAGTTATCCAAAGGCTCCCCGCTCCCCATGACCACCACATTGGAGACCCGCTCTCCCGTCTCCAGCGCGATCGCATAGATCTGGTCGAGCATCTCCGCCGGAGTCAGGTTCCGCACCAGCCCGTCGAGCGTGGAGGCACAGAAACGGCAGCCCATACGGCAGCCCGCCTGCGAGGAGATACAGACGGAATTGCCGTGTTTGTAGCGCATCCACACGCTCTCCACCACATTGCCATCCGCCAGCGCAAACAGATACTTCTTCGTACCGTCCACGGCGGACTCCTGCACCGCCGCGATGCGGAGCGCCGTATAGGTATAGCGTTCCCCGCATTGCTCTCTCATAGCCAGAGGGAGATTTGTCATTTCATCAAAACCGCGCGCGAGCTTCCTGTGCATCCATTCGTAAAGCTGCGCCGCGCGAAAAGATTTTTCGCCCGCTTCCTCCATCTCCGCCTTTAACTCCGAAAGCGTGAGGGATTTGATCTCCTTTTTCTCCATCAGGAACCTGCTTTCTTATCTTTTTACCGTTCTTGCGCCTTTTTACATAGTTTCGCCATAAAAAAACCGTCCGACGCATGGATCCCCGGCAGGAGCTGTAACATGCCTCCCTGCGCCGCGTCTTTCAGCGCCTCCGGCAGATGCGCCGCGAGGTCCGCCCGCTCGAAACCGAACGCGTCGCAGATCCACGCCGCCATCTCCTCATTCTCCGCGGGATTCAGGGTGCAGGTACTGTAGAGCAGGGTGCCGCCCGGCTTGATATATTTAATAACATTCGTTATTATTTGTTTCTGCAATTCCTGCACTTCTTTCAGGGACGCTCTGCTCACCCGATACTTGATATCCTGCTTATGACCAATCACACCAAGCCCCGAACAGGGCAGATCCGCCAGCAGCACATCCGCCCGCCCCATGAGACTCTCGTTTCGCTGCCGCGCATCCTGCTCAAGGACCGTGACATGCTCTACTCCGAGCCGCTTTCTGTTCTCCTCGATCTTTTCGGTCTTTCGGGCGCTCACATCGCAGGCGATGACCTCGCCGTCTCCTTTCAGCTTCTCCGCCGCAAAGAGGGCTTTTCCGCCGGGCGCCGCGCAGACGTCGATCACCGTGTCCCCGGGTGAGATGCCCGCCGCCTCCACCGCAAGGATCGAGCTGACGTCCTGCACCATAAAAAGCCCCTCGTCAAAACCCGCAAGCCTGCGGATGCCCTCCGCACCCTGCACCGTCACCGCGCCTGTGTGATACGGATGCGCTTTCACGGTCACGCCCGCTACCTCCCAGGCTGCAAACAGACGCTTCCGTTCCTCTGCGGGCAACCCCTCTTTCAGCCGAAGACCCACAGGCTGCCGCTCTAACGACGCTGCCAGAATCTTTTCACAGGCTTGTGCTCCATAGG
>JAMPCE010000053.1 GCA_023666335.1 bacterium
GCACGCGGCTGTTAACCGCGGGGTTGTAGGTTCGAGCCCTACTCGGGGAGTTGAAGCGGCAAAGGAAGCTGCTGTGAAAGACCCGTAAACATCAGTGTTTACGGGTTTCTTTAATTTCAATAAAAAACAAAAATCCGGACAGAGCGGTGAAAGGCGGAGGTAAGTGAAGATTGTATTTTCAAAAACATTGTACTTATTTGGATGACCGTATATAATTATAGTCGATAAATTTTTCGGAAAAGGGTGAATAAAAATGTTGAAATATATTTTAAACCTGAAAGCAGCGAAGAAATAAGGCGTTTCAGAAAGACGGGTACAGAAGTTATGTGAGGAAAACAGAAAATGAAAATATTTATCGTAGAAGATGAAACAGAAATTTGCAAGGAGCTTTCTATTCTGTTACAGAAATATGGTTATTCACTTGAAAGCAGTACAGATTTTGAACATATTACAGAACATATTTTGAGAGCGGAACCAGACCTTGTTTTGCTGGATATAAATTTACCTTACCAAGACGGTTATACGATATGTCGTGAGATTAGAAAACAGTCGGATATTCCGATTATTGTTTTGACAAGCAGAAACACTGATTTTGATGAACTAATGAGCCTTAATATTGGAGCAGACGATTTTATAGCCAAACCTTATAACGCACAAATATTGATTGCGCGTATTGAAAAAATATTAAAACGGACTTATGAAGCACAGGAAAATTCCTTTCTTATGCACAAAGGGGTGACCATCAACCTGTTGAGAGCGACTGCTACCTATGGGGATAAAGAAGTGGATTTAACTAAAAATGAACTTGGCATATTGCGATTACTCATTGTAAATAAGGGAAATGTGATACCAAGGGACGCAATCATTGATGAATTATGGCAAAGTGACGAATTTATAGATGAAAATACGCTTAACGTGAACATAGTCCGGCTGCGTAAAAAATTATCGGAGATTGGTGTACCCGATTATTTGGAAACAAAACGAGGATTGGGGTATCGAGTATGAAATTAGCGGATTATCTGATTGACCGAATTTTTTCTATCGTAGTGTTTTTGACAGCCGTTGCCTTTTCTATGGGGCTTCTTTGGTTAATGGGATTGCAGGGCGAATTTATCATTTATATTGAATTGATATTTGGGGGTTCATTCCTTGCTGCTTTTGCTTGGGATTACACAAGAAAAAGGAAATATTATCGTGAGCTTATGACCTTATTTGATAAAATGGACGACAAAACTTTATTAGCAGAGATCATTGAAAAACCGGGATTTCTTGATGGGAAAATACTATTTCAAATTCTGCGGTTATCAAACAAGTATATGAATGACAAATTAGCGGAAGCATATGCTGCGAATCAAGAATATCGGGAATATGTTGAAATGTGGGTACATGAAATTAAAACACCTATCACTTCCGCACATTTAATTGTGGAGAATGACAAAAATATTTCTACGATCCGTATAGATGATGAATTAAACAAAATAGATCATTATGTAGAACAAGCCCTTTTTTATGCAAGAAGCACCGCTTTAGAAAAGGATTTTAAGATAGAACAGACAACTATGAAAGCGTTAGTGCATGAAGCATTAAAAAGCTGCTCCAAACAAATAATCGGGGCTGGCGGGAAGCCTGTATTTGAAAATTTAGACATTCCTATATTTGCTGATCGTAAATGGTGTGTATTCATTATAGGGCAGATTATAGCCAATTCTGTAAAGTATGCAAAAGAAAAACCGGTTATTACTTTTGCGGGAGCGACTTTTGATAATGGGTGCTGTCTGTCTATTTCTGATAATGGGATTGGCATAGCCGAAGCAGACATTCCACGGATTTTTGATAAGGGGTTCACTGGGGAAAACGGACGGAAATATAAAAAGTCAACAGGCATTGGATTATATTTATGTCGGAAGTTATGCGGCAAAATGAATTTGGAAATATCCGCAGCAAGCAGCTTACAAAGCGGTACAACCATAAAGATCATATTTCCTAAAGAAAACCTTTATTTTGAGCAGGCATAAAATGTCTGCTCATTGTCTTTAAGGCAACCTTACATTTTGGTAATGTAAATGTAATCTAACTTAATGGCATATTTAAGCCACAGGCAGTACAATATCGAAAAAGGATATAGAAAGGAGCAAATTTATGAATACTCCGATATTAGAAGTTTCGGACATTCAAAAATATTACGGAAACAAAGGAAACATTACAAAGGCAGTTCATCAAATTTCTTTATCGGTGGATAAAGGAGAATTTGTTGGTATTATGGGAGCATCCGGCTCCGGGAAAACCACATTGCTTAACTGCATTTCCACAATCGACACAGTAACCAGCGGGAAAATTTTTGTGGAGGGAAAGGACATTACTATATTGCGTGGAAAACAGCTATCCGCTTTCCGACGCGAGAAGCTGGGATTTATCTTTCAAGACTTCAATCTGCTTGATACTCTGACTGCATATGAGAATATCTCCCTTGCCTTGTCTATTTCCGGCATAAAGGCGAAAGAGATTGACAAAAGGGTACAGGAAATTGCAAAGGCATTAAATATTGCGGAAGTCTTGGGAAAATACCCTTACCAAATGTCCGGCGGACAACAGCAGCGTGTAGCCGCTGCCCGTGCAATGGTAACAAACCCGGCACTTGTTTTGGCGGATGAGCCGACAGGGGCTTTAGATTCCCGTTCTTCACATATGCTCTTGGATATGTTGGAAGAATTAAATCAAAAACTTTCTGCGACAATCCTGATGGTTACACATGATTCTTTTACAGCCAGCTATTGCCGCCGTATTCTTTTTATCAAAGACGGAAAGATATTCAACGAAATTCGCCGTGGAATGAAATCACGGAAAGATTTTTTTGATGAAATCATGGGAGTGGTTTCTGTATTGGGAGGTGAAAAAAGTGAATAATATTCACTTGGTGACAAGCGCTAACTTTGTAAATGTGAGTAAATTGATTTTTCGTAATGTGCGGAAAAACTTGCAGGATTACATGATATATTTCTTAACGCTGATGATCTCCGTTAGTATGTTTTATGCTTTTAATTCTATTCAGACACAGCCGGCATTAAATGACTTGGACGCAACAAAGCAGTTACTTTCCGATCAGTTAGGCATATTACTTTCAGCATTATCGGTTGTAGTCGCTATTGTGCTTGCCTTTCTTATCCTGTATGCAAACCGGTTTTTATTAAAACGCAGGAAAAAGGAATTAGGGATTTATACACTGTTAGGAATGGAAAAAGGAAAAATATCACGGATTTTTGCCGGGGAAACCTTATGCGTAGGGTTACTCTCACTTGTGTCCGGGCTTATATTAGGACTGTTATTGTCACAGGGGTTATCAATATTTTCATTACGCTTGTTTGCGGTAGATATGGATAATTTCCAAATTCTTTTTTCTATGGGCGCATTAAAAAAGACGGTAGGCTGCTTTGCACTGATTTTCTTAATTGTTATGATTTTTAACGTGCGGACGGTTTCATCTGTCAAATTGATTGATCTGCTGACTGCAAGCCGGAAAAATGAAGATAGGCATCTAAAAAATAAAACGGCACAGATATGTTTCGCAATAGTATCTGTTATATGTATTTTTGCTTCCGGCGTGGTATTTCAGCATTATGGCATACTTCCCAGCCGGGAAAATTCATGGTTTCAAATTGCTGTAATACTATTAGCGGTCGGCACGGCTCTTTTCTTCTTTTCTATATCAGCGGTATTGCTTACTGCCATACAGGCGGACAGGAATCTTTATCTAAAGGGGCTGAATACCTTTTTAAGCCGACAGATCGGAAGCAAAATACAGACGGATTTTATGACTATGAGTGCAGTATGCGCTTTGCTTACCATATCTATTTGTGGTATATCCGTGGGAATCAGTTCTGCTTTAACCATGAACGAAACGTCCAAGGCTGCGCTTCCTTATGATCTGAATGTTGTTGCGGATATTGATGTAGCGGGAGAAACAGACATTGCGGCATATCTGAAATCAAGGGACGTGGATATGGGTGTCTATGCAGACAGTACAGAACAGATTAGCTTTTATGAAGCAGAAATTACCTATGGAGATTTATTCGAGGGACAGGACTTAAACTTATGGCACATTGACAATGAAATTCCCGAAGTGGGTGTTTCGGTCGTTTCCATTTCAGATTTTAACCGTGCATTAGCGGCACAGGGTAAAACCCCTATAAATCTTGCTGATAATGAATTTCTTTTGAACTGTAATTACAAAGGTACTTTACAATATATTGATTCGTTTTTACAGTCCTGTACAGAAATTGACTTGAATGGGACGATTTTACAGCCGGGGAGCAAGAAGCTGCTGGATGAAACTATTTTGATGACTTCGGTAGGTAATAACGATAGGGGAACTTTTATTGTTCCCGATCATATCGCTGCGTCTTTAGTGAAAGACATGAATATTTTGTTAGTACAGTATAAATCCGGTATAAATACGGATGAAATATTGCAGAAAATGATACCGATTGGGCTGGAATGGGAAACTTTAGGGTATCGGTATACTGAAAAAATCATGTTGAGTAGTATGTACTACGGTTCCTGCGCATTGCTGGTGTTTTTGTGCTGCTACATTGGCTTAGTATTTCTTCTGATATGTGCCGCCTTATTATCCCTAAAACAGTTGACGGAAACGGCAGATAATATATACCGATACGGTTTGTTACAAAAGCTGGGAGCTGACAGCCGACTGCTTTTCGGAGCATTATTCAAACAGATTGCAATATTTTTTATCGCTCCCCTCTTACTTGCAGGAATATTTTCAGCTTTTGGGATTGGAAAAATTACAGCGATTGTAGAAGAATTTTTGAATATGCATATTTCTACCAACATTGGCGTTACGGTTTTGATGTTCCTGATCGTATATGGAGGATATTTCATTGCCACATATCTATCATGTAAACATATGGTTGTGGAAAAACAAATTGAAGAATTGGAGGAAAAGGTTTCACCCCGCTCCAGCCACGACCGCCACGACTGACGCAAACATCACGATGATAATAGATAAAACAAGCATTTTGATAACGCGCTTATTTGCCGCTACGACTCTTTTGGTGATCAGGTCGCGCGCTCTGTCGTACTCTTCATCGATGGCGCTTTTCTCTACAAAGGCGCCGCAGTATTCACATTTGGTATTTTCCTGTACTTCCGCACCGCAAGAGGGACATTTCATCGTTTTTTCTCCATTGTTTGATCTATTTTACTGCCACATATAGCATACATGATATCAGAAAAATAATCAAGGAACTAAAATATCATAAATGGATCAGACAGCTATTTTGTGGACAAGCGAAAAGAAGAAACAAGATATTGTAGATTAAGTGGTTGCACTTCCCCCTGTAAGCATAGTATACTATTATAGGAAATCGTAAATTGCAAACAGCACGTTTTTTATGAGGAGGGCGCTACATATGCAGTCATTGTTTGACGCGATCAATGCGGTCTGTTCCAAAATTCAGGTCGTTTCCGACTTGTTTTGGGATTTTCCGTCCAATTTTTCCTGGTACGGCTCGATTCCGATCTTAGGAAATTTTTCTCTGGCGATCATCTTGTTGCTGGGATCGGGTATCTATTTCAGCTGCCGGCTTAAGTTTATTCAGGTCAGGCGTTTTAAGCACGGGATGCGCGTCCTGAAAGCGAGCAAGGCGGCAAAGACGGGGATATCGCCTTTGGCAGCCTTTTTCCTGTCCACGGCGATGCGGGTCGGTCCGGGCAATATCTTAGGCGTGACGGGCGCGATCTCCGTCGGCGGTCCGGGCGCTTTGTTCTGGATGTGGATCTCGGCGTTTTTCGGGATGGCGACGGCTTACACAGAGTCCACGCTCGCCCAGATCTTTAAGGAGAAAAAGGACGATGAATATGTGGGCGGTCTTGCCTTTTACGGGAAGCGGCTTTTGAAAGGATCGGCCGTGGTGGGCGTGATCCTTTCGCTGATGTATATCATTTACGCGCTTTTGTGCTTCCCGGCGCAGGGCTTCAATGCGGTCTCTTCGATCGGGCAGATTGCGGAAGCGCTCACGGGGCATACCATTCCGACCAATTCGGCGCTTTACTGGATCTCGTTCGCGGTGCTGATCGTGGTGTTGATAGCGATCTCCTGGGGCGGTATCCGCAAAGTGACGAAAGTGACGGATGTTCTGGTGCCTATCATGGCGGTCGTCTATGTGCTGACGGTGTTGGTGCTGATCGTGGTGAATTTCACAAGGATCCCGTGGTTCTTCTACGCAGTGTTTACGGAGGCATTTAAGCCGGAGGCAGTCTTTGGCGGGGCGTTCGGCGTGGCGCTGATCCAGGGTGTGAAGCGCGGTCTGATGTCCAATGAGGCAGGTCAGGGTACAATTACCATGCCGGCGGCGGCTTCCGATGCGGCGCATCCCTGCGATCAGGGCTGTGTGCAGGCGATCGGCGTTTTCCTTGACACCATCGTGATCTGTACGCTGACGGGTTTTGTGGTCATCATGGGCAGGGTGTGGCTGACGGACAATGCGGCGGCATGGTTTGATCTGGGAAAATTGCCGAAATATCTGGCATCCGCTACGGAACTTACGCCGGGCACGGCATTTAATACGGCGGTCTCCCTTTTGATCTCGGTGTGTTTCGGGCTGTTTGCCTTTACATGCCTGCTGGGCTTTTTCTCTTTCACGGAGATCTGTGCGAGCAGGATATCCACGAAAAAGTCTTTCCTGTATTTCATCAGGGTTTTGTGCCTGCTGGTGGTGTCTTTCGGCGTCCTGACCAGCATTGCGGGCATGGATCTCGGTTCGCTGTGGGATCTTTCGGACTTTGCAAACATTCTGATCGCCTACTGCAATATCCCGCTTCTCTATCTCGGATTTTCCTATGTGAAGCGGGCGACGGAGCACTTTGAAAAGCAGGACGGCACGCCTTTTACGTCAAAGGAAGCGGGGACGGAAGTGCCTGTCTGGGATGAAAAGGCAGGGAAATAACATACAGTGCGCGGCAGAGAAACAGACTGCCGCGCATTTCTTCCAAAAATCCCTTGCAAATTGGCGCAAAATATGATAATATAGCATTCGTTAAGGCTGACAGAAGCCTTTTACAAGGCTCCATGGTCAAGCGGTTAAGACATCGCCCTTTCACGGCGGTAACACGGGTTCGATTCCCGTTGGAGTCATCAGAGCGCGGCGCAGTAGCCAAGTGGTAAGGCGTGGGTCTGCAACACCCTGATTCACCGGTTCAAATCCGGTCTGCGCCTCTAAAAAACCCCGAATTTTCGGGGTTTTTGCTTGTGGAAGCGTTTGGAGTTGGTAGAATCGGGCGGTTTTGTATGAAATTTTCATCTTGACAAATAATGAATGAGATAGTACTATAATAAGGCAATAAGCCATTCAGTGGCTATGTAAAAACTAAAAGCATATCAAAATGCGAAGATTTCAAAAGAAAGTTAGTGATGTTTCCAGTGTTTACTGAAAAATGTTCATTAACTTTTTTTTGTATAGTTCTCCACAAAGTCAATATACATAATACATCGTTTAAAACATGTAGAAGTGATTTTAGCGCCACCCATTTGGCGAAAAAGTAATTGACATTCTTGTCTGAGTTCACTGATTGAGAAATTATCAATGCTTTTCAAGAGGATGCCGGCTTTTTTATCAAAAGTATTTTGATTTTGCATAGCAGTGTGTAAATCATCAATAGAAGATACAATTGGCAAGGCACCTATCGTTTTTAACTGTGATTTAGAAATAATTTTTTCTATTGAATTACGTGCATTTATATAGTCGTTTAATTTACTGGAGGATGGAATAGGAGTCGAACATTTTTTTACATACTTAAATACGGGAATTAAGTGGGTGGAAGCTATCGACTTAAATCTGTCAAAACACATATTTTCAGCATTCAGATTTTTGTTATCGAAGAGGATATCTTCGATTATCGAATCTACATCTAGGATGCCGTATCCTACCTTGTTGAGAATAGAATCACGATATCCAATAGCAATAGCTAACGGTTTTGCGGACAAATCAATATTTTCCAGATTGTCAATATCAACAATTATAGATTCAGCGGTTTCACTACTCATATTCTGATCTACAATTTGTTTGATAATCTTTCTGGTTTCGCGCACGCGGGAAGCGGCGATTCCGGGAATAATGTGGTTTAGTTTCTCATAAATGGCGACATAATTGTCTGTAGATATTTCTGTAATAGGGATTTCTATTTTGTTTGCGGTATATATGGTACGCTTTGTTTCAAGAAGCCGTTTTTCTCCCTTTTTATAGCTAACAAAAATAAAATGATTACTGATAGATGTAAGCTCTTTTGCGGTCAGGCAGCTTAAAAAATCCTCTATGATATGCTGGATATTTTCGTCCGTAAATGAGTAGCCCATAAATATAATGGGAGATTCAGCGAATAGAGTTAGCATTTTTGCTATAATTAGCTTTCTGGAAGAATTAAAGTCGGCATAATCCTTTTCTGTTATGACAAGGGATTTCGCATCCAGTATACTGCCGTGAATTTTGTATATTTCAGCAATATTATAGCTATCAGCAGAAAACAGTTCGTTTTGATGGCAGAATACTTGATAATCATTTTTTAAGATTTCCGATTCAATAAAAGTATCATAATTTGTCGTTATCACGGCTAATATTTTGTTCTTCAGTAATCGAAAAATTTCAATTTCCCTTAATAGAGCAGGGTCTGTATTAACACGAAGTTTTTTGAAGTAACTGACAAGAAACATTTTATATGGGGACACACCCTGCCCAACCCATTTGGGATTTTTGGTGTTGCCAATTTTAATTTTTACCTTTCGTGCATAAAATGCAGCGTTATAGTCATTTTCGATTACAGATGCCAGCCGGGTATTCATTTCAAAAGATGAAAGTCCTTCGCGTGTGAACTTCTCTACATAACCGTTAAAGTAGTAAGGGTCTGGATTAACCTCTTTAAAAGAATCCCTTAATAATCCTATCCAATCAGGGAAATCATATAGATAACGCTTAGAAATTCCTGAACCAATGAATAAAACTGGCATTTTTCTTTTTTCAACAATTTTATCTAAAATAGATTTTGACATATTAATCTCCATTCCGCCGCCTTTCAGTTGGCGGCACAAATAGTAATGAAAGTGTTTCACCCCTCCACGTTGTGTTGTAGAATTGTTAGCAAGAAGCTACACTACAAAGCACGGTGAGGTGAGTTGTAATAACTTTCCTTGTTTTAGACAGCATATTAATCAGTGTAAGTTCTGCCTTTTCAAGCACAAATGAGTGGCGCTACGAGCCCGTACACTAAGAATTGTTTTAACTCCTTAGTTAAATGTGTGGCAGTTCAGTCAATGGCTTCTTATCTTTTACGAAAGGAGCATGACTATGAAAGTTATTTACCAAACCTGTTGTGGTGTCGATGTTCACAAATCTTTTCTCGTTGCCACAATCATCAAAACGACGGGCGGGATTGAACCTTCTTACCAGAAGAAGCGTTTCTCCACCTTCAACAATTCTATTCTTGCATTCAGGCAATGGCTGTTAGAAAACAACTGCCGGGATGTCTGCATGGAATCCACTGGCAAATACTGGGTTCCTGTCTTTAATCTCTTAGAAGATGAAATCAATGTTACCATTGCCAATCCCAAATGGGTAAAAGCGGTCAAAGGCAACAAAGATGATGCCAAGGATTCCAAATGGATTGGAGATTTGTTCCGTCTTGGACTTGTCAAGGGCAGTTACATCCCCTGTAAAGCTATCCGTATCCTCAGGGAATTCACCAGATACCGTTACAAGCTTGTTTCCTGCCGTTCCAGCGAAAAGAACAGATATCAGAATGCGCTTACGGTTTGTAATGTCGCTTTAGATTCTGTTGTTTCCGATATCTTTGGGAAGTCATCCACATCCATCATTGACTATCTGCTTGAACAATCAGGCACGTCTGTCAGCCACGAAGAAATCGCTTCCAAACTTCTTAAGAGCCTCAAATCGAAAGAAGATGCCGTGATTGAATCCATTGAAGGATATCAGATGACTGATGCCCAAAAATACCGTATGCGCCTCGTCCGCGCATATATGGATTATACCACAGCCGAAATCAATGATGTAGACTCTATGATAGAAAATTTGATTTCTTCTGATCCTGATTATGAAAATGCTGTACAGTTACTCTGTACCATTCCGGGTGTTAAACGTGATAGTGCGGTCACTATCATCTCCGAAATTGGTATTGATATGTCTCAGTTCTGCACATCAAAACGCTTATGCTGCTGGGCTGGTCTTGTTCCGGGAAGCAATGAATCTGCTGGTAAGAAGAAGTCTGTCAGGATTACACGTGCCGGGGTTTACCTCAAACCTGCATTGGTGCAGTGCGCCCATGCAGCCGTGAAATCTGACAAATCTCCTTACTACAAGAAAAAATATGAAGCCCTTGTTAAGCGTCGTGGCAAGAAAAGAGCCATTATCGCTATTGCCCGTATGATTCTCACTGCGGTCTACCAGATGCTGTCTACTGGAGAAGTATGGAATCCGAGCGACTTATACAAAATCGATATGCCTGCACCGCTTGTTGAAAAACAAAAGGCTAAGGCTATCAAACAAGCCATGAAACTACTTCAAAAGGAGGGATTGCTTCCACCTGTTGAACCATTGGCTTCTTAGCTTGAACCATTTATTTTATATGACTTCAAAACGTTGCCTTTGCAGACAGCTTAGTAAAGTGCGTTCTTTTATGGTCTTCCTCTACTTTCTTTCACACTAGCACCTCGATAGTGTGTGAAAAAGTTTGTAGATTCAGAATCTCCTATTGATAATAGACAAGGGCTGAAGGCACCCAGATGAGTCGTCAGTCCTTGCTTTATTTATAACAGTACATACCTGTGTATGTCAAGCATTATGGTAGTTTTCAATTCAGCTTTTAATTACCATTTTTTGTATCTGTTTTTGGTTTTTATCTATTTCTCTCAGGATTTAAATTCTGTTGTGCTGGACTCATAAAGTGAGTGTAGACTAACAATCGAAAGCTTTTTGATAAGTCAGTGGTATTTCCCGGAAAAATCAGGGTTAGCCCTGAGATAAGGGGATTCTTTGTCTCTTTTCCATAAAAATCCCCCGCAAAGATTGGTAAATACTACATGACGATGTCGCTTGCGAAAATCAGACCGATTCTTTATAATGAAAATAACATCAGCGCAATCGGTTGCGCAACGTTGCGCGGTATAGCAGAAGGAGCAGGCAGAGGTAGCAGCAAAAAACAAGAAGCGGAGGGTAAACATGAAGAAACAGGCAAGACAGTATTTACGAAGAAGTCTATGCGGAATCCTGAGTGCCGCCATGATCTTAACAGGATCGGCGCTGTCCGGGCTGACTGCGTATGCAGCGGAGCCGGGATTGGATGAAGTGCAGACGTATACGGAAGATGACAGCAAGGGGGAGCTGCCGTCTGAGGAAAGCAAAGAGATAGCGGAAAGCACTGACGGCGCGGGAGATCAGGACAACGCGGGCGGTGACGACGCGGATCAGAATACCGATACGGATGACGGTAATACGTCGGATGACGGTGATGACGGTCAGGATCAGACGGGCGATGGTGAAACAACGCCTGATGACGGTAAGGATGAAGATCTGTCCGGGGAAGACGGTGACGACCCTGACAAGGAAAATGCCGGGGGGGGGGTTAAACCTGAGGACCCCGACGAAGGGGAAGAGAAAGTTCCCGTTAAGACGCCGGTCAAGAAGAGCGGCGTGAAAGTCATGTCTGAGGAAGACGAAACGACGACAGAGACGAATTATGGCATGTTGGTGAATGGGGATTTTGAAAGTGATATTTCTAATGAATGGAATCTGACTGATGGGTATCAGCAAAAGAGTGATCAGTGGATGACAAATGACACAACCAAATATGTGTCTTATTGGGTTAAGGGGGAAAAGAAAGAGATATCTGTAAAACAAACAATAGAAAATGTTGAACCTGGTCACTATACTGCATCAGTATATGCTGGAGGAAGCTATGCGGAAGGCGCATTTGAATTAAATGTCAAAACCGAAACGGAGACGTTGGGTACAGCCGATCTCGGAAAAGGAGGCGGGTGGAATACATGGGATACTTATACAACTAATGTCTTTGAGATAACAGGCGAAAATAATGCCGCTGTTACAATTACTATAGAAGGTACTTTGCTTGGTGATAATGCAGAAGAGTCAGATGAAGCAGAAATTGATTTAGATGACGTAGTGCTGTCTAAGGTATCTTATACTTATGCAGAATTGCAGACCTTAATTGCCGATGTAGAAAAGCTGGCGGAAACTGATTATACAACCGACAGCTGGGCGGCTTTGCAGACAGCTTTGACGGCGGCAAAAGTGATTGAGGAATCTTCGGATGCGACTGCGATCACGAGTGCATACGTCGCTTTGTTGAGTGCAAAGAATGCTTTGGTGCCATTGGGGCAAAGTGTGACGTTCTACTATTACTTCGGCGATAACGAGGAAAACGAAGAGATAGGTCTGTATCATTGGGTTAGCAATGATGCGACGGATGCGGCTTCCAATCTGGCATCAACTGCTGAAACTGCAAGCTGGAAAACGTGGGATGAGGGCGACACCTATCTGATGACAAAGGTAGACGGCTATGCGGGCTGGTACAGGATTCCGCTCGTGTTCCAGAATAACGGAGCCAATGCGGGCTTTGAGATCATTACAAAGTCGGCGGCAGAGGCGGAGGGCGACACGAAAGCTTCCGTATTCAAATGTGATAGCAGCTGGAATAATACTAGCATTTATACGATGCTGACTTCCGGCGAGAATACCGTCGTTGCAGTTAAGAATGGAAAGGGCTATGCGGGAGAGCAGGCAGCGCAGATTATGCGTAATATCACGCTCAACGTCTATAGCGAAGAAATCGCGCCGGTGATCCAGCTGGATCCGAAATCTGCTTCAAGAGAATTGTTTGTAGTGGACGAGACGACAGGCGATATTTCTAAGATCACACCGACAGGTGACGATGGCAGTGATGATAAGAATAATGTTTATGAATTACAACCTATGGCGGACAGTGCGAATTGGTATACGTTGACATTTTCTGCACCGGGCGGGATAGCATTTGATAGTAAGAAGATATGTAATCTTTATGAAAAAAGCGGGGATTCCTACAGTTGGCTGAAAGATTTGGTGAATGGATTGACTTCGGGTGAGTGGGAAGCTGATTTTACCCCCGTGTTTGACGGCAAGATCTGGTGCAAGTATGAGCATGGCACAACTAATGCGTCGAAAAAACTCAGCTTCTATTCGTCTAAGGAAGAAGCCGATCCTGCTTCTCAGTTATCAGCATTAGATAAACTAAAGGAGCTGGTAGAGGAAGCGAAGAAACTCGAAGAAAAAGATTACAAACGCGGCTGGGAAGCTTTTCAGACGGCGCTGACCGCGGCGGAAAAAGTTGTGGCGGATGCTGACGCGGCTGCGAAAGATGAAACAAAAACAGCGCCTACGGACGAAGAGATCGAGAAAGCTTACGATGATCTGAAAAAAGCGATGGACGCTTTGGTTCCCGCTTCGGTTCAGGACGCGGAGATCAAGGTAGATAAAGTTGCGCTGACGGACGACTTTATCACCGGTGCAGACCTGTCTTCCTATATCGCGCTGCGCGACAGCGGCACGGTCTTTAAGGATGAGAACGGCAAACCGCTCTCCGACGCGGGATTTTTCAACTATCTGCATGACGGTGGCTTGAACTGGGTGCGTATCCGTGTCTGGAACGATCCGTATACGAGCAGCGGCAACGGCTACGGCGGCGGTAACAACGACCTGGAGAAAGCGATCGAACTCGGACAGCTTGCGACCAACGCGGGGATGAAAGTTTTGATCGACTTCCACTATTCGGATTTCTGGGCGGATCCCTCCAAGCAGAAAGCGCCGAAAGCGTGGGCGGGCTATTCGGTAGCGCAGAAAGAGCAGGCGGTTTATGAGTATACCCGTGACAGTCTGAACGCTTTGAGAGCGGCAGGCGTTGACGTCGGTATGGTGCAGGTCGGTAACGAGACGAATAACGGAATTGCCGGTGAGACAACCTGGGAAAATATGGCGAAAATCTTTAGCGCCGGCAGTAAGGCGGTAAGAGAGTTCGATAAGGATTGTCTTGTGGCGGTACACTTTACCGACCCGCACAAAGGATATGGGACGATCGCAGGAAATCTGGATAAATATAAGGTTGATTACGATGTGTTCGCAAGTTCTTTCTACGCGTTCGGACATGGCGATACCACCGGTCTGAGGGACGCGTTAAAAGAGGTCGTGGAAACATATGGCAAGAAAGTTATGGCGGCGGAGACCTCATGGCCGACGACGGAGATCGACGGCGACGGCAAAGGCATGATCGAGCCGATGGATATCCCGGCGAATTATGCGGATCAGGACTACGGCATTTCCGTGCAGGGGCAGGCGGATGAGATCCGCGATGTGGTCAGCAAGGTAAATGAGATCAATGACGAATATTCGGGTCAGGCTCTTGGCGTGTTCTACTGGGAGCCGGCATGGATCTCGCCGTACTACATCAAGGACGAAGAGGGCAACGACGACGAGAGCCTCTACAAAAAGAATTTTGAACTGTGGGAGAAGTACGGTTCCGGCTGGGCGTCCAGCTATGCGGCGGAGTACGATCCCGATGACGCGGGCGTATGGTACGGCGGCAGCGCGATGGATCACCGTTCTTGGTTTGACTTTGACGGGACGGCGCTTCCGACCGCAAAGATCTTTGGCCTGATCAGGACGGGCGCTACGGCGGAGGAAAAGATTGCCAGCGTAAGCAGTAATCTGACCAAAGAAGTATCTTTGGGTGAGGAAATTATATGGGATGACATTACAGCATCTGCAAAGTATAACACGGGTAAAAAAGAAGAGTTGAAGATCGTCTGGGAGCAGGATGAGAAAGAACTGGTCAACACCGACAAGGCGGGAGAGTATACGGTACACGGTGTTGCTTCTGTGGCAGGCAGCAGTTATAAGATCACGTTGACGGTCAAAGTGCTTCGGAGCGCGGCGAGTAATCTTCTCGTGAATCCGGACTTTGAAAATGGTTCGAGCAATCCGTGGGACATCAAAATAGATACGGGACGCGGCTGGCTGGAAGAAGGAAAGCCCATAGAGGAGGCGGAATCTGTTTATAAGGTGAATAGCGACGGCGTGCGCGGAAAGCTGGGATTGCATTTCTACTCCGCGATCGAGTTGGACTCTACCGTGTCGCAGACCGTAAAACCGGAACCCGGCTCCTATACATTCGGCAGCTATATTCAGGGTAACGGCGCGGACAAGGATGACGTACAGTATGCGTTTGTGAGAGTGCTGAATGAAGACGGCAGCCCGAAGATCGAGTATAAGGCGGCATTCACGTTAGACGGCTATTTGAACTGGAGCAATCCGGAGATTAAAAATATCGTCGTGGAAGAGGGAGAATCCTTAGTGGTCGGTCTGATCATCAAGTCAACGCAGACGGGTGCGTGGGGCACGATGGACGACTTCTACCTCTACGGCACGCACACGGTATCCGTATCTGATGCAATCGAAAACGGAACCGTGGAGACGAGCGTTGTCAAAGCGGAGAGCGGTGAGAAAGTAAACGTAACGGTCACGCCGAACGAGGGATATTATCTGGATACCATGACGGTTTCCGGTGCAAGCATTGACGAGGCAACAGCGAAAGAAATACTGACCAGCACAAACGGTACGGTGACCTTCCGGGCGGGCACGGATGATATGAAGCCTGCGGCATTACTGACCTATGCGGCGGAGATTGCGGAAGCAAAGACCGACAGTTTCATCATGCCGACAGGGAACGTGGAAGTGAGCGCGACGTTCAAGAGCGTCTTTGGAGAAGGCGCGGAAAAGATCGCGTTGGATGCGAAGGGCGCAGACGGCAAGTATCTCGTGCAGGTTGACGCTGGCGTTGAAAGTGCAGATTCCGCGGGCGAGACGCCGATCCCGGCACAGTTCCATACGGGCAAGAATGTGACGCCGGCGGTGGAACTGACCTATAAGGGTTACAAGCTGACGACGGCGGACTATACGGTAAGCTATCAGAATAACAAGAACCTTACCACGGGCACCAGTAAGGCGAAACTCGTGCTGACGGCGAAGAATACGAGTAAAAACTTTATCGGGACGAGAATGATCGAGTTTGAGATCAAAGAAGACACCAGAAAAGAGTTCAGCGCGAAGAAGCTGAAAGTCGTATTTGAGGCTTCCGATAAGAACGGCAGGACGGATAAGCCTGCGCAGGCGGTATATTATCTGGGCAAGGAAAAAGAAGTCGAGCCGACGATCAGTCTGTACGCGAAGGACGATGCGATAACGGATCCGGCGAAAGAGATCGATCCGACGTTGTATAAGGCGTATTTTCAGAACAATAAGAAACTCGGCAAGGCAACGCTGGTGGTGCTGCCGACAGATAAGGCGTTAAATGATCCGAACGGCTACAGGGAAGGTTCGATCACCGCGACCTACACGATCGCCAAGTGCCCGGTGAATCAGGAAGCTGTAACGGTAGAGATTTCTTCCAAATTGAATTATTATACGGGCAAGAAAGTAGAGCCGTCCATCACCGTGAAGTACAATTATACGACGCAGGACGGAACGACAAAGCCCGTGACGCTGACAAAGGGCATCGACTATACGGTGGCATATTCCAACAATATCAACGCCAGCGTATATGAAACGAAAGATAAGGACGGCAAACTCACTTATGAGCCGATCAATGCAAACAAGGCGCCGACCCTGAAAATTACCGGAAAAGGAAACTTCTCCGGCGTACGTTCCACGATCGATCTGGGAACTGGCGGCAAGGCAGGTACACAGAAGTACACATTTGCCATTTATCCGAAAGATTTGAGCAATACGACAATTACAGCAGCGGATCTGGCACAGAAGACGAGCGCACAGGCGCCGAAGATTACCGTGAAAGACGGTGCAAAGGCAGTGGCGGCGAACCAGTACGAGATCACGGAGATCAAGCGCACACATGACGAAACCGGAGCAGCGCTTGCGGCGGATAAAGTGGAGACCATCTATTCCAAAGCGAATGGCGACGCTGTCAGCAAAGCCAAGGTGAAGGCGGCGGGAACCTATGCGGTAAAGATCGCCGGAAAGCAGAAAGCGAACTATGCGGGCGAGAGGGAGAATGTGACTTTCCGCGTGGTGGATAAGGCGTATCTGATCTCCAATGCGAAGATCACGGTGAGCGGTAAGTTCTACTACAACGGCAATCCGATCAAACTGACGACGGCTGACTCGGAGAATGCGAAAGCGAATCTGACAGTAAAAGCCGGTACGGGCGCGAAAGCTGTTACACTGACTGCACAGACCAGTAAAGATTCTGCGCAGGACGGCTACTATGTAAGCTGTGCGAACAATATCAACGCCGGACGCGCAACGGTCACGATCACCGGTACGGGCAAGTATGTCGGCACGAAGACCGCGACCTTTACGATCAATAAGCGGACGCTCGTGAAAGAGATTACGAAAGAAAACGAAAAGGATAAGAAAGGTGCGTTGCAGATTCCGAAGCTGTCCGCGAAGAGCGTGTATGAGAAACAGGATGGCGTGTGGACGCCTGTGACGCCTCCTGAGGATGATCCGGAGTGGACGGGCTCCCTGATCAATGCTGATATTACGGAAAAAACGGACTACGGTACGCTGGCGATCCCTTATACGGGCTATGCGCCGAACCCGGAATTGCAGTTCAGTTCGATAAACTGCGCGAGTGTGACGGATGAAAATCCCACGGCGCGCGGATTGGCGAGCGGCGATTATACCGTGACCTATGCCATCGGCAAGTGGACGAATGGCGTTGCGCCTGTCACGGCGACCATCAAAGGCAAAGGCAACTACAGCGGCACCGTGAAGCTTCCGAATCTGTTCACGGTGACGGGAAGATATCTGAACGATTTCAACATTGAAGTATCTTCTGCCTCCTATAACGGCAAAGCGTTGAAACCGGCGGTGATCTTCCGGAATAAGGAAAGCGGTAAAGTCGTTGACCTGAAACTGAACACGGCTTACAGCGTAACTTATAAGAACAATAAAGATACGATGGGCGTGAGCAAAAAGCAGCCGGAGCTGACCGTTAAGGTGAAAGGAAACAGCTGGTTCACGGATAATGCAGATCCGACTACAAAATCCAGAACGATCAAGTTTACGATCGACCAGACGGAGATTGTGAAAACGAACGTAGAGGATGTGAAGTTCCAGTCGTTCCTCGGCAAGGTGTTGAAGCCGAAGGTGACGGTCAAAGTGAACGGCAGGAAGTTAAAAGAGGGCAAGGATTACACGCTGTCCTATGAGAACAACGGAAAGCGGAGCGGCACCAGAACCGCGACCGTGAAGATCACGGGCAAAGGCAATTACTTCACGAGAAGACCGATCGAGAAGACTTTCGTGATCAAGTAAAGAGCAGCAGCTGATCGGAAGATCATGCAACAGCAGACTGAGGCGGGATTTGATATCCCGCCTCTTTTTTGCGCGCAAACGGAGGTGGGCAACAAAAAGAGCGTTGTTGCGCAAATAACAGCAAATTATTGAGCAAATTGCACTGTGAGAGTGCGAACATGTTAGAATTAGTGTGCATGGATAACAATTTAAAGTTGTGATATGATATTTTTATAGTAATTATTTGCTAATTTGCAGGAGTTTATAGCGCAATATTGCGCAAATGAAAGGAGGAGGCATGAAGAAGTTTCTCAAAAAGCTGTACAAAAATCGCGTATTCCTTCTGATGCTGCTGCCGGCGGTCATCTACACGCTGGTGTTTGCCTACTATCCGATGACGGGTATTGTGATGGCATTCAAGAAATACAATTATGCGGGCGGTATCTGGGGAAGCCCGTGGAACGGAATCGAGAATTTTAAGTTTTTCTTCAAATCCGGACAGGCGGGGCTGGTGACCAGAAATACGGTTTTATATAATATCGCATTCATTCTGGTCGGCACATTCACACAGGTAGCGGTAGCGATCTTCCTGACGGAGATACATAGTAAGCGGTTCCGTAAAGTGTCGCAGTCCATGATGTTCCTGCCGTACTTTATCTCATGGGTCATCGTCGGGGTCATGGCGTTTAACATTTTCAGTTCGGATTACGGCTTTATGAACCGTCTGATCAAATTTTTCGGCGGGGAGGCGATCCCGTTTTATACCAAACCGCAGGCGTGGCCGTTCATCCTGCTTTTCTTCAATGTCTGGAAGGGCGTCGGGTACGGTTCCGTAATGTATCTGGCGGCGATCATGGGCATTGATACCTCGATCTATGAAGCGGCGGCGATCGACGGCGCAAATGTCTTCCAGCGGATCTTCAAGGTGACGATCCCGATGATCATGCCGACGATGGTCATTCTGCTGCTGATGTCTGTAGGCGGTATCTTCAAGGGCAACTTTGATATGTTCTACAATCTGGTCGGCAGCAACGGACTGCTCTA
>JAMPCE010000054.1 GCA_023666335.1 bacterium
TTGTGCTCCATAGGCTTTTCTGAAATGTTCCACCAGCCACAGCGGCATGGAATAGCAGACCGACAAATATGCCTCCGGCGCTTTCTCCCGATCGGGATACGCAAGCTCCTCCCGCCCTCTGGCAATGGCGCGCAGCACGCCGTTCACATAGCCCTGTAACGGCTGAAAGCCGCGCTTTTTCGCTAATTTCACTGCTTCGTTGCAGACTGCCGCGTCCGGAATGTGTTCCATAAATAAGAGCTGATACACGCTCATGCGCAGAAGTTCCCTGATCAGCGGCTTCATTTTAATAACAGGTGTTTTTGAATAGAGGTCCAGCACATAGTCCAGCTGGATCCGCCTCTCGATCGTCCCCTCGCTGACCCGCTTGATAAATGCCTTTTCCCGACTGTCCAGATAATCGTACTTATCCAGTACCGCCGCGATCAGGACATTGCTGTATTCGGTTTGTCTGTCCAGTTCCAGAAGGATATCCAGAACCGCTTCCCGCCCGTTGATTCCTGCCATCAGTCGCGTCTCCGATTGTTGCCGAACAGCAGCACCAGCCGAAGGAGCTGTAAGATCGCCGACGCCGCTGCCGCCACGTAGGTAAGCGCCGCCGCATTTAAGACTTTCCTACAGCTTCCCACCTCGTCCTGCGCCATCATCCCGTAATCGCCCAGCATGGCAAGCGCCCTGCCGGAAGCGTTAAACTCCACGGGCAGCGTCACCACCTGAAAGAGCACCGCCAGCGCAAAGACCCAGATGCCGATCTGGATCAACACCTGATTCATGCCGAGGATCGCGCCCAGAATGATGATGGGGATGCCCGCTTTCGAGCCGATATTTGCCGCAGGCACCAGGGCGGAACGGATCTGCAGGGGCGCATAGCCCTTGTCGTGCTGCACCGCATGACCGCACTCGTGCGCCGCTACCCCGATGGCAGCAACAGAGGTAGAGCCGTACACGGAATCGGAAAGTCTCAGCACCTTGTGCGCCGGATCATAGTGATCCGTAAGACTCCCGCCCACATGTTCGATCCGCACATCGTAGATGCCGGACATCTGCAAGATCTTCTCCGCTGCCTGCGCGCCCGTCATCCCCGTCCTGCTTAAGACCCGGGAATATTTGTTGTAAGTGGAGCTGATCCTCGCCTGTGCCAGCATACACAACACCGCCCCGATCAGCACCAGAAAATACGTCGGATCAAAGTAATAATAGCCATATCCGTAATGTCCCATCAATGATTCCTCCCTCAGTTTTTTTCAAACATTTCGCCTGCCTTGATCGGATATCCCAGCAGGAAATCCTTTACCGCCATGCGTTTTTTACCCTCCGGCTGCACTTCCAGCACTTTGAGAACGCCTTTCCCCGTCTGCACATAAAAGGCGTCCTTTTCCACCCTGACCACCGTGCCCGGCGGCGCGTCTTTTGCGAAACCGCCCTGCTCCTGCCCCTGTGCTGCTTCCCACGCCGCCATGTCCTGCTCTAAGACCGGCTCCTCCTGCCAGATCTTTAAGGTCTTTCCCCGAAAGAGCGTTGAGGCGCCCGGCCAGGAAATCAGCCCGCGGATCAGGCAGTCCAGTTTCTCCGCCTCCATCCGCCAGTCGATCTTTCCCATAGACTTATTTAACATCTTTGCGTAGCAGGAATCTTCGTCGTTCTGCTTCACAGGCGTCACATCGCCCGCCTCGATCTTTGCAAGCGCCTCCACGATCAGCCGCGCGCCTGCTGCCGAAAGCTTGTCATGCAGGGTATCCGCCGTCTCGTCCGGAGCGATCTCCACTTCCGTCCGAAACAGCATATCTCCCGTGTCAAGCCCCTTATCCATCTGCATTATCGTAACACCCGTTATTTTTTCTCCGTTGATGATCGCCCACTGGATCGGTCCGGCTCCCCGATATCTCGGCAGAAGCGAGGCATGGATGTTCACGCAGCCGTACTGCGGCATCGCAAGGATCTCCTCCGAAAGGATCTGCCCGAAAGCCGCCACCACAAAAATATCCGCCTGATAGCTGCGCAGCGTTTCCACCGCCTCCGGTTCCCGGATCTTTACCGGCTGGAACACGGGAATGCCGTGTGAAACGGCGCACGCCTTGACGGGCGTCATCTGCACTTCCTTTCCCCTGCCTTTCGGCTTATCCGGCTGCGTCACGACCGCCGCGATCTGATGCCCGGCTTCAATGAGCGCCTCCAGCGCCCCCACCGCAAAATCGGGCGTTCCCATGAATACAAGTTTCATCCTGCTGCTCCCTCCCTGTCAGAGCCGTTTCCTGCGGTTCCTACTCCTCTTCCTGCGGCAGATCCTCCGTGTTCATCAAAGGTCCCTCCACTCTCTCCACATAGAGATGCCCCTCCAGATGATCCATCTCATGGCAGATCGCCCTGGCGAGAAGTTCTGTCCCCTCGACCTCAAAGGGCTGCATATTCTCATCGTAAGCCAGCGCCTTGACATAATTGGGGCGTTTCACCTTTCCCGTCTTTCCGGGAACGCTTAAGCACCCCTCATAACCGTCCTGCTCGCCGCTGGTCTCCAGGATCTTCGGATTGATCAAAAGCAGCGGATCCTCCCCCGTCGTGTCGATCACCACGATCCGTTTCAGGATCCCCACCTGCGGCGCCGCAAGCCCGACGCCGTTCTCTTCATACAGCGTCTCAAACATATCGTCGATCAGCTCCTGCAATCTGGGCGTCATCTCCATCACCTCCTTGCAGTGCTTCGTCAATACCGGATCTCCCATCTCTCTGACTTTCCTGGTTGCCATGTTACTGCCTCCTCCTGTTTCCGTTCTGCTTTCCGTTCTTTAATATGGATTCATCGGATCGAAATCAAACTGTACCGTCTGATTCGCATTTGTCCGTTCCCTGCAAAAATGCTCCAGGCGGTCCTTTACCGCCACCAGCGCCTGATAGTCGCTGTGCCTGACGTAAAAAACATGGCGGTAGACATCCGAGAGTTTCCCGATCGACGCCTCCGCAGGACCGATGACCCGCAGACCGTTCCCGCTGTCCGTCTCATTTTTGACCAGTTCGGTCATTTCCGTCCCCAGCCGTTCTCCCTCTTCCTGTACCCGAGAGAGGATCAGCACCGCAAGCATATGTTCCACGGGCGGATACCCCATCAGCTCCCGATAGGCGATCTCCTCCCGATAAAATCCCTCGTAATCCTGCGCCGCCGCATACACCACACTGTAATGTTCCGGCTGATAGGTCTGAATCACGACCTCGCCGGGCATATCCCCTCTTCCGGCGCGTCCCGCCGCCTGTGTCAAAAGCTGGAACGTCCGCTCTCCTGCCCGATAGTCATTGCGGTTTAACGACAGATCCGCCGCCAACACGCCCACAAGCGTCACTTTGGGAAAGTCGTGCCCCTTTACGATCATCTGCGTCCCCACCAGAATATCCGCCTGTTCATCCGCAAAGGCGCTAAGAATCTTCTCATAGCTTTCTTTCGTGCGGGTGGTGTCCCCGTCCATGCGCAGTACCCGCGCTCCCGGAAACTCGCGGTAAATGGCTTCCTCGATCTGCTCCGTACCCGCCTTAAAGCCCATCAGGTAAGGCGAACCGCAGGACGGGCACTTCGGCGGCTTCCTTTCCTGATAACCGCAGTAATGGCAGACGAGCATCCCGTTTCTGTGTTCCGACAACGATACGTCACAGTGCGGGCATTTCATGACATGCCCGCAGGCGCGGCAGGAAATAAAACCCGCATACCCTCTCCTGTTCAGAAAGAGGATCGTCTGCTCCCCCCGGGAAAGCCTGTCAAGCATCAGTTCCTTTAGTTTCCTGCTGAACACGGAGCGGTTTCCCTGCTTTAACTCTTCCCGCAGATCTATGGTATACACCGTCGGGAGAATGCTGGTCCCGGGGCGTTCTTTCATCTCATACAATCTATAGTGTCCCTGCTGCGCCCGATAATATGCCTCCAGAGAAGGCGTCGCAGACCCTAACACCACGCTCGCCCTACTCTTGGCAGCGATCTCGATTGCCGTCTCTCTGGCATGGTATTTGGGGCTTGATTCGCTCTTGTAACTGCCCTCGTGCTCCTCGTCCATCACGATCACACCGAGATTCGGAAAGGGCGTAAACAGCGCGGAACGCGGCCCGATGATCACGTCGATCTCCCCAGCCTTTGCCCGCTTGATCTGATCGTACTTCTCTCCTGCCGAAAGGGTGGAGTTCATCACCGATACCCGGTCGCCGAACCGCTTGTAAAAGCGCAGGAGCGTCTGGTAGGTCAAAGCGATCTCCGGAATCAGCACGATCGCCTGCTTTCCCATCGCCACGATCTGCTCCACGATCCCCAGATACACTTCCGTCTTGCCGCTTCCCGTGACGCCGTGCACCAGATACACGCCCGGGCGTCCCGCGCGGTATTCCGACACCACGTCCTCGATGATCCGCCTCTGATCCCGATTCAGATCGGGGCGGTTCTCTCTTCTGTCCGCCGCTTTCACGGGATTCCGGTAAACGGCTTCCCGCTCGATCCGCAGATACCCCTGCTTCTCCAATGTCTGTAACGTAACAGCTGTTATGTTAAGCTTCTGGCGAATCAATTCATAGGGCAGCTCCTCCTCCTCCGCGAGCGCAAAAAGCGTTCTGGCTTTCGCTTTCTGATGCTTTTTCTCGCACACCGCGGCGGCATGCTCCGTCTCCTCTGCCGATAACAGGCGGCATACCTTTTTCTTTTCGAGCGCCTTTGTCTTCTGCTTTACGGGAAGCACGGTCTTTAGCGCCGCGATCGTGGTGGAACCGTAATTGCTTTTGAGCCAGTAGGCGATCTCGATCTGCCTGCTCTCCACAGAGATCCCTTTCTCCTCCACCGCGCTGACCGCCTTGATCTTTTCCGGCGGATAATCCGTCTCCCCCGAAAGATCCACCACATACCCCATCGTTTCCCGATTGCCGTTTCCGAAAGGCACGCGCACCTGTACGCCGGGCTTTACCGCCTCGATCAGTTCCTCCGGAATCCGATACTGAAAGACCCGGTCCACTTTCTCATGTGCGATCTCTATGATGACATCCGCATACCGCTCAGTCATGCCTGCTCCTCTAAGATTTCCTGTATCAGGGCTCTTTCATCCATCGGATATTTCACCCCATCTATCTCCTGATAATCTTCATGCCCTTTACCTGCCAGCACGATAATGTCGCCCGGCTCGCCGTGGCGGATGGCGTAGGCGATCGCCTCTTTTCTGTCGCAGATCTCCACAAACTTACCGTCCGTCTTCGCGATCCCGATCTTAATGTCGTCGATGATCGCCTGCGGCTCCTCCGTCCGCGGATTGTCGGATGTGATGATCGTCAGATCCGCCATATGGCCGCTGACCTCCCCCATCTCAAAGCGTCTCGATTTCGCCCGGTCGCCGCCGCAGCCAAACAGACAGACCAGTCTGTGCGGTTCATAGGCGCGAAGCGTCGTAAGCAGACTCTTTAAAGCCATTGCATTGTGGGCGTAGTCGATCATCAGCGTAAAGTCGTCGGAGACCTTTACCATCTCCGTCCGCCCTTTCACCTTTGCCGCCGCAAGCGCCCGCTGCACGTCCTTGCCGTCTACCCCGAAATGTCTGCAGATGGCGATCGCCGTCAGGGCATTGTAAACGCTGAATTTCCCGGGAGAAGCGGTCCTGACGGAAAGTTCCGTAAGCCCCTTTGTCGTAAAGGACACCCCTAAGCTTCCCCCCTCGTTTAAGAACGTGATATCCGCCGCCGAAAGATCGGCTGCCGAGTCGATCCCGTAGGTTTCCAACTGACAGGTGCAGTCTTTCGTGACCTCCCGCCAGTGGGCGTCGTCTGCATTCACGATCCCCACACGGCACTGTTTGAAGAGCAGGCTCTTACAGTGCAGATAGTCGGCAAAGTCCTTGTGTTCATTCGCTCCGATGTGATCGGGTTCCAGATTGGTAAAGATCCCGTAATCAAAGACAAAGCCCTGTGTCCTGTGCAACATGAGCCCCTGGGAGGAAACCTCCATCACGACCGTATCACAGCCCTCGTCCGCCATCATGCGGAAGTATTTCTGCACCAGATAAGACTGCGGCGTGGTATTTTCCGCGTGGATATGGGTCTCCCCGATGATGATCTCGATCGTGCCGATCAGCCCGACTTTCCTGCCTGTCTGCTCCAAAATAGACTTCACCAGATACGTCGTGGTGGTCTTGCCTTTCGTGCCCGTGATGCCGATGATCTTCATTTCCCGTGCAGGATGCCCGAAATAAGCCGCCGAGACAAATGCCATCGCATAGTGGACGTCCGCCACCCGGATCACCGTCACATCCGCTCTCTCCGGCAGCTCCACCTCGTGCTCCACGAGCAGCGCGCACGCACCTGCCCGCACCGCATCCGCCGCAAACAGGTGGCCGTCCGCTTTCGCTCCCGGAATGCAGACGAACAGACAGTCTTTTACCACCTTTCTGGAATCATAAATAACATCTGTTATTTCACGTTCTATACCGCCGCTGATACACTCGTAAGATATTTCCTGTAACAATTCGCTTAAAGCCGCCATACTTCACCCCGCTTCGATCTTGATTCTTTTCATATAGTAAGATAGCATGAAACCGCGATTTTTGCAATTTTTCCTTTTCAACCCGTTCTCTTTAAGATTTCTTAATGTTTTTTTATTTTTCCTTCACAAACAAAACACAATTTGGACACAATTTCCCAGTATGATAAGTATCAAGATAGTTGATGAATTCACTATCTCCCCCTCATAAAGAAAACTGCGGAAGAGCCCGGGTACACCGGGCTTTTTCGTGTGTTTCTCCTTGCTAGGCGCTATAATCTGTCATGACCATTTGCAGGGACTCGACGCCGCGGTACACATTGATCTCGGGGTAGTAGATCATACTGACGACGATCGCGCCGCTGCCCGCGCCGTAAAGCGCCTGCACTTCGCTCTCCCCGAACCGCTCCGCCAGAAATAAGTTCCACCGCTCCAAGTCGCCGAAATACATCACATCGTACGCACGTCCGCTCTCGTCCGCCACCCGATACTTCCCTACATTGCCGTTTTTCCCAAGGATCCTGCCCCGCTGCACCCGCATGCCTTTCTGAGCAAAGACGGGTTTCGGATTGCCGTTTCCAAACGGCTCCAAAAGAGCGATCTGTCTGACCAGTTTGGGCGTCACATAGGACATCGGCATGGGCACGTCGATGTGGACGACCTCCACCAGATCCGCTTCCTCCAAACCGCTGTGGTCGTTCAAAAACCTGCGGAACGTCTCCACATGTTCCTCCGGCATGGATACGCCCGCCGCCATCTTATGCCCGCCGTATTTCGCATACAGTTCCTTACATTCGCTCATCTTATCATACATATGATAAGCCTCGATGGAGCGCCCGGAGCCTTTCACGCCCTCCTCCGCCCGCGTCAGCACAAAGACCGGCTTGTGATACCGCTCCCGGATGCGTCCGGCAATGATCCCCGCCAAACTCTCGTGACAATCCGGCAAAAAGACGACCAACACCTTATCCTCTTTAAGCGCCGTCCCCTCGATCATCTCGATTGCCTGCTGCGTACCCTGTAACGTCATTTCCTTTCGGCTGTCATTCAGAGCCTTCAGTTCTCCCGCGATGGTGAGCGCTTCGCCGGAGTCTTTCGTACGGAACATGGCAAGCGCTCTGGCTGCCGTGTCAAGCCGCCCTGTCGCGTTCAGGCAGGGACCCAGGACAAAACCGATGTGGTATGCGGTCAGCCTCTTATCGGTCAGCTCATTGACCGCCAAAAGCGCCCGCAGTCCGGGATTCGATGACTGCTCGATCTGACGCAGTCCGTATTTTACCAGAATGCGGTTCTCATCGGTAAGCTCCATCACGTCGCCCACCGTGGCGAAACCCGCAAACGCCAAAAGCTCCCGCAGCAGCTCCTCCGCTTCTTCCGAAGTTATGTCAACCAAATTCCGGCTGCGCATCTCCCGCAGATAGAGCTCCATCAATTTATATGCCACCACCGCGCCGCAAATACCCTGATAAGGGTAGGCGCAGCCGTTTTGTTTCGGATCCACCACCGCATCCGCCTCCGGCAGCGTTTCCACCCGCTGTCCGTCCTCCTGCACCTCGTAGGGCACCTCGTGATGGTCCGTCACGATCACCGTCATCCCTTTTCTTTTTGCCAGCGCGATCTGCAAAAGCGCAGCGATCCCGTTATCACAGGTCAGGATCGTATCGATGCCCGCTTCCGCCGCCTCCTCGATCAGCCTGTCGTTTAAGCCGTAGCCGTCCGTGATCCGATGCGGGATCACCGCGTCCGCAAGCGCGCCGCAGCGTTCCAAGACCGCCGTCAGGATGTAGGTCGCACAGACCCCGTCGATATCGTAGTCCCCGATCACCCGGATCCGCTTCTGCTCTTTCGTTTTTTCGACCAGAAGATCCGCCGCCCGCTCCGCATCCTTTAACAGGGACGGCGCGTAGAGATCCGCCGTCGTGCCGTGCAGAAACTTCTCGATCGCTTCCTCCCCTTCCACGTCCCTGTTGCGGATGATCCGCGCGATCACCGGATCGATCTTAAACCGCTCCGCTATGCCGTTAAAATCCGCCTTTTTGGCGGATACCATCCATTTAGCCATAAAAACACCCTCCGAAATGTCACATCTATTGTAACACTTTCAGAGGGCGATTTACAGGACTTTATCAGTCCGCTGTTTCTATTTTGCGCTTTTCGCCTTGATCTTCGTGCGCAGCACAAACCAGAGCGCGCCCGTCAGGCAGATGGAAGAATAGGTACCGCAGATGATACCCGCCATCAGCGGCAGCGCAAACTCTCTGATCGAGGAAACGCCGAACACTTCAAGCGACGCCACCATGAAGAACGTCGTCAGGGAAGTAAAGATACTTCTTGAGAGCGTCTGGGAAATACTCTTGTTCACCATCTCCTCCAGCGTCTCCTTATGGCTCATAGAGCGCAGATTCTCACGCACACGGTCGAAGATTACGATGGTCGCGTTGATGGAGTAACCCACGATCGTCAGCATACAGGCAATGAAAGTATTGCCCACGGACACCCGCGCAACCGCGTAGAACGCCAGCACCACCAGCACATCGTGCACCAGCGCGATCACGGAACTTGCGCCGAAGCGGATATCCTTGAAGCGGAACCAGATGTAGAGAAGCATCAGGATCGTGGAAACGACGATCGCCTTGATCGCGCTCGCCTGCATCTCGGAGCTGACCGTCGCGCTGATGGTCTCCGCCGTGATGCTGCTCTCGTCCACGCCGAACTGATCCACCATCACATCGTTGAATGCCTGTCTTTCCTCGACATTCAAGGTCCTTGTCTTGATGATGATCTGATTGGAACCGGCTACTTTCGTAGTCTGTACATTGCTGTCGCCCGTGATCTCCTCCACATGGGGAACGATCTGCGCGTCAATATCCTCAATGCTCATATCCTCATTGAGCGTCATGGTCGTGGAAGTACCGCCCACGAAATCCAGACTGTAATTAAGCGGCATGTCGATACTCGCCTTGTTGACGCCCATCATCACGAAACCGACCAGGATCGCCGCAATGGAGATGCCGAAGAACAGTTTCCGTTTGCCGAGGAAGTCGATCTTCTTCGGCTCCTTCGCCACGCCGTACGCTTTCTCGCTCTGGATCCCCAGCCCGTAGAAGATATTGACCAACGACTTCGTCACGACCAGCGCCGTGAACATGGATAAGATGATACCTAACATCAGGGTGATGGAGAAGCCCTTGATGGTTCCCGTTCCCATAAAGTAGAGCACGATACCTGCGATGAGGGTCGTGATATTGCCGTCCAGGATCGCAGACATCGCCTTGTTAAAGCCGACCTTGATCGCGTTCTGCACACCCATACCGTCTTTCAGTTCCTCGCGGATACGGGCGAAGATGATGACGTTCGCATCCACCGCCATACCGACGGTCAGGATGATACCCGCGATACCGGGCAGTGTCAATGTTACCTCAAACGCGTACATCAGGATCACCAGCAGCTCCACATACAGGCACAATGCCAGAGAAGCCGCAAAACCGGCGATATAATACACCGCGATCATAAAGATGACCACCAGCGCAAAACCGACCGCCGCCGCCACCAGACTCGTCCGGATCGCCGCCGAACCAAGCTGCGCGCCCACCACATTGGAACGGAGTTCTTCCAGTTCCAGTTTCAGACCGCCGATGCGGATGGTGGAAGCCAGCTGCTCCGCCTCCGCCGCCGTGCTCTGTCCCGTGATGACCGCGTTGCCGTCCGTGATCGCCGCCTGTACCGTAGGCACACTCACAAATTCCTCATCGTAATAGATCGCAATGGTCTCGCCATTCTCATAAGCCTTTGTCGTCGCATCCGCAAACGCCTGCTTGCCCGCTTCATTAAAAGAAAGGGACACCACATTTTCCAGATTGCCCATCGAATCCTGCTGCGCTCTCGCCTGCGCGCTCTCCACCTCTGTTCCGGAAAGCACGATGGAACCGTCCGCCTGCAATTCTTCAATGCTCTTGGTCAGCTGATACTGCGGCACCAGATTCCCATCCGCATCAATGCCGTAGCCCATCTCGTAGTTATTGTTTCCCTCGCTGTCCGTCTGGGCGATAAAGTAGAGGCTTCCGGGCTTGCCCAGCTCCTCTAGGATCGCATTCGCATCGGTGACGCCGGGGATCTCGATATTGATCCGGTCGGATCCTTCCTGATACACCTGCGCCTCCGTACTGTAGCCGTCCACACGCTGCTGCAGCTTGTAGATGGTATCGCTCATATCCTCCGCGCTGGGGTTTTCATCTCCCACCACCTGATAGGTGATGCTGACGCCGCCCGCCAGATCCAGACCCAGCTTGATGCTCTTTGCCGCGCCCGAGTTGTCCGAACCGACACCGAAGATTGCCGTATACCCTAACAACCCCAAGATCAGCACATAGACGATCAGACCGACAACCGCTCTGCTCTTTTTCATAATGAAATCTCCTTTTCTTCCTCAGCCAACGCCGCTTTTATCATGATCGCACATTCCACCCGTTTCCTTTGAAGCTCACATCCGAGTTCGTAAGTACCGTTCACGTCGCCGCTCTCATGGTAGGCGTTTGCCGCGCAGCCGCCGCTGCAATAAAATTTTGCGAAGCAATCCCTGCACGCTTTCTTCGCGTAGACATTGCATGCCTTAAACCGATCCTGAATATCCCTGCAAAGGATGCCCTCCTCCACGTTTCCCATGAGAAATTCCTCCTGCCCCACAAACTGATGGCAGGGGTAAAGGTCTCCCCACGGCGTCACTGCAAGATACTCCGTACCGGACCCGCAGCCTGACAATCTCTTTGCCACGCAAGGGCCACCCTCTAAATCTATCATAAAATGAAAGAATTGAAAACCCTTTCCTGCTTTTTTTCTGCGAATATATTCCAGCGCAAGCCTGTCGTACTCCGCAAGGAGCTTTGGCACATCTTCCGCGCGAAGCGCGTAATCTTCCGTCTTTTCGGCAACCACCGGCTCCACCGAGATCTGTTCAAAGCCTTCATCCGCCAGATGGATCACATCCTCGGAAAAGTCCGTGTTGTTGTGGGTGTAAGTCCCCCGCACATAATAGTTCATCTGGTTTCTGCTTGCCGCCGCTTTCTTATATTTAGGAAGAATCTCGTCGTAGCTTCCCTGCCCGCCGCGGTGGGGGCGCATCCGGTCGTGGATCTCTTTCCTCCCGTCAATACTTAAAACAAGATTTGACATTTCCCGATTCGCAAATTCCAGAATCTCGTCGTTCAAAAGTACGCCGTTTGTCGTGAGCGTAAAGCGGAATTTCTTGTGGTGCGGCGCTTCTAACGACCTGCCGTACGCCACCAGGTCCTTTACCACCTGCCAGTTCAATAACGGCTCTCCGCCAAAGAAGTCCACCTCCAGATTGACGCGGTTTCCTGAATTTTTCACCAAAAAATCCAACGCTTTCTTCCCTACCTCGAGGCTCATGAGCGCCCGGTCCCCGTGGTACTCGCCCTCTCCCGCAAAGCAGTATTTGCAGGCAAGGTTGCAGTCGTGGGCAATATGAAGACAAAGCGCTTTCACTACCGTTTCCCGCTTCCCGAAAGCGTCAATGTAACTTTCATAAGTATCTTCCGCAAAGAGCTGCCCCGCCTCCTTTAAGGCAAGCAGTTCCTCCACGATCTCCGCCGCCTCGGCAGGCTCCATCAAAAGTTCTTTTGCCACTGTTTCCGCGATCTCTTCCTCTTTTTCGATCCCCTGCAAAAGCAATCGCTCCACGATCGGGACCGCATCGTAGGCAGGCTTGTCCATCACATGGACGCTGCCGCTGTTTACATCCATCACGATCGGATAGCCGTTGTTTACATACTGGTGTACCAATTTTTTTCTCCTGTTTTTCCTGTCTTCTTTCTGATCCATGTCAAAGCAGTTCCCTGCGGTTCCGCCCCATGCGGATAGTGCCGCAGCAAGTCATACAAACAGACCCGCCATGCGCCGCATGTCGAGCCTGCCTCGGTTCTTCTCTTTGATTCTCTGCCGTTTCGCCCTTACCGATCCGGACGTGTGCGGAATCCTTATCTTGCTTTCTCGCAGCTCTGGTTTCCTACCGTGCAGGAGGTCTTGCAGGCTGACTGGCAGGATGTCTGACACTCGCCGCAGCCGCCTTTCTTCATAGATTCCTTCAGATCTCTCGTCGATAATGTCTTGATATGTTTCATCAAAATGTCCTCCTCATATAACATACGTTATGTAATTCTCGGCTTATCATATGCGCCTTTTTTGCGCGTCCATCCGCCGAATCTTTGACAAGTATATCACAAAACATCTCACACGTCCAGCAAATTTCGTCACCCGACCATTCCGCCGAGCATCCCGCTTCCGGCGCAGAGGAAAAACACCGTCATCATATTGCCCGCCACATCCTCCAGCCCCTTATTGACCACTAAGGATACGACCGCCAGAATGCCAAAATACAATACGCCCATAGCAAGCCCCCACAGATATTTCCGTTTTCCCGCCCGTTTTCCGGAAAGCAGTCCCGTAAAAAAGGTGACGAGTATGTAGATGGCTATGATGCAGACGGACACCACTTTCTCCGAGAGCCCGAAGCGGTACAGCAGAAAGGCAAGCAGCAGAAGCAGACCTGCCGTCAAAATGTAGGCGCCCAACATACATTTTATGATAAAGACCGCCTTATCCATATAGTAATCCCGTTTTCCCATGATACTTCCTTGTCCTTTCCCAACCTTTCTACCTCATATATATTCTCCTGCGCGGAAAAACTTGACACAATGTTATTCTTCCAGTAATATTTTCTCTAACAGTTCCGTCGTGCGTATGCGCGGGCGTGCCTTTGCGAATGATGCGGGCTGAACTGTAATACCACACATATAAGGAGTGAACACACATTTTGGATACCACAGGTGTCATACAGATCGCTGCACTGATCGTCCTGATCTTTTTATCCGGCTTTTTTTCCTCTGCGGAGACGGCTTTCTCAACCGTCAACCGCGTACGGCTGCGCACCCTCGCGGAGGAAGACAACAAAAAGGCTGTCCGGGTGCTCGCCATCCTGGACCGCTACGGCAAGATGCTGAGTGCAATCCTCATCGGCAACAACATCGTCAATCTCTCCGCCTCCTCCGTGATGACCACTTTCGTCATCAGTCTCTGGGGCAATAAGGCGGTCGGCATCGCCACCGGCGTCCTGACCTTTCTGGTGCTGATGTTCGGCGAGATCATCCCCAAAACCTGGGCGATGCAGCGCGCCGAAGCCATTTCGCTGCTGTTTAGCCCCGTCATCAGCCTGCTGATATTTATCCTAACACCTGTTATTTTTATTGTAGACAAACTCTCCAACTGCATCCTGAAACTGTTACATATCAGTTCCGAAGGCAATAATTTCAGCATTACGGAAAAAGAATTGAAGACCTATGTGGACGTCAGCCACGAGGGCGGTGTGATCGAATCCGAGGAGCGCGCCCTGATCTACAACGTCTTTGATTTCGGGGACACCGTCGCCAAGGATATCATGATCCCAAGGATCCGCATGACCACCGTGCCCCTGTCAGCGACGTATCAGGAGCTGTTATCTACCTTTCAATCGTGCATGTTTACACGGCTTCCCGTCTACGACGATGATCCGGACCACATCATCGGCATTGTCAATATCAAAGACTTTATTCTGGTAAAAGATAAGGAAAAGTTCAGCCTCAAGAAGATTCTGCGCGAGGCTTACTACACTTATGAATATAAGAATGTGTCGGATCTTCTGATGGAGATTCGCGAAAGATCCTGCAGCATCGCCTTTGTCTTAAGCGAGTACGGCGTGACCGTCGGCATGATCACGATGGAAGACCTGATCGAGGAGCTGGTCGGCGAGATCCGCGACGAGTACGATGCGGACGAAGAAGAACTGATCCAGGAAACGGAAGACGGGCAGTATCTGGTGGAAGGCACGATGAAGCTCGACGATATCAACGATGCGCTGGAAACGTCTTTAGATTCCGAAGACTATGATTCCATCGGCGGTCTCATGCTGGAACAGCTCGACCGCCTGCCCGAGGACCAGGAAGTCATTACGTTGGAAAACGGCATCATCTTGCAGGCATGCGGCGTGCAGGATAACCGTGTGATAAAGGTCCTGATCACCCTGCCGCCGGAAGATGCGGCGGAGGAGCCGGAGGAAACTACAACAGATTCATGATCGCCTCGATCTCCGCACCGTTGTCCGGCGCAGGCGCTGCGATCTCATGCTTTCCGTCCGCCGTAACCCTGCCGATGAAATTGCCGTCTTTTGTCTTTTCCAGCGTATAGTACAGCACTTCTTCCGTATCCCGCTTCCACACGGCATAGATCCGATAACAGAGCCCGCACTTCTCTGCCTCGTCCGGCAGATCCAGCCGTGTCATCTGGATATTGTCCGTGAGATTGAGCGTCATCAGGGAGAAATCCTCCGCCCGATGGCCGCACTTCTCTCCTTTCGGATAAATCTCGTCATAGAGCCCCAGCAGAAATGCGCCCTCCTCCTGCTGTAAGCGTTTCACGCCCTCTTCCTTATGCGTAAAAAGGTATTTCGGCAAAACGGAAAGCGACAGCCTGTTATGGGCAAAATCCCGAAACTGTTCTTTCGTCATCTGCACTTTCCTGATCTGCCCTGCCGCCTTACGGCGCTTTTCCGCCACCTCCAGGATCGACTTGTTTAGTATCATCATGCCGGTAAAGGGATTGATCACGACCTCCTCCACCTTTTCCGGATTTGCCATCACCATAGAAACACAGCCCATAAAAGGCATCGCCATCACCATCGGCGGCTTTTTGTCCGCCGGGATCTTTGCCGGGGAAGTGAAAATGGGGAGCGCCTGTTCCCCCGTCTCTTTCTTTAGAAGACAAGGTGTCATCTTCGTCTCTTTCGGCAGCTGCACGGGCTTTCCCGCCTGCATCTGCTTCTGTATCTCCGCCGGCAGCTCCTGCGGCATCATTGCCGGAACGAACACGATGGACTGTTCCAACAGCTCCATCACGTTCACATAGCTGTCCTTTTCCTTATCCGCGCGAAACTTGTCGATCGCCTCTTCCAGCTTTGCATTGTCAATTTTCTGCTCCGCCATCGTTACCTCCATTCACTCTTCCGAAGCGGGCTGCGCAGGCGTGATTGCAATCTGTAATTCTGCAAGCTGCGCCGCATCCACCGTTCCCGGCGCTTCCGTCATCAGGCAGGAAGCATCCTTGATCTTCGGGAACGCAATGACCTCGCGGATGTTATCTGTGTGCGCCAAAAGCATCACAAATCGGTCAAGACCGTAAGCCAGCCCCGCGTGCGGCGGCACCCCGTACCGGAACGCGTTTAAGAGGAAGCCGAACTGCTCCCACGCCTGCTCTTTCGTAAAGCCCAGCACCTCAAACATCTTTTCCTGAATATCGTTCTGGTGGATCCTGACGGAACCGCCGCCCAGCTCCACACCGTTTAATACAATGTCGTAAGCTTTCGCCCGCACCCGTCCCGGATCGGAATCGATATACTGCCAGTCTTCCTCCATCGGCATCGTGAAAGGATGGTGCATCGCCATAAAGCGGTTTTCCTCCTCGCTCCACTCAAGGAGTGGGAACTCGACCACCCACAGAAAATGGAACTGCGACTCGTCGATCAGACCGAGCTGTTTTCCCAGCTCCACGCGCAGCGCCCCTAACACGCTGTAGACGATATTTTTCTTATCCGCCGCAAACAGGAGCAGATCGCCCTTTTCGCCCTGCATTGCCTGCACCAGCCTGTCCAGCTCTTCTTCCGTCATAAATTTCGCAAAGGAAGACTTGTAAGTGCCGTCCTCCTGCACACTCAAATAGGCAAGCCCTTTCGCGCCGTAGCCTTTTGCAAAATCCACCAGCGCGTCGATCTTCTTCCGCGGCATCGCCGCCTGCCCCTTTACGTTTAAGCCTCGCACGGAACCGCCGCTTTCCAGCGCGGAAGTGAACACGCCGAAACCGCAGCCCGCTATCGTTTCTGACACGTCTGTCAGTTCCATGCCAAAACGGGTATCCGGCTTATCCGAACCGAAACGATCCATCGCTTCCTGCCATGTCATCCGCGGCAGCGGAATCTGCACGTCAAGCCCAATCGCCTCCTTGCAGATATGCTTGATCAGACGCTCATTGACATCGATCACATCGTCCACATCCACGAAAGACAGTTCCATATCCGCCTGCGTAAATTCCGGCTGTCTGTCCGCGCGCAGATCCTCATCCCGAAAACATTTCGCAATCTGGAAATAGCGGTCGTACCCCGAACACATGAGGAGCTGCTTGTAGAGCTGCGGCGACTGCGGCAGCGCGTAAAAATGCCCCGGATGCACCCGGCTCGGCACCAGATAATCCCTTGCGCCCTCCGGCGTAGACTTACACAGGATCGGCGTCTCGATCTCCAGAAAGCCCTCGTCTGCCATAAATGCACGCATCTCGGATACGATCTTGCTGCGCAGCATCAGTTTTTCCTGTAAATCCGGACGGCGCAGATCAAGATACCGGTATTTTAAGCGGATTTCCTCTTTTGTCTTAGAGCCTGCCTCCACCGGAAAGGGCGGCGTCTCGGACTCCGATAAAATGCGCACCCGGGCGGCACGAATCTCGATCTGCCCGGTCGCCAGATTCTCATTGACTGCGCCGGAACGCTTCTCCACCTTACCGACCACCGCGATCACAAACTCGCTGCGCAGCTTCTCCGCCTTTGCAAACGCCTCCGCGCCGCAGTCTTTCTCCTCAAAGATGATCTGTAAAATGCCGGAGCGGTCCCGCAGATCCACAAAGATGATGCCGCCCTTGTTTCTCTGCTTCTGCACCCAGCCCATCACGGTCACTTCTTCCCCCACATTCCGTAAAGAAAGTTCCGCACATCGGTGCGATCTTTTTAAGCCTTTCATTGATTCCGCCATTGTTTCCCTCTTTTCTGCGCTGTATGCTGCGCGCCTTTAGTGTTTCAATTCTTCCCGGTAAAACTCTTCAAACTCCTCATAACCCTGTGCGGTCAGCTGTTCTTTCTGGAACTTTTTATTCTTATTCATCCGCGCAACTAAAATCTGATTTCCCTTTTCCCGCTCCGCCTGCGCACGAGCCATCACTTCGCACAGCTTTTCCGTGGGCAGCCCCTTTTCCATCAGATAGGCTTTTCTTTTCCCCGCTTTCGGCACCTTGAAACCGCTCTCTAAAAGCAGTAAGATGATCCGTTCAAACCCGATGGAAAAACCGCATGCCGGCACATCGTTTCCGGTGAATTTTCCTACCATCTTATCATATCTTCCGCCACCGCCGCACCGCGCGCCAAGCTGCGGCATATCGATCTCAAAGATCGTGCCCGTGTAGTAAGACATCCCGCGCACCAGCGTCGGGTCGAACACCAGTTTGAAAAAATCGCCTTTCGTGGCTTCCACACTGTCTATGATCTCCTGAAAACTCTCCCTGACCCCTGCCGGAAGCACCCCCTCCAGTTTGTCGGTGATATAGGAGATGGCGTCGTCCGCCTGCTCCATCCCCGCGAACAGGGAAAGATATTTCTCTACGCTCTCTTTGGCAAATCCTGCCTCCAAAAGCTCCGCCGAGACGCCCTCCCTGCCGATCTTGTCCATCTTGTCCAAGATGATGAAGACCTGATCGTAATCCTCCTCCGCAAAGCCGCTGTAAGCCGCCATCGCTTTTAAGATCTGCCTGTCGTTGATGAGAATATTGAAGTCCTTGAATCCGATCCTGCCGAGCGTCGTCGTGGTGGCAAGGATCAGTTCGATCTCCGCCAGATTCGACGCCTCTCCCAAAATGTCGATATCGCATTGCATGAACTGACGGTAGCGTCCCCGCTGGGGTCTGTCCGCGCGCCATACATTGCCCATCTGCAGCGCCTTAAACGGCGCGGGCAGCTCGTTTGCATGATTGGAATAATACCGCACGAGCGGCACCGTCAGATCGTAGCGCAGTCCCCCGTCCGTCAGATCCTCCTCGGTCTTCGCCTCGTCGATATGCAGTTTCTCGCCGCGCTTTAAAATCTTAAAGATCAGTTTTTCGTTCTCGCCGCCCGCCTTGCAGTTTAAGTTCGCAAGGTTCTCCACGCAGGGCGTCTCGATCGAGGTGAAGCCGAAATTCGCGTAGGTCTCCTTGATCACGCCGATCACATAGTCGCGGATCTCCATTTCCTCCGGCAGAATGTCTTTCATGCCGGTGACGGTTTTTTTACTTAATGTTGCTGCCATGATGCCTCCTGATTGGTGGTGCTGTGGTTGGTGTTTTTGTAGTGATTGGTTGGTTCTTTGCTGTATGGATATATGCTTGTTAGATTTTACACTGTTTTGGGAAGATTTTCAAGATGGGATTCCGCAAGGTGTTTATTTCACCCGCTTTTCAATATTTCCGGCTTTTCTCCTAAAATGGTTGATTATCTCAAAAAAGCCTTGATTTACGGGCATACAAGCAGGATTT
>JAMPCE010000055.1 GCA_023666335.1 bacterium
AAATAAGGGGGGGGGGGATGAAACAGATAAGAGGAATTAGTAGTTTCCCATCATTTGTTGTGGGATTTGGCATCATCTGAAGCTTCCGGTAAGTCAAAAAACTATAAGTAGAAAGGATGAAAAAAATGAAAAAGGTAACAAGATCTATTGCGTTAGTGCTGGCATTTTGCATGATGTTTTCAAATGTAGCATTTGCGGCGGAAAAGGAAGTTGAATCAGTACAGGGTGGTTTATCAACGTATGCGGCAGCACCTCCACTCACACAATTCTATGTTTATGGAGTCGCATCAGAAGACCAGCCTGATGGAGAAGTGATTCAGCATTCCTCGGCAGTTTATCCAACGGCAACCACACTGGATCATGGCGGATCATGGCTGCGTGTCACTACATTTGAATTGGGATATGCTAAGTCGCGAATTGCAACTTTCAATAATAATTCCATGACACGCGAACGGATCCAAAGCGTCGATTTGGATGGAGACAGCATTATAGATGGATATTTTGTCACATGGCTGTATGAGGGAGATTTCTCGAGCGGTTATTTTTCCGCAAATTCCAAATCGGCAAACTCTCCTTGGAATACCATGTATATTACCAATTTTAGGATTCGGTAACGGAGGAGGAGACAATGCAGATCAATAGCAGCTATAGCGCGTCATATATGGCTTCTGCAAACAGAAGTATGCAAAAGATAGCGGGTGATACAAAACGTTCTTTTTCTGATGTTGCGGTTATGAAAGCAGAAGAGGTGGACAGCAAGGAAGTGTCAAAAAAGACCTCAGCTATTTTGGACTCAATTGGCTCTCGGGCTCCGGATGAAGTGAAGCAGGCGTGGATGGAATCGGAAGAAGAAACCGGTGCGTTTTTTACGGTATTTGGTCTTTACATAAGTAAAGACGGCAAGCATGCGCACATGACCCAGATGGGGATAGACCGCTTTGTCAGATGGTACAGGGGTGAATTTAACGAAAATGATCTTTTGGGTAATTCGGTGGGGAGTGCGATCAAAGCGGTAAATAAGTGGATATATGATGTGGATCATCCGCTTCCCGGATCGCCAGCAAGAAGCAGTGAGGATCAGCAGTTAATCATGAAGGAGAGGGAATTCTATGAAGTCTTTCTTGATAAGCTGCTTGGGCTTTCCAAGAAAGTATCACAAACTTAATTATAAAAATGCGCGGAGGTTAATCATATGGATTCTGCGATTCTGCATATTGGAGAAAATACAACGGATGTAAACATTTGGTGAAAGGTAGGAGAGGAAAAATGAGGAAAAATATAATTAGCTTGGTTTTAATTGTGGTAATGCTTTTTTCTGGGTCTGTTAACTCGTATGCTGCTGAGCTGGAAAGGGCAGAGAATGAGACGACAACAGCGTATCTTGTTAATAAGGAAAAGGGAGAAATTATTGAAGTTCCCATTGTACAGAAGGATAAAAAAGTGGAACAAAATGGTGAACAGGTGAAAGTGTCTTCAATGGTGGAGATTGCTTTTCCGCAAAGCGAAAATTCTGATGTACAGCCGAATAATGTTGTGACAGATGGCGGCGTTACAACGAGAATACGTTTTAACATGGTGTATACGCATTCAGGGACAAGATATAGGTTGGATGAGGTAAATGGGGCATATGAGCAAATTGATAAGGCGTTTACACTATCAAATCGTGTCGTGAAATTTACTTCTCAGCAGGATTTTAAGGGCGATGTAGCCACATATAATGAGACTTCAAATAATTTTTCGCATCCAGGGCAAAAAACATGGATTGAAACAAAAGATACGACTCAATACTGGATTGCTGGCTATGCAAAGTGTACGATATCCCGTGGTGGGAGCTCTTGGGATTTATATTGCAGAGAGACAGTCATTGAACAAAACCCGGGGTCGTTATAAGAAAAATGGATATACATATCAGTTTCTACAAACTGCTGCAATCTGCTTATGAAGGTGGAAAATATGCAAAAAAAGACAATTAATAAAATCCTTTTTTTGATTATGCTTTTATCAGCTTTTTTATACCACATATGGAGGCGGGGAAATCCGCTTGATTTGGGAGAAACTGATTACTGGTATATTATGCTTATATGCCCTGTATTAACTTTTGGGGTGAGCTATTTTATAAGTAAATGTGTTTTCGGTTTTTCGGTATGTGCAGTTGAACCAAAAGCGGTCCACATGATCTTTGTGGCAGAGATATTTACGTTGGGGATATATGGGAGTTCGGTGCTGCTGTTTTTTGCGTTTCATGTTACGAATTTATGGTTAGAGTACCGTTTCCTGCAAAGGTATTACTCGTGGCTATTCATGTTCTGTAGTTCTTCCCCGGGTATTGCATTCTGTGTTTTCATGGCAGTTTTTCTTGCATTTGCAGTTACCGCAAAAGAAATATAAACCAGTTATTACTATGAGTACGGAGACGTATAATCGCATAATAAAACTATGGTGGCGGCTTAATAGCCGCCGCCATGATGATACAATTAATATAGGATGCAGCAATGCCAGACCTCAGGGTATAATGCAACGGACAAGTAAAATATATTTAAAATTAAGAAAGAGGCAAGAAAAGCGCAACAATAGTTTGCATAAGAAACCTCCTTCCAAGACATACTATGGGAAACAATGGTAAGTCACGGAAGGAGTTTTTACATTGAATAATCAGGAAAAAATGACCACATCCCTACAGGAGAGCATGGACTACATGAAAGCGCATATGGCGCCGGACGTCAGTTTTGACGTTGTCTACCGCGTGATCGACGTGGGCGGCAGACAGGCTTGTATCTATTTCATCGACGGTTTCTGCAAAGATGAACTGATGATGAAAATCCTCCAGTATTTCATCGGTCTGACGCCGGAGGATATGCCGGAGAGCGCCTATGAGATGGCGAAAAAGGCGACGCCCTATGTGGAGGTCGATCTCAAGGACAAATGGGACGACATTATTTACAACATTCTGTCAGGCGTGTTCGCCCTCTTTATCGACGGCTACGACAGATGCGTGCTGATCGATTCCAGAACCTATCCTGCGAGAAGCGTTTCGGAGCCGGATAAGGACAAGACCCTGCGCGGCAGCAAGGACGGGTTTGTGGAGACGGTCGTCTTCAATACGGCGCTGATCAGGCGGCGGATTCGGAGCACGGAACTGCGCATGGAGATGATGAATGCCGGCAAGAGTTCCCAGACGGATATCGTGCTCTGCTATATGGACAACCGGGTGGATCACGGCTTTCTGGAAAAGGTAAAAAAGCGCATTCAGAATATCAAGGTGGATGCGCTGACCATGAATCAGGAGAGTCTGGCGGAGTGTCTTTACCAGCGGATGTGGTTCAATCCCTTTCCGAAGTTTAAGTTTACGGAGCGGCCGGATGTGGCGGCGGCGCAGGTGCTTGAGGGAGATATCGTGATCCTGGTGGACAATTCCCCCTCGGCGATGATCGTGCCGACTTCGATCTTTGACATTGTGGAGGAGGCGGATGATTATTATTTTCCGCCGATCACGGGAACGTATCTGCGGCTGACGCGGTTTCTCATTGCCATCCTCACCTATATCATGACGCCGACGTTTCTGCTGTTGATGCAGAATCCGCAGTGGGTGCCGGAAAGCTTTCAGTTCATCATGCTGCAGGAGGAGTCCAATATTCCGCTGATCGCGCAGTTTTTGATCCTGGAACTGGCGATAGACGGTCTGAAACTGGCGGCGGTCAATACGCCGAATATGTTAAGTACTCCTTTAAGTGTGATGGCGGCGCTGGTATTGGGCGAGTTTTCCGTAAACAGCGGCTGGTTCAACTCAGAGGTCATGTTATACATGGCGTTTGTGGCGATCGCCAATTACACGCAGCAGAACTATGAGCTTGGCTACGCCCTGAAATTCATGCGGATCATCAATCTGATCCTGACGGCGATCTTCGGAATCTACGGCTATATCGGCGCGATCGTATTCTGCCTGCTGTCCGTTGTGTGCAATAAGACGCTTTCGGATAAAAGCTATATCTATCCGCTGCTTCCCTTCAATCTGAAACAGCTTGCGAAGCGTCTTTTACGCCTGCGCCTGCCGGAAGCAAAACAGTAAACGTTTGTCTTGTTATTCCGCCGGGTTGATAGTAAAATAGAAAGGAAGATGTGCAGGAATGGATTTTGATCAGGCAGGCTAATCGGGAAAAATAGAATAGAAACAGGAGGATCGGTGTATGGGGTATGTGGTAAATGCAAAAGATGGCTGGGTCAATCGGGGGAATCTCTATCGACTCAAAGAACTGATGCGGCGGGCAAAAAACGGTGATCGGATCACACTTGCCTTTCTGGGAGGTTCGATCACGCAGGGTTCCGTTTCCTCTCAGTATACAAACTGCTATGCGTATCTGGTCTATGACTGGTTCGTGAGACGGTTTCCGAAGACGGCTTTTACCTATGTGAACGCGGGGGTGGGCGGGACCACCTCCCAGTTCGGGGTCTCGCGGGTGGAGGAGGATGTGCTCCGCTATCAGCCGGACTTTGTGGTGATCGAGTTTTCGGTCAATGACGAGAATACGGATTTCTTTCAGGAGACCTACGAGGGATTGGTCAGGAAAGTGTACGGCAATGCCTATTCTCCGGCAGTCCTTCTGGTACATAACGTATTTTATGACACGGGTGTCAGTGCAGAGGAGAAACACAGGGAGATCGGCGCACACTATAACTTGCCGAGCGTCAGCATGAAGTCCACGATCTACAAGGAAGTGGCGGACGGACACATTCCCGCAAGGGAGATCACGCCGGACGATCTGCATCCCAACACGGAGGGGCACGCGCTGTTGGCGGAGGTCATTACGGATTGTCTGGATCGGATCTGTCAGCAGATGGAGGAAGAGGAGGCACCGTCCCCTATGCCTGCGCCTCTCACGAAGAATACCTACGAGGGAGCGGTACGGCTTCAAAATCATAACAGTACGCCTGTGGTTGACGGCTTTGCGGCGGATCCGACCTTGCAGAAATATGTGAACGATATGTTCCGCAGAGGGTGGACGGCTTCTAAGCAGGGGGCGAAGATCTGCTTTCAGGTGGAAGGCACGGAAATCGCCGTGCAGTATCGTAAATCCGTGAAACAGCCCGCGCCGATCGCGGTTGCGGTGGTGGACGGTGACGAGGAAAACGCCGTCATTCTGGATGCGAATTTCGATGAGACATGGGGGGACTGCCTTTACATCGAGACGGTGGCGCATCATATCGGGGGAGGTCCGCACAGCGTAGAGATCCGGCTGAAAGAGACGCATGAGAATGACGCGGTTCCGTTTTATCTGGTGTCGGTCATTGCTTCGGCGTAGCGGCGGCTGTCGGATTTACACAGGATGCAGAAAGCACAGATTAAAAAATATGTTGTGGGAAAGGGAGGAAAATACATATGTTTCGAGAGGATTTTGTCTGGGGCGTGGCAAGCAGCGCTTATCAGGTAGAGGGGAGAGACCCTGCGGACGGCGCGGGAAAAATGATATGGGATACGTTTACGGAAGAAGGCAATATTCTGGATCATACGGACGCCTATGTGTCCTGCGATCATATGCACCGTTATCGCGAGGATTATCAGATGATGCGGCTTCTGGGCGTGAAAGCTTACCGCTTTTCGGTCAGTTGGGCGAGACTGATGCCCGAGGGAACAGGGCGCGTCAATGAAAAGGCGGTGCAGCTTTACCGTGATATGATGTTAGAGATGAAAAAGAACGGGATCACGCCGTATCTTACCATGTACCACTGGGAGCTGCCGCAGGCATTGCAGGATAAGGGCGGCTGGCTGAATGAGGAGATCATAGAATGGTTCGGCGAGTATGCAAAGGTGGTGGCGGAAAACTTTTCCGATCTCTGCGAATATTTCATCACGCTGAACGAGCCGCAGTGTTTTGTCGGACTCGGCCATCTGCACGGCATCAATGCGCCGGGCAAAAAACTTCCGGTCAAGGAGACGTTCCAGATCACGCACAATGCGCTGCGCGCCCACGGAAAGGCTGTGATCAATCTGCGCAAATATGCCAAGCGTCCCATTCAGGTAGGGTATGCGCCCACCTGCGGAATGGCGTATCCCGCGACCGACAGTCCGCAGGATATCGAGGCGGCGAGAAAGGTGCTTTTCTCTTTTTACAATCCGATCGACAACTGGACCTGGAATGTAGCGTGGTTTTCCGATCCGGTCTTTTTGGGAGCGTATCCGGAAGTGGGATTACAGCAGTTCAAGGAGTATCTGCCGGAGTTTACGAAAGAGGATATGGAGCTGATTGCCCAGCCGCTTGATTTTATGGGACAGAATATTTATAACGGCTATATGGTGCGCGCGGGCGCGGACGGGGAGCCGGAGTTTGTGGACCGTCCGGCAGGTTTTCCCAAGACGGCGGCGGGCTGGCCTGTGACGCCGGAGTGCCTGTACTGGGGCGTAAAATTCCTGTATGAGAGATATAAACTCCCGCTATACATTACGGAGAACGGCATGTCCTGTCACGATATTGTGTCTATAGACGGCAGGGTGCATGATCCCAACCGCATCACATTTTTGGATCAATATCTGTCGGCTTTGCAGCAGGCGGCGGACGACGGTGTGGATGTGAGAGGGTATTTCGAGTGGACTTTCTTAGATAATTTCGAGTGGAGCAAGGGCTATACCGAGCGGTTTGGCCTGGTCTATGTAGATTTCCAGACGCAGAAGAGGATCGCAAAAGATTCCGCTTACTGGTATCAGAAAGTGATGGAGACAAACGGAGAGATCCTGTCAATTAATCAAAAAGAAAGACCCATCCTGTTCTTAAGCCCTGTCTTCAAGCAGATGATCTGGGGCGGAGAACGTCTGGGAACGGACTGGCCTTATGAGATTCCGGGGCCGGGGACCGGCGAGTGCTGGGCGGTCAGCGCGCACCCGAACGGCGACTGCACCGTGCGGGAGGGAATCTATGCGGGGAAAACGCTTTCCGCACTCTGGGAGGAGGAGCCGACGCTCTTTGGGAATACGAAACTTGACCGCTTCCCGCTGCTCACAAAGATCATTGACGCGAAAAGCGATTTGAGCATTCAGGTACATCCCGATGACACTTATGCGAACGCGCATGAGAACGGATCGCTCGGGAAGACGGAATGTTGGTATATTTTAGACTGTGAAGCGGATGCGGCGCTGGTGATCGGTCACAACGCAAAAGACAAAGAAGAGTTAAGCGCAATGATCCGCGAGGGACGCTGGGGCGAGTTTATCCGGGAGATTCCTGTGAAGAAAGGGGATTTTATCCAGATCGATCCCGGCACCGTTCATGCGATCAAAGGCGGCATCATGCTTCTGGAGACGCAGCAGAATTCGGATATCACCTATCGGGTCTATGACTATGACAGGTTGAGCGACGGGAAGCCGAGACAGCTTCATGTGGAGCAGAGCATCGACGTGATCACGGTTCCGGCAAAAGAAGCGGCGCAGTGCGTTACGGATGCGTCTGATCTGCCGAAGAACCAGAAGAATCTGCTGATCTCCTGCCCGTATTACAAGGTGTGGAAGATCGACGTGACAAATCTTCTCTCTTTCCCGCAGGAACATCCTTTCCTTATCATGAGCGTGATCGCGGGAGTGGGACTGATCAACGGACAGATGATACAAAAGGGCGATCATTTCATCCTGCCCTGCGGTTATGGGAAAGTAGAACTGCAAGGAGAGATGGAGATCATCGCGGCGAGTATCTGAGACAAAAGAAACGGGGTGCCTATGAGAGAACAGGGATTTTGGCAGGGCAATGAACACTACATAGATTCTATGGTCAATACGCTCAACCGGCTGGCGGAGGATAACTACATCTATCTGCTGCATTTACAGCAGAACAGGGCGTGGTTTTCCGATACCATGAAAGAATATTTCGGCATCGGGGATACTTATGCCGACGATCACTATGCGGTCATGCGCGGTTTGATTCATCCGGATGACCTTTGGGAGTATGAGGAGGCTATCCCGGAGCGGGTCGTGGGGAAAAATCTGGACAGAGAACTGTGTGTGCGGATGAAGGATGCTTTCGGCGAATATCGTATGTTCAGTTTTCACACGGATATCGTGGCGGACGGGGAGAGCGGGGAGCGGTATCTCCTCATCCTGCTGCATAACGAAAACGTCCTGCCAAAGATTGATGCGCTGACGGATCTGTACTCGCAGGCGAGATTCACGGCGGATCTCGATGCGACGATTAAGGGGAATGAGCCTTTTGCAGTGCTGATGATCAAGCTGGAACGCTTTAACAACCTGAATATCATTTACGGAAATGAATTTACCGATCACATCCTAAAAGAGACGGCGCTGCAATTCATTTTTATGATGGATGAAAACAGCGCGGTCTATCGGCTGGACGGTCCACAGTTCGGCTTTATTTTCAGCGGCTGCGGGCGGGAACAACTTCTTGTCATGGAACAGAAGATCAGGGACAGACTGGCGGGCGGGATCTGGACAGATAACAGGAGAGTTGCGCTGAAAATATGCGCCGGCGCCATTTTGATTGAAAAGTATGAGGGCAAAGCGGATTCCTTAAGTTCCAAAGTAGCCTATGCGGTGGGACACTCGGAGGCGGAGCATCAGGGAAAACTGATTATTTTTAACGATGAAGTGCAGACGGCGTGCAGCGTGGATCTGGATCTGATGAAGGTGATCCATCAGTCGGTGAGAGAGGGCTGCGCAGGCTTTTATGTGGAGTACCAGCCGATCGTCATCTCAAAGACCGGCCGCATCATCGGGGCGGAAGCGTTGGTCAGATGGTGCAGGGAACCTTACGGGATCGTGTCGCCGGGACGCTTTATCGAATGGATGGAGACGGATCCCGCCATGTACGATCTGGGCAATTTTGTGCTGCGAAAAGCCTTGCAGGAAACGAAAGAAATGCTTTCTATTCTGCCGGAGTTTGTCGTAAATGTCAATGTATCGGCAAGGCAGATGGAGCGGGAGGAGTTTCGCGCGGAGGTGCTGCGCATTTTGGAGGAGACAGGATTCCCTGCGGATCATCTGTGTCTGGAACTGACGGAACGATGTCGGGATATGCCGCTTGATGTGATTCGGCGGGAAGTGGAATTTTTTCAGAGCCAGGGCATTCGCATGGCGATGGATGATTACGGGACGGGGAGCGCTTCGTCAGGGATCGTGCTCTACGCGCCGATGGACGAGATCAAGCTGGATATGAGTTTCATCCGGGGAATCACAGAGGATACCAAAAAACAGGCGATGGTCAGGTCGATCGTTGATTTTGCCAACAGCTGCGGCATGACCACCTGCCTGGAGGGCGTGGAGACGGAAGAACTGCAAGATTATCTGCGGCTTTATCACGCTACCTGGTTTCAGGGATATTTTTACTCCAAGCCTGTCGGGATCGGAAAGCTGCGGGAGCTGGTGGAGAGTTAAGACGGAGGGAAATGGTATGGCGAAGAAATTTATTTATGACGAAGATACGGCGCTGGTGGAAACAGGAAGCGGAAAAGTGCGCGGTTATTTTTATGACGGCGCGTTTTTGTTTAAGGGCATCCCGTATGCGAAAGCAAAACGGTTTCATGCGCCGGAGCCGGTAGAACCGTGGAAGGAAGTATTGCAGGCGACAAGTTACGGATATGTGTGCCCGCTTATGGAACTGCCAAAGCCGGACGGCGAGCTGCTGGTGCCGCATCGCTACTGGGTGATGAACGAGAATTGCCAGAATCTGAATGTCTGGACGCCGGCATTGGATGACGGGAAGCGTCCGGTCATGGTATGGTTTCACGGCGGCGGGTACACAGAAGGTTCCTCGATCGAGCAGATCGCCTATGAGGGCGGAAATATGTGTAAGTTCGGGCAGGTTGTGGTGGTGTCTGTGAATCACAGGCTGAATATACTGGGATACTGCGACCTTTCCGCTTTCGGGGAGGAATATATCAATTCCGGAAATGCTGGGACGGACGATCTGATCGCCGCATTAAAGTGGGTGCGTGACAACATTGAGAGATTTGGCGGCGACCCGGAGAATGTGACCATTTTCGGGCAGTCGGGCGGCGGCGCAAAAGTGACTGCGCTGTTGCAGAGCCCTGCGGCGGACGGATTGTATGCCAGAGGAATCAATATGAGCGGCGTGATCGGCGAAGACATCCTTGCCGACGGGCAGGGCAGCGGAGAAAAACTGGGGCTGGCGCTTATGGAGGAACTCGGGGTGAGCGATGTGAGATCTCTGGAGACAGTCCCTTATGAAAAACTGGCGGCGGCATATCTGAAAGTAACGCCGGCGCTTGCGCAGGAGGGAGAATATATCGGCTGCGCGCCGTATGTAAATGATTTTTATAAGGGAGATCCGCTCAAACACGGATTCCGAAAAGAGACGGCGCATGTGCCGTTGATGGCAGGCAGCGTCTTTGGAGAGTTCAACTCTTTTGCACCGACTCCCTATCAGCGCGCCCGCCTGACAAGGGAAGAGGGGATCCGCGTTGTGGAGAAAGAGGTGGGAACGGAGGCTTCCAAAGAATTGGTCGAACTGTTCCAAAAGACATATCCGAAACGTAATCCCGTTGATCTTTTGACGATGGATTTTGTTTTCAGAAAACCGCTGATCGATTATGTCAGGGAGCGGAGTCAATGCGGCGGAAACGTATGGTCCTATCTGTTTGACCTGGATATGAATTTTGACGGCGGACGAACGCCCTGGCACTGTGCCGATATCCCTTATTTTTTCCATAATACACAGTTTACGCCCTACACGCAGGAGGAGGGTGTTACGGAGCGCATCGAAAAACTGATTTTTGATTCCGTCATGGCGTTTGCCAAAACAGGCAGTCCGGAGAATCCGGAGACAGCCGGATGGAAAGCAAGCACGCCGGAAACCGAAGCGGTGCTGGTCATCGGGAAAGAGACGACAGTACGTGAGAATTTTGACCATGAATTGATTCCCGTTCTGGAAAAATGTATGGCGCCTGTGTATGCCAAAAATATGGAAGAGAAGATGAAGAGTGTTCAGCATTAGATTCCACTAAGAGAGGGATAAAAAGCAGGGAGAGTGAGATGAAACAAAAAGAAAGGGCATGTTTCCTGTGCGGATTATTGCTGGTGTTGACGATCATAGACTACCGCTATGGTCTCCTTTGTCTGGGCGAGCCGTTGGTCGGTCCGATGATCGCCTGTATGGTCGCGGATGAATATGACAGTGCGGTGAACGTGCCCTATCACTATTTGGGGAGTAAAATGCTCGATCAGGAGCGCACGGAAGGCGCAGACTGGAAAGGGGCGTTTTATTATTACAGGGAACCCTGGGCGTTTGTGATAAATGACCGGGAAGAATTTGAAACGGAATACGCCGCATACGGAATGGACGGGACATATGCGGAAGCATTTGATTATGCGGAGAATATGCTGGTCCTTTCCATCAATTATCCGCTCGATCAGATCTATGCCATGGAAAGAGAGGTCGCATGGCAGGAGGATGTTCCCTATCTTTCACCAGAGTTTTCCTATAAAAATAAGCCGGAAACAAGCATGATCTATTATTATGAAGTTCCACGGAAAGATGTGCGCTATGAGAAAGAAGACAAGGTATACACAGCGAAGCTGCATTTATCCAATCCGGTGTACAGTGAAGAACTGAGAGAACATATCAATTTTTTTCCTTTTTTCAACAAGTGGGGCTGGGCGTTTGACAAATTCAATTACGGGAGATGATCATGGATATCAAAAAGAGAAGCATTGCGGCTGTTGCGGATGTATTGATCATAAGGTTCATGACGATCGTGGCTTATTGTGTGGCGGTCAGTCTTTCAAGTGCGGTACATAACCGGGTCATATCCATCACAAGAAAACGGCATCTTTGGAAGACCGGGGTTCTGATCCTATTGTATATCGCAGTCATGCTGTGCATACATTTTCTGTATTTTTTCTTAAGTGAAAAGGCAGGCATTTCCATCGGGAAAAAGCTTATGAAGTACGAGCCGGCCTATGGGAAAGCCGGAAACAGACAAGCGGTGCGTGTCGCATTGTTTAAGACGGGTGCATGTGTTTTCTATGTGGTGACAGTGGTGTATTTCCTGTTTATGGGGAAGATGCCCTACGATAAAGTCAGGGAGAAAGGCATGGAAAATCATGCTTATGCGGTCGCTTCTGCTCTGCCTGACAAGGAAGATGATCACAGTCTGAAAGAGATAACGATAAGGCGGGCAATTGCATTTATCATTGACTATGCTTTGTTTTGCACCGTCTTTGGATTGGCGGCGGCGGGCATTTTGACGGTCACCTCCTTTTTGTGGACAGAGAACAGGAATGTGGCATTTACGATCACGCTTTCTATGATCGGATGCGGCATGGTTTTCCTGTGGGGATACTTTTTTGCCCTTGATCGCAATCCAAAATTGGATTTGGGGAAACGGCTCATGAAATTGGAAATGTTGAGCAATCGCCAAAAATTCAGCCGCTCTGCGGCATTCAAACATGCGGCATTCAAACTGGCGGCGTGTCTGGTATGGCCGATATCGTTTGGCTATTATTTGATCATCCATAAAATGATGTATGACAATTATCTGGGAATCACAATAAAATATGTGGAAGAAAAAGATACCGGATGTGATTCATAAAAACAGAAAAAGTAAAAAAGCAGTAGAGGAGGAAGCTTTGCAAATGAAAGAATCAAAAGATCGTGAAGGAATCCCAAAAAAGAAAAATGACATATTAAAGATTGTAGTTATTACCATTCTTATCATCATTGCAATGGTTGCGGTCGTAATTGCGATTTTTAGTTCGCCGTTTGCTTTTTTGATATACTTGGTAGCGTTCGATGGAGATGGTAAATTGGATAATGCTGAGAAAATTTCTGAGGTCGTGATTGAAAATCAGGAAACATTGCAGGAGATCGTTTCTCAGGTATTAAGTCCGGAGTATGATTTGGATTTTGTGTTGGATATAGAGGAAAGGGAACTTCAGAGTTTGGGTTCTTCGAGAGATGTAGATGAGGAGTCTTTTGATCTGGAAGAAGTTTGCCGCCTGTTGGAAGAATTAGAGATCAAAAAAATAATGGTCTATAAAGATTCTGATGTGGACATTGTTCTTTTTGAAACCTATACATCCGGGATAGTAAGTTCCAGCGAGGAAATGGGCTGTTTTTATTTGGCCGGGGGAGTGCCGGAGAAACTCCTTGAATACAATCTATTTACGATATATCGCACTTATGATTACAGTGAAATTACGGATCATTGGTACTACTATGATATAATTTATTAACCGGTGATCGTTTTAGGCGAAACTGAAAGAAGTTGATTGCATTGTAAAACGCAAAAAAAGAATTAAGGAAAAATCAAAATGAGAGGAAAATGGATAGCAATTTTATCGTGCATAGGAGTCCTGTTATCTGCCTGCGGGCAAAATGATATTTATGTCTCAGAAACAGCAGAAGAGTATACTGCAATGCCTTATCATGTATTTCAGGAACAGACAGGAAAGGAAGCAGAGTTCTATCATGGTGACCGCTTTATCGGAGAAATTCCCGATACTCCGCTCTGTGTCATATATGCGGGAGAATATGATGAAGACGCAGCGGCTTCCGTGTTATCGGATGATACGATGCCGGTTCGGATACAGGGTTCCATCGGCGCTTTGCTGGACGGGTTTACGGCAGAAATGTCAGTTGCAGAGTTAGCTGACGCGTTGTCTGCAAGCGATGCGGCGGAAGCGTCTTATGAATTGCTGGAGGGCGGCGGTACGGCTTATTATGTGGGGAATCAGTATGCGCAGATAAAGTTTGACAGTGACCGGAACGGAGAATATGACAGGGTGCTGCTGATTTCGCTGGATGGAGCGGAAGAGGAGAGAATTGGTTTGGAAAGCGACGCGTGGTTAGAGGTGTTATCGGAATAATATTTCCAGGTGCGCCAGTTCTTCGGTGCCGATGTCGTAGCGAAGTTGCGCATCTGGAAAGCAGCGTAAAATGGGCACAGAACCAAAATGATTGATTTAAGCGGAATTATATATTATAATAATCTAGACAAAAACGGATAGTAGGAGGTGCTTATGAGTACGTTAGAATATACGATTTCGATGCTTGAAACAATGCCAGAAGAAAAATTAAGAGAAGTTCAAAAGTATATACAATATCTCATTTTTAAGGATATGGGTGATATGCCTATGGAGGCTTTAAGCGAGGAGGTTATTGTAAAACAGCTTACAGAGTCTATGAAAAAAAGCGATATGGGGGCTACAACATCAGCTGATATCGTGTCTCAGCGAATGAAGGAGAAATATGCAATATAAAGTAGAGATTTCAGATTTGGCAAATCGACAATATGATAAATTCGTGGATTATATTTACAATGTACTTATGAATCCGCAAGCGGCAGTTAATTTAATGCAGGATTTTGATGATACAATAGAGATGCTTGAGAGACAAGCAGATAGTTTGGGATATTGCAATAGCGAGCGTTTGAGAAAGTTGGGATTTCATAAAGTTCATTTCAAGAGGCATAAATACTTATTAGTATATCGAATAAAAGGTAAAATCGTGATAATTGAAGGTATGTATCATGAATTACAGGATTATGAAAATGTAATTTAGTGAGATTGTGGGGATAATTGACCAAATAGTTTTATGTGTAATCTATGTAAAGGGTGTCACTCGCCTATCGGTTGATAATGCAGTGCCGCCCTATATCGATATTATGAAGGATATCTTACAGAACTTTAGTTCGCATTCTTCGCCGGATTGCAGTCAAATCCCGGATTGAACGCATAGAAGTTCTTCTCGTTCAAGCGATCCTGCACGATCCGCAGCGCTTCACCGAATCTCTGGAAATGCACGACTTCGCGCATCCGTAAAAATTTGATCGGTTCTGCGACATCGGGACAGTCTCTCACGAGACGGAGGATGTTGTCGTAAGTGGTGCGGGCTTTCTGCTCTGCCGCCATATCTTCCATTAAGTCGGTGATGATGTCGCCTTTGGACTGGAACTCGCAGGCATTGAAGGGAACGCCGCCTGCCGCCTGCGGCCAGATGCCGATGGTATGGTCCACATAGTAATTGGCGAAACCGGATTTCTCGATCTCTTCCATCGAGAGGTTCTTTGTCAGCTGGTGGATGATGGCGGCGACCATTTCCAGGTGCGCCAGTTCCTCGGTGCCGATGTCGGTACCGAAATTGCACATCTGAAAAGTATCATAAAATGGGCACATCACCGCACCTTATTGATTTTTTTGTGTAGATTGTGTATAATAAAAATCGAGAAATAGAGCTGCCGTTAAATGATTTTTGCAAGGAGGTGTTTTTATGGCAACATCAAGTATTTTTTCCAATGTAAGGATTACAGATCCTCAGCAGGTAGAAATTTTTGCAGATGCCTTGGATGCATCGGCAGCGGAGCCGGAGAGAGTGCCATCTGCACCTGTGATTCCACTTGTGACAAATATAGAAATGATACAGAAATTTATGACAGATGAGGATAACGAATGATGAATGAATGTATAGCTGTTAATATTCTGGATATTCTACAGGCAATCGGGGAGGAGAAATTGCAGAGGCTTCTCTCCGATTTTTCGTCTCCATTAAATAGCGAAGTGGAGGATTTTATCCGTAATAAGTCGATTGAGTTTGCAAAGAAAAAGTTATCCATTACATATTTGGTCATAAGAAAAACGGATAACAGAGAAAGAATATTGGTGGGAATATTTACGTTGGCGCATAAAGCACTTGAAGTAACAAATAGCAACATTAGTAATACAGCTCGACGGAAACTATCAAGGTATGCAAAATTGGATGAGGAAACAGATAGATACAATGTGTCGGCATTTTTAATTGCTCAGTTTGGAAAAAACAGTGCAATTTTGGAGGAATGGGAAATTAGCGGAAATGAACTTATGGATTTGACTTTTGAGATATTGAAACACGTACAGCATTATGTTGGCGGAGGGGTAGTATATTTGGATTGTGAGAATATAGATAAAGTGCTGGGGTTTTATGAAAGTGATTATAATCGGTTTAAGCGGTTTGGGGAACGAAATGCGGAAAGTGAGGGGAAGAAATATTTACAGTTACTGAGATTTTTCTGACAAAATGTGACAGAACTTATTTTTTTATTAAAAATTCATCCGTAGAAGTGAGGATGTTAGAGGAAATTGCTGATATATGATGCGATTATAGACGAGGTGATAAAATGGAGTTTAAGTTGAATGAATATCATAGGAATGTACCTAATAAAGAATTATTGGCAGATATAAAAAGAGTTGCCAAATTTCTGGATAAAAATCCATTAACGCAAAGAGATTATAAAAAACAGGGTAAATATGGAACAAATACAATACGCAGAAGATTTGGAAGTTGGAACAAAGCATTGGAATTATGTGGTATGCAAGCTAATGTTTATCAGTTATCAGCAGCACTAGGAGGTCATGAACATCACACAGTTGATACATGCGAATTATTAAAAGATATAAAACGAGTTGCTAAATTACTTAATAAAGAATCTATTAATAGCCAAGAGTATAATACATATGGTACTTTTTCGAGCAGTACTTGTTTTAAGCGTTTTTCAACTTGGAATGAAGCATTAAAGCAGGCAGGATTAGAACCGTATGTGCAAGTATCTGTACATCGTATTGATGATGAAGATTTGTTAAAAGAAATTGAACGGATTTGGATTAAATTAGGACGTCAGCCAACGACTACCGATATGAAATCAGGAATAGCAAATTATTCTTTACATGCTTATGCAGAACATTTTGGAGGATGGCGTGGAGCGTTGCAAGCATTTATACAATATATTGAAAATACAAATACAAATGATGATGTGTTAGTTGATAATGCGCTTTCTGATGATTTGAATAATATTGATAAAGATATTGTCTTTCATAAAACAACAGAGGACTTTCGGCATATGACTTCAAGAGATGTGAATTATAGACTTCGATTTAAAGTCATGCAACGTGATAATTTCAAATGTTGTATATGTGGAAATTCACCAGCAAAAAATCCAGATATTGAATTGCATGTAGATCATATTGTTCCATGGTCTAAAGGCGGTGAAACCGTATTGGAAAACTTACAAACTCTTTGTTCGGTATGTAATTTAGGAAAAAGTGATTTGGAAATGTGATATTAATAAGTTCCAAGTTTTGTTTAAAGATATAGAAAGTGTTTAAAAAATGATTTGGAAAGTTGAAATGGAAATAGGCGATTATATTCGTTCATGGAGCAATCAGCAGATCAGAACAGAATTTGAGAGCGTTGATATTTCAATAGAAATTAAAGATAGAAAATGTAGCATGATTTTAGAAGGAAAAGCGGAAACTGTCAAAAAGGCATTTTATATTGTATGGGAAGTCTTGTTTTTATATGATGGGTATTTTTACAGCCCTCTGAAGCTGACAATTGATGATGAAGAAAAAAATATTGATGATTTAATCAGGGTTGCTTTTTATAAGTCTGGTCGCCAGTGGATTTCGTCAGCTATATTGTTAGGGCGTGCGGAACGAAATCTGTCAGAAAATGTTTTAAAAAAATTTGATAAGATGAGAAATGAAGGAAAAGAGAATGAAAAAATGACAAAATCGGTAGTCAATGCATTTTTTTATCTACATTCGGATGGATATGAGAAAATCAATGAAGATCATCGCTTGTCATTATATTTGAATGTTTGCGATGGATTTGTTAATAACACCTATAAAGAGACTAAAAATGTCAAAACCAATTTTGAGCGAGTTATAAAAAGAGCATTAGATGCTGATAGGATTTTGTATGGTCTTAAGCTGATGGGGATGAATCGAGATGATTTTTGTTATGTTTTGGCTCAGGAAAGAAATGAAGTTGACCATTATATTTATAAAAAGGACAGCATTGCAACACATATGTTTAAATCCGAGGATGATGCCAAGTATTACATAAGCTGGTATTTTACTTATGTAGTAGAACTGGCTCTCAGGATTTCGTTTCTTGACTATTTAGGAGTAGAAATAAAGAAAGAGCATAAAGATTACGCTATGGATCTCATAAATGACTGGGTAATTTTTGAAAATGGATTTGATGAAAAATGTGCTACACCTTATTATCAGCTTAAACAATCTAAATATAGATTGGTTTAGAAGTAAGAAAAACGATAGATGAGATTATGGGGATAATTGACCAAATAGTTTTATGTGTAATCTATGTAAAGAGTGGCACTTTTTGCGTATCAGTTTTGATGATGCAGCGCCACCCTTTTATCGTTGGGTTGAGTGATATCTTACAGAACTTTAGTTCGCATTCTTCGCCGGATTGCAGTCAAATCCCGGATTGAACGCATAGAAGTTCTTCTCGTTCAAGCGATCCTGCACGATCCGCAGCGCTTCACCGAATCTCTGGAAATGCACGACTTCGCGCATCCGTAAAAATTTGATCGGTTCTGCGACATCGGGACAGTCTCTCACGAGACGGAGGATGTTGTCGTAAGTGGTGCGGGCTTTCTGCTCTGCCGCCATATCTTCCATTAAGTCGGTGATGATGTCGCCTTTGGACTGGAACTCGCAGGCATTGAAGGGAACGCCGCCTGCCGCCTGCGGCCAGATGCCGATGGTATGGTCCACATAGTAATTGGCGAAACCGGATTTCTCGATCTCTTCCATCGAGAGGTTCTTTGTCAGCTGGTGGATGATGGCGGCGACCATTTCCAGGTGCGCCAGTTCCTCGGTGCCGATATCGGTATCGAAATTGCACATCTGAAAAGTATCGTAAAATGGGCACATCAC